>JAFAYE010000001.1:1861666-2171944 GCA_019240525.1 Candidatus Eremiobacterota bacterium
ATTGCAACCTGCATCGCCTACCCGCGCGATGGACTCACCGGAATTGCGGTGGTTCTAAGCTCGGTACCGGCTTATTTCATTTTCACACGCTTCGGTTTCGCGAAGCGAGTCGCTGCGTAGCGTGCTGCCCGATCGCTTGGAGTGCTCGCGCGATCGAGCGCATCGATGCTCGCCGCAAACCTTGGCAACCGTCTGCCCGCACGACGGAGCGCCACTGCTCGTTCACTACGGCGACGTCACGCTCTCGCGGGAAGCGGTGGCTGCGCGGCCGTGGACGATGTGGCGCTATCGCGAGATGCTGCCGATCGCCCATGACGAGGAGCCGATTTCGCTGGGTGAAGGCGCGACGCCGCTCGTTTCGCTCGCAAACTTGCGCAAGGATCTCAACCTCGATGCCATCTACGTCAAAGACGAAGCGCAGAATCCCACCGGGTCGTTCAAGTCACGCGGTATGTCGGTTGCGATAACGGTTGCCAAGCGTTTGGGGGCGCCCGAATTGGTCGCACCGAGCGCCGGAAATGCGGGCGGCGCCCTTGCAGCGTACGGCGCGCGCGCCAATCTTCGAGTGCGCGTGTACGTGCCGCGTGACACGCCGGAAATGCTCATCGAGGAGATGCGCGGTTATGGAGCCCACATCGAGCTCGTCGACGGCTTGATCGACCACGCCGGCCGGGCAGCCGCGCAGTACGCGCAAGAAACGGGCGCTTTCAACGTTGCCACGTTTCGCGAGCCGTACCGCGTTGAAGGCAAGAAGACGATGGGATACGAGTTGATCGAACAGCTGGGTCGCGTTCCCGGCACGATCGTCTATCCAACGGGCGGCGGTACGGGGCTCGTTGGAATGTGGAAGGCCTTCAGCGAATTGGAGCGCGTCGGCTGGATCGGAAAAGAGTGGCCCACCATGATCTGCGTTCAAGCCGAGGGTTGCGCGCCGTTAGTGTCGGCCTTCCAACGCGGTGACGAGTTCGCGCGCGCAATCGAAGGCGGCCAGACGAAAATGTGGGGTTTGCGAGTTCCCGGTGGAATCGGCGACCGTCTCCTGCTATGCGCGCTACGCGAATCCCGCGGCCACGCCGTTGCGGTATCCGACAAGCAGGCCGATGACGCGATGCGCGATCTTCACCAGCGCGAAGGTATTGACGCAACCGAAGAAGGCGGCGCGACGCTCGCCGCGGTTCGTCAGTTGCTCGCTGAGGACGTCGCGCTTCGCGAGCCAATCGTTCTCTTCAACACCGCAACTTCGCTAAAGTACGGTTCCAGAAAAGCTTGGTATTAGAACGATCGCGCCGTTGGGATTACGGCTAGCCTGAGCGGCAGCAATTGCTGCTTGCAATGTGGCGAAGTTGTCAGCGCTCGAGGTGCTAACTTCATGATCAAGTGCGTTAACAATTCCTGGTTGCGAAAAGTCAGGCATGGAAGACACCTATTGCTGAGGATGTGGACCTACTCACGGGGCGAAACTCCACCGTCGCCTACGCTAACGGTAACGCCATAGAATGAGGACCGGCCGCGAGGTACGAGCGTTTTCGTCGGCATACCACCTTTCGGATATTCCCAGAAGTATAGCAAACCGTTTGATTCGCGTCGGTGACCAGAACCTGGAGCGATGGCCGTGCTGCCCTGCAACCAGACCTGAACCTCGCCTTGTGCTGACTTATTTTTAGGCGTCGATAGAGTAGTAGACCTATTCACCCTTCCGATGCTCCCGGAAACCTTCACTCCGTAGATTACTTGTGGTTGATTCTTTTCGGCGCGCCCGCTCGCAATGGCGAGTTGCTTGCGCGCCCAACTAATACTGGCGGGATTGATGGATTTGGACAACGTTATCTCTAATAGATCATTACTATCCGAAGGAAGCTCATCGACGATATTACTGGGCGAACCACCATCGGCAAAAAGGTTACCTCGATCGTCATAGGTACACCAAAGAAAAATGCCAACATTCGGATCCGTATATATGGTAGGTGGACTTGACATGCTTTGATAGACGGCAATGTCTCCATTGGCGCCCCCTGGGCCGTTGTTGTTCGCGATAGCAATATGTCCCGTCAGCGAATCAACCGCGCATCCGTTGGCGAGTCCCGGATCAGTAAGCATTGCTGTCGGCGTCGTTTCCCCATGCGCGTACTTATAGACGTAGCTCTCGTTTAAACTTTCACCGTTGCCCTGTGTGGTCACGTAAACGTTACCGGAAGGATCCGAGCACAGCCCGGCTAGAGCAGCTGGAAAGCCTGTTAGTTGCCCAACCTGCTTGCCTTGTGGATATGAAAAAATTAGAACTCTCTTCGTATTGTACGACGACGCATACAGCAAATCGCCGCTGATCCCGGTCGACGCTGCTTCCAGAGACTTTCGTCCGAGAAACTGCGCAGTCGGATTTGCACCCACCACAACATGACTGGGAGCACCGAAAGATCCACTCTCACACCCGCTCACGACGGCCATCGTGCAAAACGGTATCAACACGGTAAAAACCCAGAATCTCATTCTTTCATTCCTCGCAAAAGCTTTACGATCTACATTGATCCTACGGAGTTCGTGAACCGCTGCGTTTAAAGCCCAACCCGCCGCGCGAGCTTCGAGCAAGAGCATTGTGTCCTGGGTTATCGGCGTCGACTGGGCGAGACTGAAGTGCCACACGACAGTTACAAGGAAAAGGCGTTAGTTCGCTCACATAGGCAAGGTTTGATTTGCCCTAAATCTTGATCGTTATCTATTTGTGAGTTCGGCGCGGTTCCCCGTATGCCACGACCTCCCCAAAAATGGCGTGGTTTCAGCACCGCAACGTCGTTGAAGTATGCTCCACGCCGTCGCTAAGGCGACGGTTGTCACGACGAGCCGCTCGATCCGGCGGCAAGATCCCCGCTGAGCAGCGATTGCGCTACGTGCGCAAAAGCGTACGTGCCGTCAGGCGATCGCGTGAACACCCACACGTCGTCGAACCGCGAGCCTGGCCAGGTCGCCGGCGCTTCGCTCGAAAAAGCCTTCGCGATATCCGGAATATGGTTGTGCTCCCACGCAACGAGCACGACGCCGCTTTCGGTCGCCTCGAGCGTTTGAACGAGTTCGGACTCTGCGCCGACGGCGTACGGCGTCTGAAGCCCCCTTCCCGGAAGGAGCGCGTCGACCAGCGGGGTTACCGTTTGTTGCGGCCGCAGACTCTGCGAGATGTCGTGACCCTCAGCGATAACTTCCGTATCGCCAACCTTCGAGGCATAAACCGCGTCGGGCGTTTCAATCTGCGCAGCCCAGGCTTGGCGAAAAAACGGAACGAGGGCTCCTGCGCGTTGCCACCCGCGGGGGCTCAGCGAATGCACGTCCTGCACGCCGTCCGCGTTCACGCCGTGCGGCGGAGGCCCGATATCGGCTGCTTTTCTCCGTGGCGGATTATCATGAGCTTTCGCGGCGGCACGGAAGTTGAGTTAACGAACGCGCTTCTCAACCCCTGGATTGAGCGGACGGCGTTGCGAACTGAGGGTCGCGTCCAAGAAGTTCAGCGCCGCGCGATATGCGAGCGGCGCGTGTAACCCGAACGGGACGTCTTCGAAGGCGTGCTCCGTCCACGGCAGTTGCAAAAACGTAACATCCGTTCCCGCGGCGCGGAGAGCATCGCGGAATTTCCAAGCATAGCGGATGTCGACGACGTGATCGCGTGAGCCATATATCAAAAGAACTGGTGGTATGCCGCGATGGACGTGATCGAGCGGGGTCGCGGCGCGATACCGGTCGGGCGCCCCCGCAGGCGTGTCGCCGATGTAGTTTTGAATGACGGCGCGGACGCCAATCGGGTCTGGAACGGGTGGATACTTCCACCCCATCGCAAGATCGACGGCGCCCGAGTAACTGATCAGCGCGCCGACGCGGGAACCCGGTTCGAACGCAATCAGCTCGGCGAGCTCGCCGCCGGACGAATGCCCGAGCAAGGCAGTGCGCTCCGGATCTACGTTGTACCGCGCCGAGTTTCTTTGGATAAGCCCAATCTCGGAGCGCACGTCGTCGAGGGCTGCCGGAAAGCGATATTTCGGTGCATGCCGGTAGTCGACGGCAAAGACAGCATAACCTTGATGTGCGAAGGCTCGATTGAGCGCGGCGTCGCTCCTTGGCGTCCCGTTCCGCCAGGCGCCGCCGTAGACGGCGAAGATCGCGGGCGTGGGCCGCGACGTAACGGGCAAGTATGCGTGAATGCTCGCGGGCTGTCGTCCCAACATCACTCCGATACTGCGTTCGACAATGGGAACGTTAGCGTTGCGGTGGGAAATCGAACCGACGCCGTTGCTGCCGCCGAGAGCAAGCGACGGTAACGCGCAGACGATGCAGTTGGCGGTGAAGATCCCCATAACAAGGGCCCGTATGCGCCGAGCCTTCCAAGACGCTAGAGCGAGCAACAGCAGATTGACGGCCAACAGATAAACGCTGAGTTCGATTGAGGCGACCGCCAGAATTATCGTTATTCCGCTAAACGGCGGAATGACGATCCAAATGCAAAGCAGCGCTAGAAGAATTGCGAGAATTAGGAACAAGGACTCAAACCGGCAACCTCCATCGAGGGCGCGAGCCCCTTCCCAGCCTTAGGCTTCACCGAAGGGCGAAATCCTGCTCGCGCACAGGGTTACTCACGTATCGGAGCGCATTTCGCGCACGTGGCGCGCATGCTTCAATTCGGTGTCGCAACGGCCGACCATCAATGCGAAGCCTATGACGGGCGCGACGAGATTCGCGACGTTTGGGAGCGAGTACGCGGGCTTGTCGCCCGTGGCAAGGCCACCGACTTTTGGAACCGCTATCCTGAAGACATCGAACTGGCGCGCGGGCTCGGCTGCACGATGTTCAGACTTTCGCTTTCGTGGGCTCGGCTCGAGCCCGAACCCGGCGAGTGGAACGACGAAGCGTTCGCGCATTATCGCGACGTGTTGCAAGCAATTCGCGACGCGGAGATGTCGGCGATCGTCACGCTCGTGCACAACACCTGGCCACTCCACGTCCAGGCCGCCGGTCGTGGCGCCGGGCTGCTCGATCCGGGCTTTCCGGATCGTCTTGCGAGCTTCGCCGATGAAGTCGCAAAGCGGCTCGGCGATCTCATCGCCGACTATGTAACACTCAACGAGCCCGATCAACTCGTCTACGGCTGGATCAAAGGCTTCTGGATGCGTACCTACGCGATGCCGCCTGGGCAGCCGCCCTATGCCACCGGCGACGAACAGATGGACGACGTGCTCACGCTCATTCCAAATCTGTTCCGTGCCCATGCCAAAGCTCGTGACGCGATTCGCCGCAGTCGCCCGAACGCACGAGTAGGCACGAACCCACTTGTCTTGGGCCTTCCTCGATGGCTGCAGCGTTTGATCGACCGCAACGCAACGCAGCTGCAATCGCCCGCGGCCGCAAAGCGGCAAGTGGCCCGCTTTGCGACAGCAGCGATCGTCGAGGGCGGTCGGGTCGATTGCTCGATCGCGCAGCTCACCATGACCTTGGATCGCCAAGAGCACTCGTTTTTTTCAGAGCCGTACTACTGCACGCCGCTTGCCGCTCTGCACGCGAGCACCACTGCTCTTCCCAGCGAGCCCTTGACCTGGCGCGGAAGGATCGCGGTTGTTGCCGCCACGCTGCCGGCGAGCAGCGTCGGGGGCTGGTTTCCGGCGGCAACGATCGCTTACTTCGATGCGATGCCGGATGCAGTCGCAGCGCTGCGCCACGGCGACGTTGATGCGGTCTTCGACGACGAGGTAACGCTGCGGGAATATGCCGGCGACGCGTTTGCGCTCACGCCGCTTCCGCGTTCCACGCAGTATTTTGCGGTCGCGATGGCCTTGGGCAGTCGCACGCTGCTCAACATCGTCGATCGCGCCATTCGCGATCTGCGACGTCACCATCCGGAGATGCCGATCGCCGACAATCGGAAGACGATCGCGCACATCGGTCGCGAAGAAGCTGCCGCCGATTCGCACGAGCGGGTTCCCGACATGGATCCCGCAATCGCGCGCATTCGCAAACGCGGCGTGCTGCGCGTCGGCATCCATTCGCACGTGCCGGGCTTGTGCACGGAACGCACCCTTCGACAGGCTCAGGGTGACAAGAAGGGAGCGCGCTACGAAGGGCTGGAGCCCGATATCGCAAGGCGGGTGGCGCAACTGATTTTCAATGATTCAACGCGCGTTGAGTTCGTACCACTGCGCGGCGAGCGCCGTCTGAACGCGACTCGATCGTCGTGGCTGCACGCGCTCTTTACTCTACGCAAGGCGTTCGGAATCTTTACGACGTTGTTGGGCACCAATTGGTGGAATCTCGGTTTGGCCGGAAAACTGCCGGAGTTTCTCTGTCCGCGCGAATGCGTCGGGGCGCTCGACTACGTCGGTCTCGACTACTATTGGGGGGTTCCGTCGTTTTGGCCGCGCGAGCTGCACCGGCTCGACGCCGCATCCGACTTTAACTATGCTAACGCCCCCGTCTGGCCCGATGCGCTCGACCTTATCATCCGCGAAGCCGAGCAAGACTTTCCCGGCAAGCCCATCATCATCATCGAGAACGGCTGCGTCGCCCGCGTGCCGGGCTTCACTCGCGCGGACTATCTTCGGGCTCACGTTAACGAAGTGCGCAAGGCGTTCGAGCGCGGCGCCCCCGTCGAGGCCTATCTCTGCTGGAGTATCACGTCGAACCGCGAGTGGGGATTGCGGTTCGACGACGGCAGCGATTTCGGTCTCTACCACATCGATCTCGACACCGATCCGGCCCTGCAGCGAAAGCCGACCGAATCGAGTAGCGCGTATGCTCAACTCATTGCCGCTCGTCCTTCGACAAGCTCAGGATGACACAATTGTGCCTGCGCCCTTCGACGGGCTCAGGATAAACTAGGGCAGTCCTGAGCGAGCGCGCAGCGCGAGTCGAAGGGTCAGGATGACACGAGGGGCGACGAAAGTCGTACGCGATGCATAAAACGAAACTTTTGCAACTTTTGCGCGTAAATCCGGTGTCTTAGGTGACGTGAAACAATATGAGAAAGGAGGAAATGAAGTAGAAAATGCGCTTCTATAATGGAGTGCCGATCATGGTGGTCGGCGAACTGCAGACGATGGCGACACTAAAGGAATCTACGTCACGGCGGCGGGCCGCGGAAGAGACGCGCCTCGAGACGGTAGGTTGCAGCAAGCCAACCGTTCTGCGCAAAAAAATGCTATAATCGTTCATAAGGTCTGCAGCCCGTAACGAGGGCTGCGGAAATTTGACCTACCGAAAAACGTCGAAAGAGGAAATGGCTGGAATAAATCGCGTTTGGAACCGCATCAAGGGCTCTGCCGAAAGGCACGCCCGTAAGAGTGGGGTTCCTTCGATTCGAGAGGCGAAGCTCGAAGTTGCCAAACTTTGTCAGAGCGAAAAAACGGAGCAGCCGCCCGACGACGCGCTCGAGTATCTAGCGCGCGAATTGGTTCGTCTCACCCTTGAAGGCCGAAATTCTCGCCTAGCCTCGTAAACCGCGGGCCGCTTTCGGCTTGCGAGACCGCTCAACCGGGCACCCGGTTCCAAGGGGACCCGTTCAAAACCTGAAAGAGGACCGTTGCCTCGATCGGAGTTGAGCAATGTTCGAATCACGCTTTTTCCACAGTAGCCTGGCCGCAATAGCGCTTTCGTCACTGGCGCTTTCGAGTTGTAGCGGCGCAGCAACGGTTCCGGCGTCGTCTACGGCGCTCCAGCAACACATTCAGGGGCAGTCCACCCAGATTGGCTCGGCTGCACGCGGGAGAAATCCGGCCGCGCTCTACGTTAGCGACTTTTATGGGAAGTCGGTTTTTCGCTATGTGCGAAACCCCGGAGGCTCGCTGCAGACGCCGGCCGGGTCGTCGCTGGTCCTCTCGTACAATCCCGGCCCGATCGCGATCGGCTCCGGCGGCGACCTTTACGTGACCGACGAGGAAAACGAATCGGTCGAAGTCTATCGCAAAGGCGCCACGGGTTACGAGCAGCCTATTCGGACGCTGCTGCTGCCGTTCGTTCCAAGCTCCGTCGCGGTCAATCGCGCGGGCAACGAGTTCGTCGGCGGCTTCACCAACGGCTACGTCGCGGTCTACGCGCCCGGTGCCAGCGGATCCGCGAATACTATTCAACGCATCGCGCTGCCGGATCGGCACCCGGATATCAACGGCGTTGCCGTTGACTCGTCGGGCGATCTCTACGTTTCCGATTCGAACGAAGTCAGCGAGTTCTCAACGCCGACGACCAGCCCGACGCTCGAGCGCGCAATCGTCGGATCCGGCCAGCAAAACTCGCCGACCGGACTGGCGCCGAACGATGCGACGGGCGAACTGTACGTTGCCAATGCCGGCGATAATAACATTCTTGCGTACTCGCCAAGCGCGAACGGCACCAGCGGGCCCGACCGCACGATCTCGTCGCAAAACCCTCCGCTGATCGGCCCGGTCGCCGTCGCGGTACACGGATCGGTCCTCTACTCAACGAGTGGAAATAGTTTCAAAGGCCCTGCGTCGGTCTTCGTGCTCGACGCAGCGAAGGCGCGACAAAAACCGGCTCAGGTCGTGAGCGGCCCCTATCTGGCCGACCCGATCGGTCTGGCGCTCGGCCCATAAGCTAGGCTTTGACCCGGGCGTCATGACTGTGGGTGGCGCCCTCCGCCGCGGTCATGGGCTTGGGCAGTGGATGCGTCTTGAAATACTCCAGCGACCGGCGGATGTCGTCGAGCAATGCGTCGGCAAAGTCGAGGCTGAAGCCGTGTCGCACGAGGACGCGCATGACGGCCACGTCGGCAATGTTGGGAACCATCGAGTAGGCCGCCACTTGCCAGCCGCGCGCGCGTAAGCGATCGGACAGATCGAAGAGCGAGTATCCCGCGCGCGAATCTTCTCGCATCGTCCACGATACCGCTGGGATTCCGTTGCCGCTATCGCCGTCAAAGAGGACCTCGAAGTGGCCCAGCGCCGCAATGCGGCGAGCGATATGCCGAGCCACGTCGTAACAATTGCGATGAATGCGGCGGTAGCCGTCCATGCCGAGGCGCAGCATCAAATAGTATTGGCAAACAACCTGCCCCCCCGGACGGGAGAAGTTAAGGGCAAACGTGGGCATGTCGCCGCCTAAGTAGTTGACGTGGAAGACGAGTCCCTCGGGCAGATCGCTTGCGTCACGCCAGATCACCCATCCCACGCCGAGCGGCGCCAAACCGAATTTGTGCCCCGACGTATTGATCGAACGCACGCGCGGCAAGCGAAAATCCCAGACGATCTCGGGCTGCGCGAAGGGCGCGATGAATCCGCCGGAGGCCGCATCGACGTGAATGGGAATGTCGAGCCCGGTTTCGCGTTGGAGGTTGTCGAGGCTCTCGGCAATTTGCGCGACCGGCTCGTAATGGCCGGTAAACGTGACGCCGAAGGTCGGCACGACACCGATCGAGTTTTCATCGACGCGTGCGAGGACTTCCTCGGGCGTCATGATTAGGCGATCCCGCTCGAGCGGAACTTCGCGCAGCTCAACGTCGAAATAGCGGGCGAACTTGTGCCAACAGACCTGCACCGGCCCGGTAACGATGTTCGGGCGATCGCTCGATTTTCCGAGCTGTGCGCACCGCTCGCGCCATTTCCATTTGAGGGCCAGTCCGCCGAGCATCGCGGCTTCGCTCGAACCGGTGGTCGAGCATCCGATCGTCGTCGCGGCGGCTGGTGAGTTCCAAAGATGAGCGAGCAGTCGCACGCAGCGACTCTCGATTTCAGCCGTCGCCGGATACTCGTCCTTGTCGATCATGTTTTTGTCGATGCTCAGGTCCATCAATTTGTGGATTCCGTCGTCGAACCAAGTCTGACAAAAGGTTGCCAGATTTTGCCGGGCATTGCCGTCGAGCATGAGCTCGTCTTCCACCAACTGCAGAGCCACGTCGGGGCGCAGGCCGTCGGCCGGTATGCGATGTTTGGGAATGGTCGTTTCCATGGCTCGCGTCGCGTAGACGTCGCAACCATCGCTATCGGGCCGTCGTTTTTGGCGGTGCAGAGGCACGATCGCTCACTCCTTTACATTCTGACGAAAGAGCGCCGCGTGCGCGGCGATTATACGTGCTTGCGTCGCGAGATCGATGTTAGTCGACCAGTTGCCGCGTTCGAAAGTTCCACCGAGAACGATTCCGTCGTTGCGGGGAAACATGTAGAGCGCTCCGGTTAAATAGGTGTAGTTGATCTCCGGCTGCGGTTCGAGAATCGAAAGCTGACCGCGAACCGGCTCGAGCGCCGAGTCATTGAAGAGCGCCCGCGATCCTAAGCCGGTGCAGTTGAAGACGATCGGCTCGCGGAGCGACGTAATTTCCGTCGAGCTGTTGAATCTGCGCACGACAATCCGGCCTCCTTGGAGGAGAAAGTCACGCTCGACTGCCGGCAGAAACGTGTTTGGTTCGATCAGCATTGTGCCGAACCGCCAAACTTCTTTGAAGCCGGCAAACGGCAGCGATGTCGCGTCTACCTGTTCGACATCGGTATAGAGATCGTCGATGCCGACTCGGCGTGCGTAATCGAGTTCCGGAATCGTCGAATCGGGGCTGCCAGGTTTGAGCGCGTAGTTGTCGATCCAGCCGACACCGTAGGCGCCCCCAACCATCAGCTGAAACGCGCGATTCGCGATTCGCGCCGCCTTGCGGAACGTGTCGAGAAATGCGGGGGTCGCGCCGTCGCTGGTAAAGACCGTCGTCGGGGTCCATTGCGCGCCGGCGACGTTCGAGGTGGTTGCCGGCGGCAGATCGGAGGCATAGATGGTCACCTGCCATCCACGGTTTTGCAGAATGCGCGCGGTCGTCAAGCCGATCACCCCGCATCCGAGCACCGCCGCTCGTGACGGAGAACGGTGCGCCGCCAAGTCGGCCGCTAACGTTGCGCACCCCCACGAGAGACTAAAGCCACCGCCGCCATGACCGTAGTTGTGCACCAGCATCTTCGAGCCAAAGGGCTCGGCGCGAAGCACGAAGCCCGCGGCGCGAAACGGCCGCAGGCCGACGACGGTGCGAATTAGGCGTCCGGCGTCGATCTGCACCGGAACGATCGCTGCGGCGGCGCGCGCTTTAGACCGGATGCCCGCTGCCGCTAAGGCGGAAAATCCAAGCGACGACCCGATGAAAGCCCCGCGCGATAAGCTCGTCACGTGCGTCCTGCTTCGCTCGCGGTTCAAGATTTTCGGGATATGCCGGATGCCATCAGCGTCCAGTGCGCGCCGCCATCGGTCGAATACTCCGTCCGCCATTTGTAGGTGTTCGCGTTCTCCCAAACGTTGAGCGTTCGGATTGTTACGTTCTTGCCGTGATCGGTAAAACTGAAAGGATAGACGATCCTATTGCCATCGATCGTGATCGTGGCCGAAGTGGACTGCGCGGGCCGCACGTTGTAAAAGCGATATGCGCTCTGCGTGGGGTCGTACGTGTAAACCGCGACGTCGGCGTCGGGCTTGCCATTGAGTAGGACGCGTTGCTGGCATATCATGAACGTCCGGTCGACCGACCAGGCGCAGACCGTCGTCGCGCTCGTCGAGCCGGGATCGCTATAGGGAGTATCGAGGAAGGTCCCCTCACTCTGCCAGGTCCCGGCGAAGCGGTCCAGCGCATCGAGCGGGGCGGCGAGTACAGCACCCGAACTCGCGCCTACCAAAACGAACGCTGCCAGGATAGAGCGCCTGAACGTTTTCATGCCGCCAACTCTATCACATATCGTCCGCAGCAGAAACAGGTGGCGATTGCGATGACGGCACAGAACCCGTGTATGGAAAAGTCTGCGCGCTGCGCGGAGCTGCGCGAGGCAATGTGAATCTCGTTCCGATCCCACAGACGCATCGGAGCATGTGGCCCGCGGCATCGCCGGTCGCAGACTTGCACGACGGCGACGTGCTCGCCACCGCGTGGCTGCGCCCCCGTCGCGGCGGCGCGCTTGACCTCGACCGGGCGTTGGCTCTCGGGTCGAGTGTCCCCGACCAACGAACGTACGCGCTGCGCGACGATCTCGCCGCACAAACCGGCGCCGATTCCGCCGACGTCGAGCTGCTGAAACGCTATTGCGCGCGATTTGGGATCGACGTTGTCGCGACGCACTGGCGCACGGTAACGTTGACGGGTCCGATTCAAAAGATCGTCAAAGCCTTCGGAGCGACCGCCGCAATCTATGAGCTCGAAGACAAGCGGCGCTTTCGGCATCGGTCGGAATCGTTATATGCGCCCCCGGAGATCGCCGAAATTCTCCAAAGCGTTTTCGGAATCCACCAATGGCCGCGCTCGCACGCCGTGGGCCAACTGCAACCGGGCGTGGCTCCTCCCTCTGCCCGCGACATTGCTGCGCGCTATCAATTTCCCAGCGGCGACGGCGCGGGTCAAACCGTTGCTATCCTTCAGTTGCGCGGGGAGTTCAGGCCCGACGACTTCACTGCGTGCATGCAGCGGCAGGGCGTTGCAGCGACCACACCCATCGTCAAGCGCGTCGATAACGCCGAGCTCGTTCACGACGTCGAAACCGCGAAAGACATCGAGTCGGCCATCGACACGCAGATCGTCGGCGCGCTCGCGCCCGGAGCGCAGATCGTCGTCTACGCTGCGCCCGACGACGAACGAGGCGTGCTCGACGCCATTCGCACCGCGCTGTTCGACGACCAGCACCGCCCCTCGATTCTCTCGATCAGTTTCGGATTTCCCGAATACCTTTGGACTCCGGTTGCGCTGACGATTCTCGACGAATTATTTGTCGTCGCGGCGCTCCTTGGAGTGAGCGTTTTTTGCGCGTCCGGCGACCACGGTGCCGAGATCGACGCCGACGGAAACCCTCACGTGCTCGCACCGGCATCGAGCCCGTTCGCCCATGCTTGCGGCGGAACGCGGCTTTCGCCGAGCGCCGGCGACCAAGCCGAAATCGTTTGGTCGCAGACGGGCGGCGGGTTTAGCCAGCGCTTCGCGGTCCCGCCGTGGCAAAGCGAAGCGGCCGCGGTTGCCGCTGCTTACAACGACAAAGCCGGACGCGGCCTGCCGGATTTCGTCGCCGAGGCATGGCCGGGGGCGTGCGTCGTGTTTGACGGTACGACGTTTGCAATGGGGGGCACAAGTGCCGTTGCTCCGCTCTTTGCTGCGCTCGCCGCGCGGATCGGGCAACACACCGGTCACGCGCTGGGATTTTTCGCCTCGCTGGCCTACGGCGCGTCGGGACGCAGTTGCTTCCGCGCGATCGCGTCGGGGAGCAACGATCGTTACCGCACCGCAACGGGCTGGAATCCCTGCACTGGGTTAGGCGCACCGATAGGGACGGCGCTCCAAGCGGCCCTTCAAAAGGAGAACGTATGAATCGCATTCTGCCCCTCGTTCTTGTGTTGGCGCTCGTGGAAGCAGCGCTGTCGCCGATCTCCTCTGCCGCGCAAGGCGCAATGGCGGATACTCCCGCGACAACCGCGGCGGGCGTTGCTTACATCATTCCGAAGGGCTGGTCCGCCAGTACGCACGGCAAGGTCGTCGTGGTGAGCCCGCCCGAAGGTGACGCGCACATCGCCATCGTCGACGTCGGCGCTGCGGCCAACGCCGATGCAGCCGTTGCCGCTGCATGGAAGCTGTACGACCCGTCGATGCATCGTAACCTCGAAATCGCCCAGACTTCACCGAGTCAAAACGGTTGGGACGCCGAACGCGAGTATCAGTATACGACATCCCCTAACGAACACGTGATGGTCGTCGCAGTGGTGGTTCGCCATGGCGCGCATTGGAGCGCACTGATTTTGGAAGGCTCGCAGGCGACGTTCGAAAAGCGCGGCGGACAGGCCAGCGTTCTCGCCGAGAGCGTGCATCCCGCGAGTTACACGAAAGAGTCGTTCGCAGGGCGAACCGCTCACCGCCTGGACGAGACGCGCATCGCGGAAATAGCGTCGTTTGTAAAGACGGGCATGGCGGAACTCGATCTTCCCGGGGTGGCAATCGCACTCGTCGATCACGGCAGAGTGGTCTACGAGGGCGGATTCGGCGTACGCCGGCTCGGCGATTCGGCGCCGGTCGATGCGCGAACGCTCTTTATGATCGCCTCGAATACGAAGGGACTGACCACATTGCTTCTCGCGCGGCTGGTAGATCAAGGGAAGCTGCAGTGGGACGAGCCGGTGACCCAGGCGTATTCCTCCTTCCGGCTCGGAAGTGACGCGACGACGCAGGCAGTGGAGATTCGCCATTTGGTTTGCGCGTGCACGGGCGTGCCGCGAAAAGACCTCGATTGGCTCTTCAACTCGAACGCGCAAACGCCGGCATCGTCGACGTTCGTTCAATTGGCGAACACGGTGCCGACCAGCAAATTCGGCGAAGTCTTTCAGTACAGCAACCTGATGGCCTCAGGCGCCGGGTACATCGCGGGGCACATCGAGTATCCTGACGAGGAGCTTGGGCATGCCTACGATCGGGCGATGCAGCAGCTGATTTTCGATCCGTTGGGCATGAACGATACGACCTTCGACATGCGTAAGGCGCTCGCAGGCAATCACGCGAGCCCCCATGGGAACGGCTCCGACGGCTCACTGGCGGTGGTCGATATGGGCCTCAATAGCCTGGCGATCCCATTCCGCCCAGCCGGAGAAGCGTGGTCGTCGGCGCACGATTTAATCAAATACGTCGAAGACGAACTGACCGAGGGCGTATTGCCCGATGGTCAGCGCTTCATCTCGGAAAAGAACGTGCTCGCGCGCCGAGTCCATAACGTGCAGGTGAGCAAAGATTTGTACTACGGCATGGGTTTGATGGATGACCGAACCTACGGTGTGTCGGTTATCCATCACGGCGGCGACCTCTTCGGCTATCACAGCGACATCGTGGCGATACCGTCGGCGCAGGTTGGTGCCGTTATTCTGACCAATTCCGATCTGGGCAGCGACCTACGCGACACCTTTCCGCGGCGATTGCTCGAAGTGCTCTACGACGGAAAACCGCTGGCAGCAGCAGAGCTTGCCGCGGCAGCAACGAACGACAAGGCCGCGATCGCCAAGGAACTCAAACTCATGACGATCCCTGCGGATCCGGCCGTGGTCGCGCAACTCGCGCATCGGTACACGAGCCCCGAGCTGGGTCACATTGACGTGAGCAGCGATGCACAAGGTCTCGTCTTCGACTTCGGTGCTTGGAAGAGCCACATAGCATCGCGAAAGAATCCCGACGGGACCATCTCGCTCTTTACCGTCGATGCGGGCGCTAGCGGAGCCGAGTTTGTAATGACGACAAGCGGCGGCCGGCGGGGCCTAACGATCCGCGACGGCCAGCACGCCTATCACTATATGGAGACATCGGCCCAGGGTCAGTGACTGACGCATTCAAGAGCATCGTCTTGAAAGGCCTGATGGGCCGCTTTATATTTGCCGACGGCTTGCGCGAGTCGCTCTTTCGCGCATCCAGGCATCGCAGCTAGTTTCGCGTGGAGATCGTCGATCGAGCGTCCATGCGCATCGATCGCCTGGGCGGCATCCGTTTTTGAATCTGACATACTACTCGTGTATCGCCGCAGCGTGCGCGAGCGCCTGCTCGCCGGTCAAGCGAGCGCCATCGTTCATTCGCCGGCGAAGCTCGTCGGCGGCGTAGACCTCGGCCAGCAGCGCCATTAACGTCGCGTAGCCGTGGCGTTCGGTGTGTTGGCGCACTTCGCCGCGCGCTACGTATTCCGCATCGGTGAAACCCAAGAGCGCTACCGCCCGTTCGTGATCGCGCAGGAGCGCCGCTAGCAGCGCGTGGTTTTCCAGCACGTTCCGCAGCCAACCCGAGCCGGTCTTCCTCTGAACGTGCAGCGCCTCGCGAAGATTGGCCCGCGCATCGTCGAGATCGCCGGCGGCAAGTGCATAAGCCGCCAAATTCGAAAGCAGGAGCACGAGATAGACCGATTGGAGGCGCGTGTAAATTTCTTTTGCCTGGCGCGCAGCCACGCGGGCAGCCGCAAATTCGCCGACGGCAAAGTCGAGTTCGGCAAGGTTGAGCAACGCACTCGCGTGTGCTTCGCTGCCCTCCCGTTCCAAGGGCACGAGCTCGGTGAATTTTCGGCGCGCGGAATCGATCTCGCCCTGCTGGAGATCCAGCACGGCCCCCACTCGCAACAGCATCTTGGTCGCGGCTTGCGAAAGCGGCTCCGGCGTTTCCCAGGCCTCCTTCAGCGCGCGCTGTGCCTCATCGAAGTGTCCGGCTCGCTGGTAGCGACCCGCGAGATTGGCAAGCGCGCGAGCGATTTCATTTGTATCGTTGCTCGAGCGGGCGACCTCGACCGAGCGCAACGCTACGTCTTCGCCTTCGGCGAGCGGACGTCCGGCCCGATACTCGAGCAACACCAAATGGCGCAGCAGACGCGCGTGGACCAGCGCGCTCGGCATGGCGCCGGCAAGTTCTGCCGCAGTCTGGTACCAACGCAGCGCTTCTTGCACGGTGGTTATGAGTTCGGCCCATTCGAGATCGGCGAGTAACGAAAGCCCAACCTGGGGCTCATGACCTTGGAAGATCGTCGATTCGACCGCCGCGCGAATGTTGTCGAGCTCGATGCCAACGAGCGTTCGCCATCGCTCTTCTTCGAGCGCATCGACGAGATGGAAGAGGCTCGACGCGAACCGCGCATAGTAGCGCGAGTGACGCTCGGCGACAACTCGCTCTTCACCGGCTTCGCGCAATTTTTCCAGGCCGTACTCGCGCATGGACTGCAGCAGACGATAGCGTCGCTCCTCGCCCTGCGGTTCGACGACGACCAGCGATTTATCCACCAGCGCGGTGACGGAATCCAGCACGCTCCATTCGTCCATTTCCCCCTGGATCGTGCAAACGTCGGTCGCCGCCGTGAGGCCGAAATCCCCGGCAAAGACCGCAAGCCGTCGGAAAAGCTCGCGCTCGCCGTTCTCCAGCAACTCGTAGCTCCAATCGATGGCGGCACGCAGGGTTTGCCGGCGCGGCAGCGCGCTACGATCGCCCCCGGTCAGTATCCGGAAGCGGTCGTCGAGGCGCTGCGCGATCTGTGCAGGGGAGAGCACGCGGATGCGCGCGGCGGCGAGTTCGAGTGCGAGCGGCATACCGTCCAATCGCGTTGCAATCGCCGCGACTGATTCGGCGTTCTCGTCGGTGAGGGCGAAGCGCGAATCGGCGGCGAGTGCGCGATCGAGGAAGAGTCCAACCGAAGCGTCGACGCTGAGCGACGGCAGGCGAAAAACGTACTCGCCACCAACGTTGAGCGGTTCGCGGCTCGTCGCTAAGACGCGAATCTCGGAGCAGCGGCGTAAGAGCTCCGCGGTTACGGTGCGCACTTCGGCGATCAGATGTTCGCAGTTGTCGAGAATCAACAGTAGGCTCTGCGAAGAGAGATACTCGACGAGCGTTTCCAAGAGCGGGCGATTCGGGACTTCGCGCAGCGCGAGCGTTCGAGCGATGGTTCCTGCTACCAGCGAAGCGTTGGAAATCGGCGCAAGATCGATCAGCCACACGCCGCCCGGCAAGCCGCTCAGCATCTCTGCTCCCACAGCAATTGCACATCGCGTTTTGCCCGCACCGCCCGGCCCCGTTACCGTAACGAGCGAACCGCGCTTCAACAGCGCGTCGATTTCTGCAACTTCCTGCTCGCGTCCGACCAGTGACGTGAGCTGCGCCGGCAGATTATTAGGAAGGCGATCGAGCGACCGCAACGCCGGAAAGACGTCGTGAAGCTCCGGCGCGAGGAGCTGATAAACGTGCTCGGAACTCTCCAGGTCTCTCAGGCCGTGGAAACCGAGATCGAGTAATCCAAGATCGCCCGGAAGCTGGTCGTGCAGCAGATCCGCCGTCGTACCGGAGACGAGTACTTGACCGCCGTGTCCGACCCCGAGCAGGCGCGCGACGCGATTAACGGCGCGGCCGAAATAATCGCCGCCGCGTTCCTGCGCTTCGCCCGTATGAAGCGCCATGCGTACCCGCAAATCGTTGACGCTCGAAAAATCGGCGGCCATCAGGTCCCGTTGTGCGTGCACCGCGGCCGCCAGCGCGCTGGGTGCGGTTGCAAATGCGGCACAAAATGCATCGCCGACGACTTTGAAAACGAAACCGCCGTGTGCCTCGATCGCATGGCGCACCAGCTCGTCGTGGCGCGTCAACGCTTCCGACATCGCAGCCGAATCGCGTTCCCATCGTTGCGTGCTACCTTCGATGTCGGAGAACAGAAACGTTACCGTTCCGCTCGGGCGGCCCACCTTGCCGTTTTCGCCGGATGCCGGCGATTCCCCCGACTGCTACTTACACGTAGTCGCGTAAGGTGACCTTAACGGTACGCTTCGTTCCATCTTTTCCCGTAAGCTGCAAGGTCACGACGGTTCCCGCCGGTTGAGCGAAGAGGTTGCGGATATCAGAGAGCTGCATGGCGCTCGCGGGTGAGCCGTTGACCGCATCGATCGTATCGCCTCGCACGATTCCCGCCGCCGCTGCCGGCGTGCCGGGGCGCGAATCGAGCACCATCACACCGTTCGCCCGTTTGATGAGAAAGAGGCCCGAGCGCTCGTAGGCATCCGCTTGGGCAAAGTCGGCGTTCGGAACGAGCGTCATGGTTTCGCGGCCGTAGTCGAAGGTTACGGTGAAGCGCCGCAACAGATTCCCGCCGATGTTGGCGGCGACGAAAGGCGCGGCGAACGCACCCGCGGTTTGCGTCGAGTAGTCCGCAATCAAGCCGTTCAACTGCAGATCGTCAATCCCGATGGTTTGCACCCGCCCGAGCTTGCCGATGGATGGGCCGCCGATACCGAACCCATTGATGCCGGCCGCCGTAACCGTCGCCGGCATAATCTGAGGATTCGCGGTGACGAACGGCGTCATGAAGCTGATCGTATTGCGCGCTCCGGTATCGATCGTGCACTCGGCAGGAATGCCGTCGACGGTGCATGCGACTTGCGGTTGGGTGCCGTCAAGCACGAATGGTACCACGTGCCCGTTCGGGGGCCCTTGCGCCGTTCCGGGCATGCTCAACACCACTTGTCGATTCGCGTAGTCGAACGTCGTAATGTATCGCGCGAGAACTTCCCAGCCGATCAATCCGTCGACCGGCCGTCCCGCCGAAACTCCGAAGCCCATGCGCGTCGGTACCACCCCAAAAAATTGATCGGTGAGCGTTGCGTCTCCGACTTGAAGTTTTGAAACGTGGGCGAAGCTGAACGATTCGGTTTGCGAGCCTACGCCACTGCCCTGCGCCGAGCCACTGCCCACCGCGCCGATCTCTTTGGCCACCGCCGGATCGACGATGTTCGCTCCGCCGGTATCGAAGATAAAACGATACGGCCCTTTACCGTTGAGCATGACGTTGAGATATACGTGATTATCTTCCAGCTCGATCGGGATCGTCGTCGATGCCTTGCCGTTCTCCATGGAAAAGTCGGTCGGATGCGTTTGAGGCCGCGCCAATGCGACTTGCGCACCCGGCGGATCGAACGTGACGCGGGTGATTGCCGTATCGGCATTGTTGCCGTCGCTCGAATCGACGTGCACGGCATAAGCGACGTTGAGTCCGTTCGTGCGTCGATACTGCGAGAACGTCAAAGTTGACGTCGTGAAACCGTTGACGAAGTTTGCTCGCGCCGGCAAGTGGGTCGTTCGATCGAACCAGAGCTCGAAGGGTACCTTCGACCCGACCGGCGTGATGCTCAGGGCATCGTAACTGCGGCCGCCGGCACTCTTGGTGCCCAGCCATGCGACTGCTGCACCGCTGGCCTGCGGCTTCCACAGTGCATAGCTGAGGAGGTATGCCTGATTGATCTCCGAGGCGCGGTCGCTGTCGCCGCCGGCGTTCCAGACCAGATGCGTGCCGTCACCGCTCCAAGCGACGCGTCCGTCGTAGCCATCGAGTTGAATGAACGACCCCAGGTCGGTCGATTCGGCGAACCGCCCATTGCGGAGGTCGAGGTACTGGGTTGTCCGCCCGTGCAGCCCGACCGCGGAAACCGTGGCATCGAAACGCAGCGTGCTCACCGATGCAAGCGATGAGATCCCAAGGGCCTGTCCGGAGGCTGCGACGAGTTGCGCGACGCGCATGTCCGAGTCGGCCCGCGCGATGGCCGTACCAGTCAGCACCGCAAGGGCGAGAGCGCCGACCGCAAAACGCAAGAAGTTCATGCGCCAGGTACCGGGATCTCGCTTGCGATGTTTCGCTCTCGGCCCAGCCGAACCGAAAAGCGCTACAGCTCTCCTGCTGCGTGCAGCGATTCGTAAATCGACATCATGAGCTTCCCGGAGTGGTCTTCCTTTGAGTCGGGTTGGCTATTCAGGCCAAAGGCGATCACGGCATCCTGCCGCGGAAGATAGACGTGTAGCATGCGAAACCCGAGGGTTTCGCCTTCATAGAACCAGACGGTTCCGATCCGCGGCATGGTCATCTGAGCCACGCCAAGGCCGAAGCCCCGCGGGTCGCCAGGGCTCGTCGTGCCGATCGGTCTGCCATTTCTTGTTGAAACGATGCTAAGAAGCTCGGTGCGTTGCTTGGGCGCGAGCATCGGGCCGGAGTAGAGAGCGCGCGCCCAACGCGTGACATCTTCGGGCGTCGAGACGATACCGCCGGCGCCTTGCATCCACGAGACGCTGTCGGCGCTCACGTCTTTGCCCAGCAGCGGCGCGAGCGGCGCGTCGTCCGCGTCGTGATTGTAAAAATAGCCCGAAACCATACGAGCGAGCACGTCGCTGCCGTATTCTGCGTCCGAATAATAGGTGCTCGTCAAGCCAATTTTCGAATGCAAGAATCTTCGTTCGATCTCACTCGCGTAACTCTGCCCCGTCGCGCGCTCGATGATGAGCTGAGCGAGAATGTAATTCGTATTGGAATAGGCGTAGCCGATCGTGGGCTTGGGCGCCTGCGGGTTGTTGGCGGGGTAGACGTATGCGATGAGCTCCGCGGGAGCGAAATGGCGTTGCGGATTCTTGGCATATGCGGCCAGCATCGCCGGAACGTTGTCGTAACCGGGGATGCCGCTCGTCATGTCGAGCAGCCGGCGAATGGTGACATTCTTCCACGCCGGATATTGCGGCAGCCACCGCCCGACGGTTTGATCGATCGTTAGTTTCCCTTCAGCTTCGAGCTGAAGAATTGCCGTAGCCGTAAACGCCTTCGTGTTGCTGCCGATTTGCCAGAGATTCTCCGGCGAAACCGAAGCATCGTCGCCGTATCGGACGCGGCCCGCGGTGAAATCGATGTTCTCGGTTTGTCCGTGCAGGCTGATGCTCAGCGAAATTGCCGAAATGTGCTCGATCTTCGAGCGCGAACTCAAATACTGATCGAGATCGCGCTGGATCGAAGCCCGCAGACCCGCATCCGGCGTCGCACCCGATGCCGCAGCGCTCAGCCACACTGCGGCGACGAGAGAGCCAAAGCATCGCCACACGCGATAACTCTACCACGCGCAAGCTTCCGGGGGAAGGGAAAACGCTCGGGCGCGGCCGACCTGTCAGGGGTGGGGGAGCGCGAGCGTGTCGCGGAGACGAACGAACGCAAGAGTCCCAGCGTGCTGATCAGCTACAGTCACGACTCGCCGGACCACGAACGCGCGGTTCTTGCACTATGCAATCGGTTGCGTGCGAGCGGCATCGATACGTTCATCGACCAATTTCTCCCTGGCGCTCCGAGCGAAGGCTGGCCTTTGTGGATGGAACGCCAGATCGAGAAATGCGATTTTACGCTGATGGTATGCACCGAGCCGTATCTTCGGCGCTTCATGGAGATCGAAACGCGTGGCATTGGCCGCGGCGTCGTGTGGGAGGCGAGAATTCTCCGGAACCTCATGTACGAGGATGCGGAGTGGCACGGCCGGATCATTCCGCTCCTGCTGACGCCGGATGCCGCGCCCTTCGTTCCGACGGTATTTCGAGGGCACGTTTACGACGTCAACGACGACCGAGGTTTTCAAGACCTGCTGCGTCACTTGCTACAAGAACCCGGTGCCGAACCGGGAGCATTGGGATCGCTGAACCGCGAGGGCGGCCGCCCAATCGCTTTCGAGCCTCCGTGGATGGTTCCCGATGCGATGCGTACGCGTTACTTCACCGGACGTGGAGACTTGCTCGCGCGACTTCGTGGGCAACTCGTGGAGCGTCGGCGCGCGGCGTTGAGCGGTTTGGGCGGCATCGGCAAGACACAAACCGCGATCGAGTATGCGGCGCGCCATCGCGCAGAGTACCCGGATGGCGTCTTCTGGGTGAACGCCGAGACGATCTCGGCGCTAACGAGCGGGTTCGTTGCCATGGCCGCCGCTTTACGCCTTTCCGCGGCGACATCCAACGATCAAGACTACATCCTCCGAGCGGTTCTGGAGTGGCTGAACGGTGCCGGTGGCTGGCTTCTGATACTCGACAACGTCGAGAAGCGCGAAGATGTCGCGCCATTCTTGCCATCTCGCAGCGACGGGCACGTCCTCGTCACCTCGCGCGAAACGGTCTTTCAGGAGTGGGGAATCGCACGCGGGCTGGAGGTTCCCGACTTCGATCTTGAGGAGGGCGTGCGATTTCTCCTCACGAGAACCGGCCGCGAAGAAGTCGATCCTCAAGAGCAGACCGCCGCAAGCGATCTAGCGTCGGAACTCGGTAATCTTCCACTCGCACTCGAACAAGCTGCCGCCTACATCGCGGAGACAAACGCGGCCTTCTCCGCCTATCTCATCGCATTTCGTAAGCGGCGCGTCGCACTGCTGCAAAAATCCGAAGCCTTGATTGCGCGCGACACCGTTGCCGCAACCTGGGCGGCGAATTTCGACGCCGTACAGCAGGCATCGCCGGCGGCAGCCGACATTCTCAACGTCGCGGCATTGCTTGCGGCCGACGCCATTCCGTTCGAACTCTTTCTCGACGGTGCAAGCGTCTTGGGTGATGCGATCGCGCAGGCGTTTGTTGACCCCGACGACCTCGCGATGGTCGAGGTGTTGCGGCCGCTCGCGCGATATTCACTCATTCGATTCGATGCCGCCATGCGCGTCTTTAGCGTGCATCGCCTGGTGCAAGAGATCGTTCGGACGGCCCTATCCGGCGAAAAGTCGGGCGCGATCGTCGCGCAGACGGTCGCTGCTCTGGACGCGGCGTTTCCCGAGGTCGAATTCGCCCGATGGCCGCAGTGCGAGCGGCTCGTGCCGCACGTCGCGGCGATTGCACGCTGGCTCAGCGCCGACGAGGTGCAGCCCGAGGCGGCGGGCCGACTTCTGAACCGAACGGGGCGCTATCTTTGGGAACGAGGACGTTATGCCGAGGCCTACGCGCTGCACGAGCGCGCGCTGGCTATTCGAGAGCGATCGCTCGGGCCCGAGCACCCCGACGTCGCCATCAGCCTCAACAACCTCGCAAACGTCCATTACGGTCAGGGGCGATACGCCGAGGCTCGGGCACTCCATGAACGCGCGCTTGCAATTCGAGAGCAGGCGCTCGGACCATACGACGCGCACGTAGCGATCAGTCTCAATAATTTGGCGAACGTCCATTACGATCAGGGCCGATATAGTGAGGCGCAGGAGTTGTACGAACGCGCACTCGCCATCCGCGAACGACTGCTCACGTCCGATCATCCCGATGTCGCGACGAGCCTGAGCAATCTGGCGAGCGTGCATTTCGATCAAGGTCAGTATGACGGAGCGCGGGCGCTCTACGAGCGCGCCCTGGCGATTACCGAACGCGTGCTCGGCGCCGATCATCCCTTCGTCGCGCGCGGCCTCAACAACATCGCGAACGTCGATTGGCACCAGGGTCGTTATGATGAGGCCCAAGCGCTTTACGAGCGCGCGCTCGCTATCGGTGAGAGCGCGGTGGGCCCGGATCATCCGGACGTGGCATACAGTCTCGACGGCATTGCGAAAATCTATGCGAGGCTCGGAGAGTACGCCCACGCGCAAGCGCTGCACCAACGCGCGCTGACGATTCGGGAGCGCGCCCTGGGCCCCGATCATCCGGTCGTTGCGCCGAGTCTCGCCGGCCTGGGGAGAATCCATGCCGAACAAGGTCAATACGCTCAAGCAGAGACCTTGCACGAACGTGCGCTCGGAATTCTGGAGCGCGCCCGCGGCCCCGATCACGTCGATTTGGCCGAAACGCTCGTCGGCTTAGCGGCGGTCCGTACGGGACAAGGCCGGAACGGCGAAGCGCTCGCGCTCTACGAGCGTGCTCGGGCGATCATCGAACGCACGTTTACCGCGGACCATCCGGAGTTGCAAGAAATCCGGCGCCATATCGACGCCATCCGCTCGGCGTGAAGCGCGACGGAGTGGCTCGCAGGGAAAGCCGGATAGCACGTTCAATTTCACCGATCTATCCGTAGGCTCGAGTAACGGTGCTCTTGGAGGTTCCTATGAGAAAACGCGTAGCATTCTCTGTGGCGCTGATGGCCGCATTAGCCAGCGCTTGTGCCGGCCACGCCGGCAGCAACGGGGTCACAAATGCCACGACTTTTACGGTTCCCGGAATGCCCGACCTGACATTCACAGCGAAGGCTCCGAGCGGCGCGACGATCGCCGTCGAGCTGCCCGCCGACGGCCTGGGAACCATCAAGGACAACTACTGGCACCGCACGTTCGGGCACTTTTCCCAACAGCAGTATTCACAAGCGCTGGGCTTTCCGCCGCTCACGCAGCTGAACATCCAAAACATTGACAGCGTCGAGCACACGTTCAACGTCGTGCGCAAGATTCAGGGGCCGCCGGCGAACTTTCCGCGTAACCCTAACCTGTCATTCAATCCATCGGGGGGCCCACTCGGGAAAGGCTATGCCAGCGGAATCATCTATCCCGGGAAGTCGGTCCCGGTCACGTTGGGAAAGAAAGGAATCTTCCTCATCGGCTGCGCCTTCCATTACCTGGACGGCATGAGAGACCTCATCGTGGTTGAACCCGGCGCTACTCCCGGACCCCAGGGAACCGCACCACCGAGGTGACGCGCGGCGTCTCCAGGTAGCCTTGGTTACGGCCCGGTTCCGCTGAACGTCGGCGTTGCCGGTCACCGGGATCTTTGCACGGAACAAATCCCCGCTCTCGAATCCGCCGTTCGCGGCGCGATCGCCGCAATGAAGCGCGATTACCCCTTCACATGCATCGTGGTATGGTCGCCCCTCGCCGAAGGCGCGGATCGCCTGGTGGCCCGCGAAGCGCTCGAACTCGGCTGTCGCCTCGTCGTCCCAATGCCGTTCGAACAAACCGAGTACGAGTCGGATTTCGAAAGCTCTGAATCGGTCGATGAGTTTCGCGCGCTGCTGGCGCGCGCCGACCGAGCGTTCGTCGTGCCGCACGATGGCGGCCAAAACGAAGACCGTTCGAGCATCTACGCGCGCTGCGCCGCCTACGTCGTGAAGCATTGCGTCGAGCTGATCGCCTTGTGGGATGGACGAGTGAATGGGCGTGTCGGTGGCGCGGCAGATTCCGTCGCCTTCAAACTCGAGGGAATTCCGACGCCATACGTTCCGGAGTCCAACGCGTTCGATATGGCCTTCGCCGGGCCGGTGCTGCACGTCCAAACGCAACGTGCCAAGAAATCCACGCATGATGCGCCGCCGACCACCTCGGTTTCGACGCGCTTGCTCTATCCGCCAATGCTTTTGGAAGCCGAAGCAAGGAACGCCTTCGACAAAGTCAAGCGGAATATCGATCAGTTCAATCGCGACGTTCTACGCCTCGCGGGCGACAACGCTCACGAACAGGCTACAGATACACGCATACAGGTGGAGCTCGTTGCCGGACGGTATCAGCGACGCGTCGGGCGATCGCTCATTGCGATTTTCCTCCTGATCTTTTTCGCGGCGGTGGGATTTAACGTCTATCTCTACCTTGCTCACCATCCATTGGTCATACTACTGGCTTATCTGACGTTTAGCGGCGCAGCGTCGGCGATTTATTTCGTGACGCGTAACGGGGCCTGGCAAGAACGATATCAGGATTCCCGAGCGCTTGCCGAAGCGCTGCGAGTCGCCGAGTACTGGCGTTTGGCAAACGTGAACGAATCCGTCGCGAATTGTATCGCGCGGGCGCAGCACGCCGAAGTCGACTGGCTACCCGTCGCGGTTCGCGCACTTACGGAACCCGTGGGAGAGCTGACCCCACGCGAGGATTCCGAGACCGTAAACCGGCTTCGCGTCGTTGACGATCGATGGATCGTCGATCAGCAAGAGTACTTTGCTCGGATCGCGGGAGGTCGCGAGCACAGGCACGAGCGCATCGCCGCGACGATAGCAATGGCTGGTATCGTACTTTCGGTCGCCATTTCAATCGTTGTCGGGTTGCTATCCCGCGTCGGCTACACCAGCGAAGCGATCGCCCTCGTAGCCACGAACTGCGCGCTGGCTGCGGCGCTGATTCGCGGATACGCCGACAAGCGCGGATGGAGCGAACACGCGAGGCGGTACGATCGAATGGCGTTGCTCTTTGCTCGCGCGCACGTTGCTCTCGCCGAAGTGCTCGACGCCGGTACTCCGAATCCTCGCGAGTACGTGCGCGCGCGCGTCATTCTGCGGCGGTTGGGCGAGGAGGCAATTCGCGAGAACGTGTCGTGGTTAACGCTTCACCGCACGCGTCCCATCGAGGTACCCCATACGTGAAGGCGAGCGGCTGCTACGAGTAGCAATACGAATCCGACGATGCATCGCCGCCTTGCAGGCGGACTTGATGCACGCGTCGCGAGGGATCGAACTCGACAAAGAAGTTCGAGTCGAAGGCCATCGCGCCGTCGCCGGCGACGTCCAGCTTCACCATCCAGCTATTTACGCCGTCGGGATAAAATTGGTCGTCCCACGCGCGATAGAGCGAGTTGGTAAAGTAAACTCGGCGTCCGTCGCGGCTTATCTCGACCATTTGCGGTCCGCCGGCGAGCGCCTTGGACGGGTACGCCGGGTGCGGCGTTCGCTTCGCAATGCCGCCGATCCGAACCGTGCCGACGAGTTTGGGATTGAAGGGATCGCTGACATCGTATTGGCGCATCTCGCCGGTTCCCCAACACGATGCGTAGAGGTAGCGGTCGTCGAGCGATAGGTCAATGTCGCTGAGCAGCGGGGGCACCGCCGAGAAACCTTTGAGCAGGTCGGGCAGCTGATCGGGAGTGGCCGGTTCGGCCGGAATTTCGATTACCTTGGTGACGTCCCACGCGCCGTTCTTCCGATGCCAGAGCCAAATGGAGCTCGACAAATCTTTGAGCGAGATCACCACGCCGACAAAGCCGTAGGTGTTTTCCGGATTGTGCGAAGGGCGTAATTCCAGGGCCATCTGCTGCTCCGCGCCGAGATCGATGCTTTGCACGTGGCGGCGCCGGCGAAGGTCCCAAAAGTGAAGGTGATGACCGTACTTGCCGGCGAGCAGAAGATTTGGATCGAGGCCGCCCTCGATCATGTTGGGGGTGCCCCATTCGCTGGTGATCATCACGTCATGCGTGAGATGCCACCAAAAATCGTAGGCAAGATATTGCGGACCCCGCTCCGCCTCCCACGGTCCGATGACGTCGAACGTGTCGCAATCCAGCATGAAGATACCGCCGGGGCCGTCGCCGTCGGCATTGCCCAGCGCGCTCACATAAATGGCGTCGGGGCCGCAGTGCACCGTGTGCGGACGCGTGTAGCCGGTGCGTTCGACGATTTCTTCGGGCTCGATCACGCGCACGATGCGCGGCTGCGCCGGATTGGGCTTGGTATCGATGACGTGAATACGCGACGAACGAAGGCCAGGCACGATCAGATAGCGGCGCTCGACGTGAGGATGCGGTGCGAATGGGCAGAGCGCGGCGCTGCATGCGTTCCAGCCGAAGTGATGGAGTTCGTCGCCGGTATTCGGAAGGTCGACGCCGCCGATTTCCGTCGCGTACGATGTCGACGACTCGTTTGCATCGACCACCGCAAGCCGATCGGGAACCCCGTTGCCGTTCGCACTCAAAAGCGCGACGTATGCAAGTGTTTCGGGCGGCGCTTTCATCGCATCTTTCGCCGAAGCGTAGAACGTGGGATCGGGTTTGAGCTGCACTGCCTTTACCTTTCCTTCGACCGGGGCCGATGGATTAGCTAATCAGCGCGACGATCCCCGTTACGATCAGCGCGATGGCCCAAAAGAGGTCGACGTTCAGCCAACCGCTGCGCAAGAAGCGAACGCCGACCTTTGCATAGACGACCCATGCCACCGCCGTCAGCGTCGCGAGGTACCCAAACGTATGTACGGCGACCATCAGCCATCCGGTAAGGTAGCGGTGCGCAAGTGAGGTCGCGCCCGGCATCGGCATCACCATCGGCGCGTGCCTCGCACCTTCCCCGGCGATGACGAAGGGAAGAAGCATCAGGCCCGCGCCATGCGCAGTCGACATGAGAAATCCCCAGAGAATAAGGCCCCAAAATCCAACGCGCATGCCCACCCATCGCACGTGCCGCGTCCGCACCAAACGATAGATACCGAAGCAAATAAGGACGGCGCCGGCAAAAAAATGCACGGCGCGGTTGGGAAGAACAAATGCGGCACTCGTGGCCAGGAGAACCACGATCGCAACCGAGCCGATGTGCCCGAGCGCAAGCGGCGGGATGGCGCGCAAGACCGCTGCCGTTCGGCGTTCTTGAAATCCCAACGCGACGGCGAAGAGCCATCCCATGCCGGGATTGATGCCGTGATAACAGCCGAGGAAGAAGAGCGCGAACCAGACGAATCGCTCGTTCAGGGCACTACGGCGCGCATGACTTCCGCAACGATCTCCGCTTGGGTGAAGCCGCGCGTTTGCAACAATGCGTAAAATCGCTCGACCGCTTCACGCAAGCTGCGCGCGCGCGCGTGCCGATCGCGATTGGGAATTCGCGCCGCGATTCGCGTTCCGCGTCGCCCTTCGCCGATCAGCCACCCTTCCGACTGCAGCTCGGCATAGGCGCGAGCGACGGTGTTCGGCGCGACGCCGAGGTCGCCCGCGAGCTGTCGCACGGGCGGCAGCGGCATTTGCGGCCGCAGCTCCCCGCGCTCGATTGCCGCGCGCAACTGGTCCACAATCTGTCGGTACGGCGGAGAGTCGGCCGTTTCATCGACGATAAGGAACGAGCCGTTCACGCGAGCCCGATGCGTTTGCGCATTGGATTGAGATTCATGACCATAACCGCAACGAACGCGAGTGCCACGATCAACATTACGCCGTCAAAGAAGTGCGCATTTGAGGGCAGCGTCGCCCATGCCAGCGCGACGAGAACGGTTGGCGGCGCGCACGCCTGTGCGACCAGGCCCATGACTCGGCAGTACCGGACGTGCTCGTCGACGAGATACTCGAGCTGCGCATCGTCGCCTAAGAGCAGCGCCGGCGCGAGCGCGACGCGCCACGCAACGGCAACCAGCGCAATCGTCGATATGACCACGATCGCGCTGCCGACGCGAAACTGCGGATAGATGGCGAACGCAGCCGAGCCGAGCGCACAGATTGCCGTTGCGGCCATGGCGATGGGCGGCAGCGATTGCCACGGGCTGCGGCGGACAAGTGGCGCTACTCGCCGCGCCGTCGCGCGCCGGAAGTGAAGGTACGACGTCAGAACGGATGCCGCCATTGCTAAGCAGCTCAGCGCGTACGGCAGCACATAGGGAATAGCAGGAAACAGTGCCACGGCAGCCATCATGATGGTAAATGCGCCCACGTACCTCATTCGCGCCTCGGCATCGCCTTCGGCGAGCTCCCGTGCCGCAAGAACGCGCGTGAGGCGTTCGCGTTGGGAGACGTCCAACGCCCTGCGCGCCCCGATCGACAGACCCCACGCTCCTTTGAAGTACATCGAAAGTCCCCAGAAGCAGCGTGGGGCGACAATCTGGAAGATCCCTAGAAAGAGGAGCATCGCAGCGGTAAGAATTCTGGCAAGCGCCGCGTGGCTATAATGTTCGAGCAGCATTGTATCAGGAGCTTAATACAAACCGTACCTTTGTGTCAAGGCCTCAATACAAACCAGCCGTGCCGACGGGTATCGAGCGTGTAAGGCCGAAGAAAGCATCGCTTATGATTGGGCTTTTCTTGGCGCGCACCGCGCTCGCCGCATGCGCCGTTGTTGCGGTGTTTACTGCGGCGCAAGCGTCTCCCGCGAGCGTCCCGACGATCGTTCGCCGCGCCTCGACCGTCTACGCTGCAGAGATGCGCGGCTTCGTCGGCTTGGAACGCCACTTCACGACGCAACTGCACGGTGGCCCCTTCCAACACGGCGAGCAGAGTGACAGCGGTCAGTTATTTCAGGACGGGAAATTCGTACAGGTTTCTTACTATCGCGTCGTACGCGACGGGCGCCAGTTTTCGCCATCACAGATTGCGCAACGCAACGACCAGACCAACAAAGATTGGGCCGCCGGAAGAGTCTTTTTCAAGGAGCCATACGATCCGCGGTACGTGGGCGATTACACCTTTGCGCAAGCGGCGTGCTCGGGGTGCGCGGCCGGCTCGCAGCGCATTGCGTTTACGAGCACCATCCGCGACGCGCAGCACGGCGACGGCGCAATGGATATCGACGTCGCGACGGGGCACATTCTCCGATTGACCTATGTTCCAAACGCGCTTCCGCCGCACGCGACCTCGGGTTCGGTGACCGAAACCGGAGGCGAGGTGCTGCCGCATCTGTGGTACGTTGCTCGGATCAGTCAGACTTTTTCCGGCCGCGCGTTCTTGCTGAGCGGTACCGGGACGTTCACCGGTGTCTTCGATCACTTCCGCCGATTGCCCAGCCTTCTCGCCGGGCAGACCGCCTTAGCGAATCAGACCATCTGACGCAATTGTCCGCAAGCGGCCGCCTCAAACGTCTTTAGGTCATCAACACGACGACAAGGAGGCAACCATGGCAGAATTTCTTTATCTCTATCGGGGTGGCCAGCGCGGCTGGAGCGCGGAAGATTCGCAGCAAATCATGCAAAAGTGGATGACCTGGTTCAAGGAGTTGGGAGCAAGCGGCAACCTCAAGGATGGGGGGCAACCGTTGGAGGCGGAAGGCAAAGTCGTCAACGGCAAGTCGGGCTCGGTTACCGACGGGCCGTACGCCGAAAGCAAAGATCTCGTCGGCGGCTACACGCTTATCGAGGCCGATACTCTGGCGCGCGCCGCCGAGCTCGCGAAGGGGTGTCCGATCCTCGAGCGCGGCGGTCTGGTCGAAGTGCGACCGGTCATGAAACTGGACATGTAACGTGGAGCCGAGCGACCATCTCTTCCGTCATCAGGCGGGCCGGATGGTCGCCGCGCTCACGCGCGTCTTCGGCCTTCATAATCTCGAACTGGCAGAAGACGTCGTGCAAGACGCCTTCTGCCGCGCGCTCGAAGTCTGGAAGATCCGCGGCGTACCCGACAATCCTTCGGCGTGGCTGATGAAGGCGGCGCGAAATCGCGCGCTCGACGTCGTGCGACGCGAACGCACTGCCCGTACTTTTGCGCCGGAGTACGCGCGTCTGCTCGAATCGGAGTGGACGCTTGCCAATGCCGTGCAAGAAGTTTTCGAAGCCACCGATCTGCGCGACGATCGGTTGCGCATGATGTTTTCGTGCTGCCGGCACGATTTGCCCGAGACCGCGCAAGTGATGCTGGTGCTCGCGCTTGCCGGCGGTTTCGGCGTGCGCGAAATCGCGGCAGCCTTCGTCAGTAAGCCGGCGGCGGTAGAGAAACGTTTGACCCGCGCGAAGCAGAAGCTCAAAGAATCCGGCGCGCTCTTCGACATCGCCGACGATACCGATTTTTTGCAACGCCTTCCTACGGTGCAGCGCGCCCTCTATCTCATCTTTAGCGAGGGCTATCACGGCGCGTCGGCAAAGGCGGTCGTGCGCGCCGATCTCTGCCACGAAGCGATTCGGCTCACGCGCCTTCTCGCCGAGCATCCATTGGCAACGCCTTCGACACGCGCGTTGCTTGCATTGATGTACCTCGGCGCGGCACGCCTTCCGGCTCGGCTCGATGCCGGCGGAAACCTCATGGCGCTATTCGATCAGGACCGCTCGCGCTGGAATCGCAAGTTCATCAATGAGGGTATCGAGTGGCTCGAGCGCTCGACGACAGGCCCGCGCATGAGCCGCTACCATATCGAGGCCGCGCTCGCCGCGGTGCACGCGCAAGCGCCGTGCACCGAGGAGACGGATTGGAAGGCAATCGTCGCGCTGTACGACGATCTGATGCAGCTGGAACCGTCGCCGGTCGTCGCGCTCAACCGCGCAATCGCGCTCGGACAGCGCGACGGACCCCAAGCAGGTTTAGCCGCAATCGAGGCGATCGAGCATCGCGAACGCTTGCAAACGTATCCGTTTTATCACGCGGCGCAAGCCGAATTCGAGTTGCGGCGCGATAAACCCGAGAATGCGCGCGCGCATTTCGAAGCTGCGCTCGCGCTAGCGCGCAATGCCGAGGAGCGGAATTTCTATAACGGGAGACTCGGCAGCGTGCCTGGCGCTAGCAGCGCGGCCAGCGACGCAAAGATGGCTTCACTCGCGTTCTTATAGTTGCCCTCGCCATCGAAGGCCGCTGGAGCGTAGGTTGTCACCACGGAGATGGCGAGCTTTCGGGAAGGAAGATAGCCCGCGGTACCGCCGCAACCCGCGAAATTCTTGGTCTGTGTGATCCAAGGCCCCACATTAACAACGCCAAGGCCGTAGTTCATCCCATCGCGAGTATTTTGGCGACAAACGGGGCACTTTGGATCGCGGTGGCCGAAGCCGGCAAGATTCGCGCCAACTTCGGCAGCATGCGCCGCCGCGGAGAGCAGCGACCCCTCACCAACGATTTCCATCGATCGCGTCATGTCCGCGATGTCGGTTACCTCGACGGCGCCCGTTGCGGTCGTCCACGACGGATCCCAGAAGGTTGATTCCTCGTAGAGCGGCAGAGGCGCCGGAATGCGCAGTTGCTCGCGGCGCTCGGAGCTGTAGCTGTGCAGCACCGGAGCGGGAATTTGCGGCGTGTCGAAACCGAATGTTTGCGTCAGTCCCATCGGACCAAAGACGTACCGTTGCATCGCCCGGTCGAGCGGCATTCCCGCAATCTTTTCGAGCACGCGCCCCAAAATTACATAATTGGTGTGCGAATAGCCCCAGTTCGTACCGGGGGCGAACATCAGCGGTTTCGAGACGCCGATCTTGATCAGCTGGTCGGAACTCCAGTGGCGAAACGGATCGAGTGTGATGCCGTCGAGCACTTCGGGTTGATAAACGTAGTCGGCATAGCCTGATGTCATGTTCGCAAGGTTCTTGAGCGTGATCCGATCGGCAAATGGCAACGTTGGGAAAAACGTCGAGAGTCTTTCGTCGAGCTTCACCTTCTTGAGGTCCACGAACTCCATCAACATGAACCCCATATACGTGAACGCCATTGCGCCGTTGCGGAAGTGCATTTGCGGACTCGCCGGCACGCCGTTCATTGAATCGCCGAGGGCGCCGGTGTAAAGGTTGCGCCCGTTAGACGTGACGCGCACGACGATCGCCTTGAGATGGTAGCGCGTCATCGCGGCTCGCGCTGCAGTTGCAACGATTGCGCCGCGCTCTTGCCCACGTGCAGCTGCCGTGCCGCGGGCTGCCGGCAGTGCCGCGGCGACCATCATCGCTGCGAGCATTACCGGCAGTCTGCGCGTCATCATTCCGTCTTACTTCTTGACGAGCGGTGACGAAGCGATGCCGAGCGGCGCGGTATCGGCAAGCGTCGAGAATGGCGATGTTTGGCCCTTCTTAAAGCCAACGATATTGCTGTCTTGATTCGACTGGAAGAACAGGCCTTTTTTCGTAACTCCGTTCAGCGTTGGGCCCGTGATGTCCGTCGTGATCGTCGTCGACGGGGTCGTCGAGCCGTAGGCGTAGATGTTCACGTTCGTGGTCGAGAAATTCGATACGTAGATCGTGTCTTTCTGACCGAACGAGACGCCGATCGGTCCGGCGAGGTCCGTTAGGCCGGAATTGTTCACGGTCGTCGTGCCTGCCGGAATCTCGAAAACGGCGTTGGTCGTGTCGCATGCGACCCAGACGTTGTTCTTGCCGTCGGTGCCGACGCCGACCGGCTGACCGTAGGGACTGAAATTGATGGTTGCATAGGGCGAAGTGGCACCGGCCTTATATGCGGTGAGCGTGTTGTTATCGAGGTTACTGACGAAAACGTTCCCCTTGGAATCAACGCCGACCCCATACGGCCCGGAAATGCCGCTGCTGATTGTCAGGCTCGGCGAGCTCTGTCCTTTCGGGTAGACCGCGATCGTGTTGTTTCCATCGTTGGCGACGTATAGCGTTCCGGTCTTGTCGACTGCGAGCCCAGCGGGAACGTCAACGCCCGTCGTGATCGATCCGGTTGGCGCGCTATTCGGTTTGTTCGGATCGTACATCAGGACGGCACTCGTGGATTCATCGGAGGCGAAGAGAATCGAAGCCTGTTTCTTCTTCGCCGGCCATCCGGCGGGTGCGTTCACTTTGAGCGGCGCAAGCGGCGCAAAGACCGGACCGGCGACGGTTGGACCCGGCAGCGCGCGCATCGCCTGCGAACCGCGGCCCGCGCTCTGATTGGTCGACGAAGACTGGTTGGGCGTCAGCGCGTTGCCCGAGCAGCCGGCCGCCAACGCGAGTGCCGTGGCGGCAACCAACGCACGGTGAGAGAAAGTCTGCAGCATTGGTGAACTCCTTAAGAGAGGGGGGCGCTACATGTTTGTGGTTCGGATGCCGGCGCCTGCCGCGTGCCGTGCCGTTCGCAACCTTTAGCATTGAAAACGCCTTGTTGCGGGCATGCAAACGAGCCAAGAACTAACGCGCCGGCCCTCACCGGCGCCGCGCCCCCACCCACTCGCGTACGTGCGCGATCTCCTTTGGATCGGATCTTGGGAGACCGATCGTCTCTACGCGCTCGATCCGGAGAGCTGGAACGTGCGCCAAGAAATCGAGGCGCCCGGTCGCCCGTACGGTATTACCGCGATGGGCGACGAGCTGCGCGTCGTCATCGCGCACGAGGAAGACAATCGCTACCTCTATCGCGTCAATCCAACGCGCGGCTTCGATCTCGCCAGCAAGACGCCATGTCCGGATTTCACCGGTTCGTTCCTCGCTGCCGACGGTTCGGCGCTGTACCTCGGGCAGATGTCGTACCAGCGTCTGCTCGTTCTCAATGGCGCTATGAGCGTGGAGCGTGAAATTGCGCTGCCGACGCGTTGTGCCGGCTTTGCCTTCGCATCGGACGATCGTCTCTATATGATCTCCGGCGACGACGAGCTCGAGAACTTGCAGTTCGGTCGGCTCGACCTTTCGGGCGAGGAGCCGCGCTTCGACGCTATTCGCGCGCTGCCCGACGAGGCGCGGTCGCTCGCGTACGATGGCGCTCGCTGGTGGACGTGCTTGCGGGACGCGAATGAAATCGCGTCGTTTACGGAATAGAGCGCACTTCTCCGTTAGCTTCGCCGACGAGCACTTCGCTGACCATCCCGTAAAAGAGTCCCGTCGCGACGACGCCATGGATGGCGCGAAGTGCTTCGTCGAGTCCGGCCGGGTGATGAATCTCGCCGAATCTGCAATCGAATATCCAGTTGCCGTTATCGGTGACGAAGGGCTCTCCCGGCGTACCACGGCGAGCGATTTCGGCTCCGGGAAAGCGCGCGCTGAGTTCCCGGCGCACGTACGGTGCCGCGAACGGCACGATCTCTACGGGCGTCGGAAATCGACCAAGCAGCGGAACGAGTTTCGCCTCGGTCACGACCACGACGTACTTTTCGGCGGCCAATGCAACCGCTTTCTCTCGAAAAAGCGCCCCACCGCCGCCTTTCGTGAGCGACCAATCCGGTGCAACTTCATCAGCTCCGTCAATTGCGACGGCCATTGGCCGCGCTAAGAACGTAACGAGCGGGATGCTCAGCCTTCGGCAGAGGCGCTCGCTGTCAGCCGACGTCGCCACTGCTTCGATGCGCTCGCCTGCGGCAATCCGCGCGCCCACGCGCTCGATCGCCCAATACGCCGTGCTGCCGGTTCCCAGTCCAACGCACATCCCCTCGCGCACGTGCCGGTCGACCGCAGCATAGCCTGCCGCGCGCTTCGCCGGATCATCGTTTTCGAACACCGCTGAGTTTTTCGTCGCTGACGGCGCGAGTCCGGTGCGGCGGTTCTTATAAAATCGTAACGGTGACCGCCTTTGAAGCGATGCCGTTCGCGACGACCTCGAGGCTGGCGGAGCCCGATGCAATTGCCTTTGGAACGTCAAAGTACGTCCACACCACCTTCGATCCCGTAGCAACTCCCATCGTGCTGTGGTCGTGGGTTCTCGCATAATACACCTGCCCAGACTTCGTCGTAATGCGCACCAACGGATAGTTCGTCGCATTTTGGTCCTCGTCGCCGAACGACATCGCTTGCGATAGCCCGTTGAACTGGGTTCCGGTGATCTTATAGGTTTTGCCCGCGGCAATTGTCTTATGATAGGTTGTGATCGTCGGCGCCCAACTTGAATTCGCCTTACCCCTCGGGGTATAGAGCACGACTTCGCGAGCGCCTAACATCATCACTTGGCCGGTCGGAAGCAGAATGGGCGGTCCAATACCTCGTGCACCCTTCACTTGCGCGAACGTTTTCGAGTTCCATTCGTAAAGAGCGCCACTGGCGCCGAAGACCAGCACGTTGCCATTCGGCTCGAGGACCGCGAATGAATCGCCCGCGTTATCGCCGTTCGGAAAATCGGGACCCGCGGCCCACGTCCCGGCTTTGCTACCGGTTGAATAATAAATGGCGGTGTGACCCGCTCCATTACCTTGCGGGCCCGTATACGAACCCGTGCAAAACACGGTACCATCCGGGCGCAGGATCGCCGGACCGATCTCGCCGGGGGGAAAATAGCAATCCTTCGGTTTTGGGCCGTACGTGTCACATTGATGATTCGGCGTGGGTGAATTCAAACTCGCGATCGTCGAGCCGGCACTCTTCCAGCGCCCCGCCACCGGGTCGTAAATTTCGGAGTTCGGCGCCTTGCGCACGTCCGCGGTCAGAACCGTGCCGTCCGATAGCAGCGTCCAGCCCTCCTCGGCATTGAAATCCGCTTTGCCTGTATCACTGACGCTCGTCCATTGCAACGTTCTTGGATTAAGGTAAGCGTCCCAGCCGTGCAGTTTGTCGCCGACGAGAAGACGTCCATCGGGCAATACGCTCGACGGTGAATCTCCAATCCAGCGCCAGCCCTTCGGGTGCCCGATCGCCGTCCACGCCGAGGTGACGGGATCGTACACCGCGCCGAGGTTCACGAGTTGCAGTTGGTACAAGCCGCCCACATTGTATTCGCCGCCAATGATCACGAGACGTCCATCGGCGAGAACGTCGGATGCGAATGCACTGGGGGCGTAGCCGGCGGGGAGCGAGCCCGCTTGCCGCCACGTTCCATGGGCGTAGTCACCGTTCGCGTCGGGCGCGTAGCGGTACCAACTCTGCGGCGCATCGCCGCTTTGAGCTAGCACGGAGCCGTCGGTCATTAACCATGCCATCTGCATGCTCGCCGGAGGCTGATTCAACAGTGGCTGGGTCGCACCGGGCATTTCGCCCGCGGCGGGCGAAACCGAAGTCGGCAGAATCGACCGATCGGAACATCCCTCAATCAAGACGGCGAACATCGCCGAAAACCACACACTCCGTGAAGCCATCTTCACTATCTCCTGCTTATCGCAACACCGTAGGGTTCGACAAAGACATTCCCGATCGATTTCGCCGGCAGCCCTCCAGCCGGATATAACCATCGATTCGCTGCGCTGCTAGCTTCGTAACCGCAACTATACTCCTCGTCGACGCCGATAATGGACGTTCGCCTTGCGTTCGTCGCTAATGCAGCCTGAGGCAAATAACAGAGCGCGCCGCCGCTCGCGCTCATGTAGGTCGTCGGCGTTCCGACCGCACCGGACTCTGAGACCGGATAGCTGCACGTACTCGGGGTGTCGTGGCAATAGAGATCAAAAATAATCCAGTTGTTGTGGACGGAGTCCCACAACATCGAACCCGCGGAGAAAATGCTCCCGCCGGTCAGATTCACGGTTGTGCAACGCGATGCGCCGCATCGTGACACCAGAGCGTGGCCGAGATTGTCGAAGCCGTCAATCCAGAGGTCGCCGTTGGAATCGTAGGCGGCAGCGGTATAGCCGAATCCCACGGGGTTGCGCAAAATCGCCGGGGCAGCCGATGGATTCGAATAACGCAAGATTCGGCCGGGTCGGTCATTGGGACTCACGACGACGGCAATCGCGCCGTTGACGGGACTAACCGCACAAGAAAGCGGCCTGCCGCGAGGCACCACGATCGTATTCAGAACCTTTCCGCCATGCGAGTATTCAATCACGCTGCCAAGGTATTGAGCCACCCAAATATTGCCATTGCGGTCCGCGCATTCGCCCAACGGGCCTTCATAGTTCGACAACTTTCTTTTCAACGAGAAATCCGGGAGCGAAAATATATCGACGCTGGCAGTTCCCGGATCGGAAACAAATAGCAGTTGCGACGAAGGTGCGGCGTCGGGCGCGATCCATGATTGGCGCCGGTCGGGGTGGACGATCGCCGGCACACGTGACGAAATCAGCGGAGGAATCGCGTCGGACGGACGCTGGGGCGCCAAGCTTCCGCCACATCCGTTGAGCCATACAGATGCGAATAGTGTGACGGCCGAAATCGCTAGCAACTTCATTCTAACCTCTGACACCTACCGGCGGCGTTCCATTCACTCCGGTTGTTCGTCAACGGGTTCTCGACCACGAAAGCAGAACGCGCCGGCATGAAGAATGGTGACGGTGTCTGCCCAAGGAACGCTCGCCTGCAAGGCTGAACTCGCATGAGCCCGCTCTATCCGCAATACGAAGGAGGGTATCATGGCTCGTAAATCGATCGACTGCCGCGAGTATCCGAGCGAGAGCAACTGTACCGTCTCAATTTCCGCCGATGGCGACGACGAGCTCGTCGAAGCCGCCGCGCAACACGCGAGCAGTGTGCACAAGCACACCGATTCGCCCGAGCTGCGAAACTGGTTGCGTTCTGCAATGAAAGAGAGTTCGCCGACATAGACCGCAACGGGTGACGCGACGCGCCGAGGCTTTGCCGTGGATCTCGCTGATCGCGGTCTATTTCTTATGGGGCTCGACGTATCTCGGCATTCGTGTTGCGGTCGCGACGATTCCGCCGTACTTAATGACGGGGTGCCGATACCTGATCGCGGGCGGCTTGCTCTTGGCGATTCAATGGATCTTCTCAAAAGAAAAGCCGGCGATGCCGACGCGAACGCAACTAACGCAGATTGCGATAATTGCGCTGCTCTTGCTGCCGATCGGCAATGGATTGCTCTGCTTGGCCGAGACCCGCGTCGAGTCGGGCACCGCGGCGCTGCTGATCGCCAGTTCGCCCATCTTCATGGTCCTGCTCGATGCGATTCTGGCGCGCCGGCCGCCGAGCGGCTTGGCGATTGCCGGGGTGGTGCTTGGCAGTATTGGCATTGCGGCGTTGGTTGGAAAAAGCCCCTCGCACACCGATGCGGTGATGGCGGCACTCATTCTCTTCTCCTCATTTGCCTGGTCGCTGGGCTCGGTGTACGCTCGCCGGAGCGGCGAACATCATCCGTTGACCGCGTCGCTCGAAATGCTCGTCGGCGGAGCAGTCTCGACGATCGTCGGTCTGTGCATCGGCGAAGCGTCGCATCTGCATTTTGAGGCGATCACCAGCGCGTCGTTGTGGGGAATGCTCTGGCTCGTCGTCGGAGGAGCGATGTTGGGCTACAGCGCGTTCGCCTATGCCGTACGCACCTTGCCGACAACCACGGTAGCAACGTACGGCTACGTTAATCCGGTCGTGGCGGTGATTCTCGGAGCGTTCATTCTCCGCGAGCCGGTGACGTGGCGGCTGCTCGCCGGCGGCGCCGCCGTCGTCGTATCGGTCATTCTGATTTTGATGGGCAACCGTGCGCAAGCGAAGGAAGCCTTCGCAAACGGGTAGAGTCTGGGAGCTATGATGGAACGGCGAAAACTCGGAACGCAGGGCCTGAGCGTTTCCGCGCTCGGTCTGGGCTGCATGGGAATGACCTTCGCGTACGGCACCGCCGACGACGCCGAAGCGATCGCAACAATTCACCGTGCGCTGGAGCTCGGCATCAATTTTTTTGATACCGCGGAAGTCTATGGGGCGTACACCAACGAGCAATTGCTCGGTCGCGCCTTGCGCGGCCGTCGCGAGGGCGTCGTTGTCGCAACGAAGTTCGGTTTTCGCATCGTTGATGGCGCCAATCGAGGCGTCGACGGAACGCCCGCCAATGCAAAACGCGTCGCCGACGAATCGCTGGCGCGACTGGGCATCGACGTGATCGATCTGTACTATCAGCATCGGCGCGATCCGTCGGTTCCGATCGAAGAGACCGTCGGCGCGATGAAGGAGCTCGTCGAGGCCGGCAAGGTGCGTTACCTTGGCCTCTCCGAGGTCGGGCCCGAGACGCTCCGGCGCGCCAATGCCGTTCATCCGATTAGCGCGCTGCAGAGCGAGTATTCGCTCTGGGAGCGCCGGGTCGAGAGTTACGTCTTACCGACGCTACGCGAGCTGCATATCGGCTTTGTGCCCTACAGTCCGCTCGGCCGCGGTTTTCTTACCGGTGCATTGAATGTTAACGCGCTCGAGCCGAATGACTTTCGCCGGTCTAACCCGCGCTTTACCGGCGAAAACGGTCGCCGAAACGAACGGCTCGTCGAGGTCGTGCGCGATGTAGCGCGAGAGCTCGATGGCACGCCCGCACAGGTTGCCCTTGCATGGGTACTTTCCCGCGGCAACGACGTCGTGCCCATTCCAGGGACCAAACGCGTGCGCTATCTCGAAGAGAACTGCGGCGCGCTCGCTCTGCGGCTAAGCGAAGAACAATTGACGCGGCTCGACGCCCTGGCGGCGCAGACGTCGGGCGAGCGGTACACGCCGGAGATGATGAAGCTCGTCGAACAATAGGATTATGTCAATAGTGTGTCATCCTGAGCTTGTCGAAGGACGCCGGCGAGCGTGCTTCGACAGGCTCAGCATGACAATGCTTCGACAGGCTCAGCATGACAATGCTTCGACAGGCTCAGCATGACAATGCTTCGACAGGCTCAGCATGACAATGCTTCGACAGGCTCAGTATGACAATGCTTCGACAGGCTCAGCATGACAGTGCTTCGACAGGCTCAGCATGACAAAGGCGCTCATGCTTCGACAGGCTCAGCATGACAGGGCGTGCTTCGACAGGCTCAGCATGACAATGCTTCGACAGGCTGAGCATGACAGTGCTTCGACAGGCTCAGCATGACAAAGGCGCTCATGCTTCGACAGGCTCAGCATGACAGGGCGTGCTTCGACAGGCTCAGCATGACAATGCTTCGACAGGCTCAGCATGACAAAGGCGCTCATGCTTCGACAGGCTCAGCATGACAGTGCTTCGACAGGCTCAGCATGACAGTGCTTCGACAGGCTCAGCATGACAATGCTTCGACAGGCTCAGCATGACAATGCTTCGACAGGCTCAGCATGACAATGCTTCGACAGGCTCAGCATGACAATGCTTCGACAGGCTCAGCATGACAATGCTTCGACGGGCTCAGCATGACAATGCTTCGACAGGCTCACCCTTCGACAAGCTCAGGGTGACAAGGCGTGAGGAATAGGTCCCGTGGAGGCGCAGCTCGCGCGGCTGCCGCCGAAGATGACCGCGAGGCCGCAGGCCGACGCGAACATGCGCCGGTTGTCGTGTGGCACGCCGCGAACGAAGGCGTAGTCCTGATTGGTACCGACCGGGTGGCGGCTGCCGATGTACGCGATGAAATACTTTGCGCGTGCGAAGCGATACGGTCCCTGCGCTTCGCCGCCGCAGCTGCGGTCGAGATCCGACTCCTTCGGATTCGTATCGGCGGTGCCCATCAGATAGGTGACGTGGCGCGCGACATAGCGCGTTTCAAGTTCGGCGGGGGTTCCGGCGACGTAGCGCGGTGCGCCGAGTATTCCGTACCGCCACTGGTTGAAGTCGGCGCAGTTCTTCGGTGGAAACGGTCGCCAATCGCTAAAGTAGAAGTACGACGACGGGTTCGAGACGATCAAGTGGACGGGCACCCGCGCGTTCGCATCGAGCTCGGGCGCTTTGCCGACGACCGCATAGCGCTGCACGATTTGTCCGCCGGCCGAATGGCCGGCGATCACGATTTCGCGCAGTTTCGGAAACAGGGTCTTATCCGAGAGCCGGGCGAGCATCGCGTCGAACACGTCGTACGTGCTGACCGGTGCGGGCGAGACTGCATCGGCGCCGCCGGGCCATTGGCCGTTCCAGTAGAGTGTCTGCGGCGAAACGTTCTGGCCGGCCAGTTCGCTGCGCTCGACAAACTGCGGTGCGATAACGAAGGTTTGAGCGAGCGCGTGCGCGTCGTTGGCGGCAATGACCCCGGTGTCGTAGTAATAGTCGGCGTCCCGCAGTACGCCGTGTACGATGATCAGCGCCCGCGTCACGGTTGCGTCGCCATCGAGCGAGGAGGTTCCGAAGTACCGCGCGTAGCCGCTGCCGGCAGCCGTCTGCACGAGAAACTGGCGATCCGCAAGCCGTCCTGCATTGTCGGGCTGCGGCGTGGTCGTGACGGGAACGACGACGCCGAGCATCGGCATGACGAGCAGCAAAACAAACAGGCGCGACGGCACGAATCAAGCGTTCGTTTCGTCGCGATTAGCAGCCTCTCCGCGAGCCGACGCGAGTTTATTTCAGCGGGATTTAAGCGGCCCGTGCGAATATGGGCGCATGGCAAATCCCGTCGTTCATTTTGAGATCATGACGAAAGACCCCGAGGCGTTAATCGCCTTCTATCGCGAAGCTTTCGATTGGGACATCGATACGCAGGACCACAGCGGTGGCCCGGGGGTGCCGAAGTATTTTATGGCGCGTCCCAACGGCGAAGAGCGGCCGAGCGACGGCATCAACGGCGGCATCGGCGGCGCGCCCGATGGCTACGACGGACATTGCACGTTCTATATCGCCGTGGACGACGTCGGCGCCGCGCTCGAGAAGGTCGAGAGGCTGGGCGCGACGCGAATGATGGGTCCGGATCAGGTTCCCAACGGCCCGATCATCGGGCTCTTCATCGATCCGCAAGGCCACACGATCGGACTCGTCAACGCTGATTAGTCCCATCGCTCTCCGCGAGAGCGGCGCGGAGCCGCGCAACCGGATGGTCGGGCATGGCGCGATCGATGTTTTGGGCCGCATCGTCCATTCGGCACGTTGAAGAATCTGAGAGAATCCAGCCGAGTGCCGGTTTGACGAAGTCGGTAGCGGTCGCCGCCGACGTTCCCCCCAGGGTTTCCGCAATGACGGGATACGAGATCTCCCAATATCCGCCGCAATCGTTTGGCAACTGCAAGCGATGCGCTCTCGCTCGGTTTTGAGCCGCCAGCGTGTTCGTCGCAATCGAGCTGAACGCGGTCGAAACGAAACCGCCGCAGGCGGAGGCCGTCGCCGCGGCCGCGAGCTGGTAGCGATCGCCAAATCCGCGAGCTCCCTGCGTAGCGAAGAGCGTTTCGATCGGCGCCATATAGTCGCTATATGGTGTCGTTTTTTGCTCAACGGCTCGGCCGTGAGCGTAGGGCGTCCCTCGTGGACGCGGCGGCGGCGAGGGAATGCCGCCCTGCTCGGTATTCGGCACGCCGGGGTCGGGATTGTTGAGAACGAGCAAGACGTAAATGCGTGCGTCTGCTCCCCTCGGCGCGCCGTGTAATGCCTTCTGCACGGAACTAATGACGTCGACGAGTGTGGCGGCTCCCGTGTTCTCAAAATAGCCGCCGTCGACCAGCCGGCCCCACGGCAAACCATTCGACGCTGAGCCTGCGCCCATCGGCACGACGCCGGCAGGGCTCACGTACGTGAATCTCGCGGTAAGGTGCATCGCGGTGCTGACGGGCAGCTTGGTGATGTGGTAGAGAGCCGTTGGGTCGTACGCGTAATATGCGTCGCTGCGGAAATCCGGCAAACGGTTGCTGACGATGAACCGTTTGCCGAGCTCGACATTGGTCGAGTTGAGGAAGAGCGAGGGCATGTGCGGTCCACCCGCGCCCGCGTAAAGATTGAGGAAATCCTGCGAAAGCGCATCGTTCTTGAATTGGTGACGCCACGTCTCTTCGAGCGATAGCTCGAATGGCTTTGCGCGATCGAACGCGGGAATCGGCACCGGCCAAAAGCGTTGCAGCACCTCGGGAAAGACGAACGCTGCGATAATCGGCGACAAGTAGTCTTGGTGAACGAATTCGTGCAGCGCGTCCGACTGAGAGCGATACGAATAGCCGGTAACACTGCTGTTAAGGGCGACGAAGGCGGTCGCTCCGATCGAACTGCCCGAGACGGTGCTGATTGCAAAAAGATGACGATAGAAGCTTCCTTTGGTTATATCGTTGAGCGCCGACAGAACGCTCGCCGTCCAGTACGCGGCCCGCAATCCGCCGCCTTCACCCGCCACAAAAATCATCGGACAGGGTCCCGGCCGCGGGCACGCGTTGCGCATCCACTCCTCAACTGCGTCCCGATCGAGCGGCCACGCCGTATGGACCGCCGCAGGATCGGGCGGCTCGACGCCCGGCGTGCACGAAGCTGAAGTTGTACCTTCGCAAACGCGAATGAATCGATCGTCGTTCCAATGTTCGAAGAGCAAGACGACGGCGACGGCAAAGAGAGTGAACGTCGGCAACCGATAGTGGCGGGGTATTATGACGAGAACAAAAGTCGCGAGAAGCGTCCAAAAACCGATCGCGACCGCGACAATCGCAATCGTGCCGAGCATGCGAGGGACTGCGACGGGAGCGAGGATGACGGCGATCATCACCGCCGCGCCAAGCGCCAAAAACGCAGCAAACGTGATAACCAAGTTGTTTCCGGGCAGAATGGCGGCTCGCGCTTGGACGATATGATTCTTCCAACGAGTGGCCGCAAGCGGCAACAAGAAAAAGAGAACGCCGTAGGCCGCCAAGAGCGGCCCGAGATGGGACGCAGTCGCGAGGGAAGGTCGCTGGTAGCTAACGACGATTGGTGCGAGCGCTAAAGCGATGACCAGCAAAACCCACAACGAAATGAGGTCGCCTACGCCGGGTTGCTTCCCTTGGGTGCGTACCGCAAGCGATGCCGCGAGTGCTACCGCGCCGAAGCAGTAGGCCGCCGCCGCGACCGTGGTTACGAAATGCCCCCAGCTCGCTCCCGATTGATAAATGGCAAGAAGTTCGGAGCCTTCGGAAACGCCCCCGTTGAGCACGATCGCCAGCAGCAAACTTCCGCCGATTGGAAAGATGCAGAGCCAAACGAACGAGGTAAGGTGCGCGAGCTGATCGAGGTAGGCGGTAACGAAGTCGAAGATTCGCGAGCGCTCGTTATTGCTGTCCAAGGTTTTCGATACCGTAATGCTTGAACGCCGGCCAAAGCTGTGCCAGCGGCGGATGCATGCCGCGGCAGAGGACGATCGGCCGATCCCGTTCGTACGGCATCGCGTAGGGAGAGGTGCCATACGTTGCAACGATGCGCGCCGAATCGCAAATTCTCGACCATTGTGCGAGATCGACATTGATTGCCAGCACCACGGAGCCGTCGTAGCCGTGCGTACCCCAAAGATAATATTGGTTATTGCCGCTCAGCGCGGGAGGCAAATTCGTGCCGTAGACGTCGATCGCCGCCGCATCGCCGTAGTTCGAGGCATAGAGCGCGGCCTTCGCACGATCGGCCGGAGGCAACGCCGCATATGCCGCTTCGACGTCGCGCGCGAGCTGCGGCCAGCCGAATTCATCGGAGAGCATCTGCATCAGCGGCGCGCCAATCCCCGCCCTCTCGAGGGGACGCGGCCGCGGATGCATGTTGTCCATCATCGCTTCGAGTCGCGCCGGCGGCAGAACGGGGAGCACGAGCGGTAGCGAGAGGGCTCCATTTGCTGCGATTAAGACCGCCCAACACGCGACGAGAAGCCGAGGGAGGCGAGTGCATGCCGCGGCGCCCAACGCGAACATCGGCGGATAGGCTCCGGCAAGGTAGTAGCTCTTACCGTGCGTGACCAGAATGAAGATGGCCATCGCGACGAACGCGATCGCGACGAAGCGAAACGGGGCCAGGCGCTTGGAGACGAAGGGGGCGACGATCGCGGTCACCCACAGCGGCGCGAGTACCATGTTCACCGACAAGATTTGGTCGATCGTAAAGGTTAGCGGCGTGCCCGTGAAGTTGCCCGAGTTGTCATTACGGACCAGTTCGAGGAATGGAAAGCCATGCGCCGCTTGCCACAAGACGTTCGGTAGAGCGAGGGCGGCGGCAATGAACGCGCCAATCCACAGGTCGCGCGAGCGAAACGCCGAACGCGGCCCCGCGAGCACGAGTCCGAGCGCCAATCCCAGCGTCCAAAATAACGCGCTGTACTTGGCTTCAAACGCGACGCCGGTAACTGCGCCGGCCCACCAAAACGAACGCGACTCTGCATGCAGCACTGCGCGTACGATGAAGTATGCAATCGCGGTAAAAGCGATGGGCTCAAACGTGGAAGTCGAGAGCGTCGCCGTCATTGCCGTGACCAGTGTGGCGCTGGCAGCGGCAATCGCAGCTAGCCACGCGCCGCGCGTGGTTGCGCCGAGCAGCTGCGCAAAGGCGACGGTCATAGGAATGAGAAGCGCAGCCGCCGCGATTGCCGGCAAGCGCAACAGCAGTAAGTGCACGCCCGCCGACTGCGTGAGCGCCGCGAGGAGCGGCACGAGCGGTGGCTGATCCACATAACCAAATGCCGGCTGGCGGCCGCAGACGATGAAGTAAAGCTCGTTGCGAAAGGCGCCGTATTGCGTAGCTACCGCAAGATGCACCACGGTGACGACCGCGGCGACGCTCCAGGCCGCCCACAACGCTCCGCGCGTGCGGTGCGGTTGCGAAAGCGAAGGTGAGTAGGTTACGGTGGGGGCGGCCAAAACGCGACGCCGGTGGGATAGTTCGATTTGCTCCAACCGTCGTTGACGGTTCCGACGACCGAACCGGAGGGGTAGCTGAGAACTTCGACTTGTTCGAAGTTCGAAACGAAAAGGCGGGATCGCGCTTCGTTGAAGGCGCCAAACATGGCGGCGTTCGGAATCGGGATCTGTTTGACGAGCCCACGAGTCGCCTCAGAGTAAACGTTGATGAAACCGTTTCCGCCGAACGCGAGCAAGTTGTCGGAACCGTCCTCGAGGATGCCCCACGGGAATGCATAGCTGACGCCGAGATCGATCGCTTTACCCCGCGCGTTCTTGAACTCGGCAATCCGTCCTTGGCTCGACGATGTTTTTGCGGAGTACGAGACGTATACGGTGGCCGTCGCGGCGTGGCGGGTAATTCCTAACACCTGCGAGTTCGGAAATTTTAAGGTACGCGAAGGCTGGATCGCCAGCGGCGGAAAGACCGAGACCGATCCCGGATAGAAAGACGCAACCGGGGCAATGTTCGCAACGTACATCGTCCCGTCGTTTTTGACGGCGACGTCGAAGGGGACCCACTTGCCGGGAACGATCAGGCGCGAATAGCTTGTCGAACCCTTTGGATAGATCTTGATATCGCCCGCGGCTGGTCCCTCGGTGGCGACGCCGATGTCGCAGACGTAGAGATTTCCTTCGCGATCGGTCGTCATACCCTGCGGGGAGTTATCATCTTCGATCTGCCCGACCAGTGCGTATTTCGAGCCGTGCAGCGAGAAGATGTCGATGTGGCCGCTGAACGACGGCTCCGATGTTGGGTCGGCCACGTACAACAGCTCTTTCGACTTCGTCGCTTCAGACGAAACCCAACTGTGGGCAGCGTGCCTCGCTAGCGATGTCTGCGGAAGCGCGGCAGTTGGCGAATTATTCTGGCTTGCGCAACCGGCGATCGCGGCTGCGGCGCATATGCACAATGCGGGGTGTCGTAGGATCGTTGCGTCCATGCGCGCCAATACGCCGCCAATAGGACCGTTCCCCTGCCTGCTTACGCGGGGTGCGCCGTTGCGATCCATGCGTCGAACGCGGCGAGCGCGTCGGCGAGGTCGGCGCGGCCGTAGCCGATACGAAAACGCTCGTCACCCGCGTCGAAGATCGTGCTCGGAACGAGCAGCACGCCGGCCTGTTCGACCAAACGCGCGCAGAAGTCAGTGCTGTTGCCGCCGAGATAGCGCGGGAATGCGGTCGTCCCGGCACGGGGGCGCGCCCACTCGAAGAGCGAGCTGCGACGGGCGAAGAATTCGTCGAGGCGATTCAAATTGCGAGTGGAAATCGCGCGGCTGCGCTCCGTCAGCGCGTCGGTGTGGCGGAGCGCCACTTCGGCGAGAAACTCGCTCGGTGCGCTGTTGCAGATCGTGAGATAGTCTTTAAACGCTGCCATGCCTCCCCGCAGCGATCGATCGCGCGTCGAGATCCACCCGACGCGCAGTCCGGGAAGGCCGTGCACTTTCGATAGTCCGCCGAGCGAGATCCCGCGTTCGTAGAGATCGCAGATCGCTGGAATCCGTTCGGCCTCGCGCTCGCTGCCGCGATAGACCTCATCTCCGAAAATCCAGAGGCCGTGCCGGCGGGCGATCTCCACTACGGCGTCGATTTGGGCTCGGTCGAATGGGTAACCGGTTGGATTATTCGGCGTGGTGAGCACGATCGCACGCGTTCGCGGGCGAACGAGCCGCTCGAGCTCGCCGACGTCGGGCGAGCCCTCGCGCGAGAGATCGGAATGCCATCGCGAGACCTCGATTCCAAGCGCCTCGGCGATCGAAAACTGCGATTGATAGGCTGGAGACTGAACGACGACGCCATCGCCTCGCTGCAGGGCCACATTCATAAAGATGAAGATCGGCTCTTGCGAGCCGCCGTGCACGAGAATCGTCTCGGCATCGCGGTGCTCGTACAGTGCGGCGATTTGGTGCCGGAGCGCGGGGCTGCCCTGCGATTCCGTATAGTTCAGCCGCAAATTTGCCAAGCGTTCGCCGGCGCCCGGCTCGAGCGCCAGCAGATCGCCAAGCGGCATCGTCTCCGAATCGCTGGACGAGAGCAAATAGCGCGTGCTGAATTCGTAGCGCGCGAAGTATCGCTCTAACGCAAACGGACGGAGTTCTTGCGCAAACGTTCGTCGTATCATGCCATGTTTCAATCTGCCATGCGGGTGCAAAATATTGGCGAACGATGCGCATTCATACCTTCGGCCATGGAACCGCCGGTGAGGAGCAGCTTGCCTCACTCGTACACGATGCGGGCGTCCGAAGCGTGATCGACGTGCGCAGCGTGCCGAAGAGCCGGGCGCACCCGCACGTTTGGGCAGAGCGCTTGGCCGCATGGTTGCCTACACTCTCCGGCGCAACGTACCGCTGGTGCCCCGAGCTGGGCGGATTTCGCAAGCCGCGGCCGGACAGCCCCAACCAGGCGCTGCGCCATGCCGCCTTCCGCGGCTACGCCGACTACATGCAGACGCCGGCTTTCGCTGCGGCGCTCGATGCTCTATTAAAGGAAAGCGCCGAGGCGTCGACCGCGATCATGTGTTCCGAAACGCTCTGGTGGCGCTGTCATCGCCGGCTCATCGCCGACGCGCTGGTGCTGCTGCATGGCGTCGAGGTGTGGCACATCATGCACGCAGGGGCCCTTGCGCCCCACCGGCCGACCCCCGAGGCGCGAGTGATTGAAAATGGCATGTTACAGTACGACCGCTTCGCGGAATGATGCGAACATGAAGCAGGACGCGTGGACGCCGCGCATTGCGGGCGCGAAGATCGTCAAGAGCGTTTGCCCGTATTGCGCGGTCGGCTGCGGACAGAACGTTTTCGTCAAGGACGATGAGATCGTGCAGATCGAGGGCGATCCCGACAGCCCGATCTCGCGCGGTCGCCTCTGCCCAAAGGGTTCGGCGACGCGTTCGTTGGTGCAGAGTCCCCTGCGCGAATATAAGGTGAAGTATCGGCGCCCCTATGGGAGCGCCTGGGAAGATCTCTCGCTCGATCGAGCGATGGATATGATCGCCGATCGCGTGTTGCGCACTCGACGCGAGACGTGGGAAGCGAGCGACGAGGAAGGTAAGACGATCAATCGCTGTTACGGCATCGCCAGCTTAGGCGGGGCCACCCTCGACAACGAAGAGAACTATTTGATGAAGAAGCTCTACAGCGCGCTGGGGGTCGTGCAAGTAGAGAATCAGGCGCGAATTTGACATAGCTCGACGGTCCCCAGTTTGGGGGCCTCGCTCGGGCGCGGCGGCGCCACGACGTTTCAGCAAGATCTACAGAACTCCGACTGTATCCTGATCATGGGATCGAATATGGCCGAAAACCACCCAGTCGGATTTCAATGGGTGATGGAGGCTCGCGAGCGCGGCGCTGCGATCGTTCACGTCGATCCGCGTTTCACCCGAACCAGCGCGGTCGCAACGATGCACGTTCCGATCCGCGCGGGAACCGACATTGCGTTGCTCGGCGGCGTCATCAACTATATCATGCAGCACGACCGCGCGTTCAAAGAGTACGTCGTCAACTACACCAACGCGCCGGTAATTTTGCGGAAAGAGTTCCTCGACACGGAGGACTTGGACGGCTTCTTCTCGGGCTGGCAGGCGGAGAAGAATGGCTACGTTTTTCATAGCTGGATGTACGAGGGGATGGATCTGCATGGTGCATCCGGTCAACGCGAGAGCGAGGAAGGTCTCGAAAAACAAGAGAGCCGCAAGAGCGACACGATGGATAAGCTGCGGGGCGGCAAGCCGCCGGCGATGGACGAAACCCTGCAGGATCCGCGCTGCATCTATCAGGTGATCAAGCGGCACTACTCACGCTATACGCCGGAGACGGTCGGCCGAATCTGCGGCATCGCGCCCGAACAAGTCGTCGGCGTGGCCGAAGCGCTCTGCAAGAACAGCGGTCGCGAGCGCACGTCGGCGATTGCCTATTCCGTTGCTTGGACGCAGCACACTTACGGCGTGCAAATAATTCGCGCTGCCGCAATCGTGCAGCTGCTGCTCGGCAACATCGGTCGTCCCGGCGGCGGGATCCTTGCGCTTCGCGGCCACGCGTCGATTCAAGGTTCGACCGACATCCCCACTCTGTTCGATCTGCTTCCCGGCTACATTCCGATGCCGCACGCGAAGGCGCACAGCTCCTTGGCCCACTTCGTCGAATCGGAAGGCGCGAAGACCGGATTCTGGGGCAATCTCGACAAGTATATGATCAGCTTACTCAAGGCCTGGTTCGGTGAAAGCGCAACCGCCGCCAACGAGTATCTCTTCGATTTGTTGCCCCGCATCAGCGGCGACCATTCAACGTACCGCACGACGATGGCGATGATCGACGGAAAAGTCAAAGGTTTTTTTATCTGCGGCGAAAATCCGGCGGTCGGCTCCGCAAACTCGGGGTTGCACCGGCGTGCGCTGGCGAATCTCGAGTGGCTCGTCGTGCGTGACTTTACCGAAAATGAGAGCGCCGCATTTTGGTATGACTCGCCCGAGGTGGAAAGCGGCGAGCTCAAACCCGAGCTGATCGGCACCGAGATTTTCTGGATGCCGGCAGCGACGCACACCGAAAAAGATGGTTCGTACACCAACACGCAGCGGTTACTTCAATGGCATCACAAGGCCGTCGAACCCGCGGGCGACGCGCGTTCCGAGCTATGGTTCTATTACCATCTCGGGAGACGCATCAAGGAAAAACTCGCCGAGCGCGAGGAGCCTAACGCCGAGCTCATTGCGGCGTTGACGTGGAGTTATCCGGAGAAGGGGGCGCAGCGGGAACCCGACGCGCATGCGGTACTGCGCGAGATCAACGGCTGGGACGCGCAGGGCCGGGCGCTCTCCGCGTACACGCAACTTCAAGCCGATGGTTCCACGGCGTGCGGATGCTGGATCTATTGCGGCTGTTTTAGCGAAGAGAAGAATCAGACCGCGCGGCGCACGTCGGGCCACCACCAGAGTTGGGTAGCGCCGGAATGGGGCTGGGCATGGCCCGCAAATCGGCGCCTACTCTACAATCGCGCCTCGGCTGACCCCGACGGCAAACCGTGGAGCGAGCGCAAACAATACGTCTGGTGGGACGACGAGCAGCAGAGTTGGACCGGCCACGATACGCCCGACTTTGAAAAGACGAAACGACCCGATTACACGCCGCCCGACGGGTCACTGCGCGAAGCGGCGCTGGCGGGGTGGCATCCGTTCATCATGCAGGAGGATGGGTTGGGCTGGCTCTTCACGCCCAACGGCATCGTCGACGGTCCGCTTCCGACTTATTATGAGCCGCAAGAATCGCCGGTTCGGAATATACTCTACGGACAGCAAGCCAATCCGTGCCGGCAACAATTCCCTCGCGCGTTCAATGAATACAACCCGTCGCCCAGCGACGAGCACGGCGATCGCTTTCCCTTCGTGCTCTACACGTATCGCTTGACCGAACACCATACCGCCGGTGGCATGTCGCGGACCGTTGCCCGCCTCGCCGAGCTGCAACCGGAATTCTTCTGCGAAGTAACGCCGGAGCTGGCCGAGCTGCGAGGACTCAAACATGGCGATTGGGCGACGATCTTCACGGTGCGCGCGGTTGTGGAAGCGCGCGTCATGGTGACCAAACGTGCTCCCTCGTTGAACGTCGAGGGTCGCGCCGTGCACTCCGTCGGTCTGCCCTATCATTGGGGAAGCAGAGGCATCGTCACCGGCGACAGTGCCAACGATCTGCTCCACATTGCCCTCGATCCCAACGTGCACATTCAAGAGACTAAGGGTCTGACGTGCGACATTCGCGCCGGCCGCCGTCCGCGCGGCGAGCAGCTGCATCGTTTCCTGCGCGACCTGCGAGCAGGAGCGCAATCAACGTGATCGAGCCGATGGCGCCCGACCGGCGCGGCTTTTTCACGGATACGACACTCTGCATCGGCTGTAAGGCCTGCGAGGTTGCGTGCAAAGAGTGGAATCAGCTTCCGCAGGACGGCTATACGTTTACGGGGATGTCATACGATAACACAGGCGAGCTGAGCGGCTCGACCTGGCGTCATGTCGCCTTCGTCGAACAATTCGACAATTCTCAAAGCCGCTGGCTCATGGAGTCGGACGTTTGCAAGCATTGCACGCATGCGGGCTGCCTCGACGTTTGCCCGACGGGGGCGATCGTGCGGACCGAGTTCGGCACGGTCGTCATACAAGACGACGTCTGCAACGGTTGCGGCTATTGCGTTGTCGCCTGTCCCTTCGGCGTGATCAGCGAACGCGTCGAAGCAAAGCCGCAAGAGCATCGTACTCACCCCCGCGGCACGATGGGCAAATGCACCCTCTGTTACGATCGCCTCCAGATCGGCGAGCAGCCCGCCTGCGCGAAAGCATGTCCGACTGAATCCATTCAATACGGCCATGTCGACGAGCTCCGCGAACGCGCGCAGCGGCGTCTGGAGAAGGTGCGCGAGACGTACGACGGGGCGCGTCTCTACCTCGAGAACGAGCACGACGGTATCGGCGGCGGCGGATCGCTCTTTCTGCTGCTCGACCGGCCCGAGATTTACGGACTTCCGCCGAATCCGGTGGTACCGACGAAATCTCTGCCGCAGCTATGGCGCGCCGCCGCATTTGCCGCGGGATTTCTCGCGGCCGCGGCGGCACTCGCGAGCCTGTGACGATGGATGAAAACCGCCCCGGTTATTACGGGCGCCCAATCGTCAAGCCGCCGGTTTGGACGCCGCTGATTCCGGTCTATTTCTGGGCCGGCGGTTGGTCGGGCGCCTCGGCAACGCTCGCATTGAGCGCGCGTTGTTTGAAACGCGATCGCGCGGCGCGAAGCTTGACGCTTGCGGCCGCTGTGGGTACGGCGATCAGTGGGTTTTGTCTGATTGCCGACCTCAAGAAGCCGGAGCGCTTCCTGCACATGTTTCGCGTTTTGAAGCCATCATCACCGATGAGCATTGGCGTCTATCTCTTCACTATTTTCGGCGCTGCGTCGACGGCGGCGGCCGCTTCGGAGATCACCGGCATCGCCCGTCCGTTCGGCCGTTTTGCCGAAACGATTGCCGGCGTCACCGGGCCGATGATGTCGGTGTACACGTCGGTGCTCATCGGCGATACCGTGATGCCGGCCTGGCACCGTGCCGGCACGGCGCTTCCCGTTCTCTTCGCGGCGACCTCGGCGTCGACCGCGGGAGGCCTGGGCATGTGCACCATTCCCGCAGCCGACGCCAAACCGGCGCGCCGGCTCGCCTTCTTGGGCGCTCTCGGCGTGCCAATTGCGCTCGAACGGCTGCGTCATCAGCTTGGACCCGTTCAGTTCGAAGCGTACGAACGCGGCAAAGCGGGACAGCTCTCGCACCTGGCGCGCTTATGCAACCTCACCGGTTTGCTCTGCACGCTCTTCGCGAAACGCAACGAACGAATTGCGCGATTCGCCGGCGTGATGTTGCTCGCGGCCGGACTGGCCGAACGATTCGCGGTCTATCATGCCGGCAAAATCTCCGCCGAAGACCCCGCGTTCACGATCGCCGCGGAATCGCCCTAAGCGCAGTGAGCGCGCATTGCCGCCTGTCATGCTGAGCCTGTCGAAGCACGCCTTGTCATGCTGAGCCTGTCGAAGCATGATCGCCCTTGTCATGCTGAGCCTGTCGAAGCATGAGCGTCCGCATCCTTCGACAAGCTCAGGATGACAATGGCTTTGGTTTGCGCGCAATTTGTCATGCTGAGCCTGTCGAAGCATGGCCCGCCGCATCCTTCGACAAGCTCAGGATGACAATAGCTTTGGTTTGCGCGCAACAAGAGCGGAACGTTTGACTGAGTGCCGAAGACGAGTGAATGTTGGCCGCCCGAACGACGGCATTCTTCGTTGCAGGCGCAATCGCCACGTTCGCCGGCGCGCGCGCCCAAGCACCGAGCCAGGACGCTCAATCCGCGGCGCTGCTCGCCAAACATCGCGCTTACGTCGGCTGGCAATTCGGCGACGGCACTTTTCGTACGATGCGGGTCAGCGCAAGCGTCACCGATGAGAAAGGCGTAAAGATCGAACGAATCGTTCGGCTTTACGCCGGGTTGCTCTACCACGCAACCTACACACCGCTCAAGCGCGATGAAGCCACCGAGCATAGCGGATTCACCGGAAACGTTTTCTGGCACTCGAGTATCAACGGATTTACCACGCCCGTCTACGGCAACGAAGCGAAGTATCTCGCATCGTTTACGGTGCTGCAACAGGAAGGGACGACCGAGCTGCCGGCGACGTTCATGGGGAACAAGACCGTCGACGGAAAATCTGTCGGCGTCGTGCGGGTTACGCTCGCCAACGGCGATGCTATCGAGTGCGACGTGGACCCACAAACCGGCGCATACGTCGCTGCGAAGATCGATCCCGGCGGATCCTATGAAAGCACGCTCCATATTCTCTCATATCGCGACATCGTGCCGGGAAAAAAGTTCATCGGCTCCTTCCGTTTCGACGAGGAAGAAACCGTGCACAGCAACGACGCGGTCGAGCCGAACGTCGCCGTCACCGCCGATGATTTCCATCCGCCCGCCGCAACGGCGTTTTGGAGCTTCGGGAACGGCGATCCATCCGCGATCAAGCTGACCGCAAACCGCATTCTGCTCGACGCCACCGTGAACGGCGTCAAGGGGCGGTTCATTCTCGACACCGGAGCCGACGGGATTGTGCTCGACGACCGGTTCGCCGATCGGGCGAAGACGCAGGCGCTGCGCGGTTCCGGTGAAGCCGAAACGTTGTACGGCAGCGTCCCGACGCGCGTCAGACGCGTGGATACCATCGCCGTAGGGAGCGCGACGCTCCACAATGCGCTGGTTTATTCCGAAGATTTTCGCAGCCGCGATTACCGGGGGCTCGATTGGGCCGGATACGACGGTCTCATCGGTTACGATCTCTTTGCCGCCGCGATCGTCAAGCTCGACGTCTACGGCTCAAAACTCGCGGTGCTGGAGCCTTCCAGCGACGTCTCGAGTACGAACGGCATTCCGCTGCTCGTCGATCTCTCCGACGGCGTACCGGCGATTCCGATGACGTACGACAAGACCTTGGCGGTGAATGCAATTCTCGACACCGGCAACCCCGGCGTCGCCTTCATCGTTCGCGACGCGCTTACGAGGTACCACTTGAGCACGTCCCTGTGTGGAAGCGTCCAAGGCCTGACGATCGGGCCAATCACGTATCTGGAGCCGGCCGCGTGCACGCGGGGTATGCCGTTTTCGACCAAGGACGTCTTGTTGGGATACGATTTCCTCAAGCACTTCGACTACGTTTTCGATTATCCGCATGGCCGCATGTTCATGACGCCGAACAAAAATTGACATGGCGAACAAGGGCATCGAATTCAATCGCGCCGCCTTTCTGGCGGGCTCCGTGGCGGCGTTGAGCGTCGCCGTTCCCCAAGCCGCCGAGAGCGCGGCTCCCGCCGGTCCAGGCATCGCGCCCGACGACGGCCTCAAGCTGCTGGTGGCCGGCAACCAGCGTTTTGTCGCGAACGACTTTCCGCAAACCAACGCGCTTGCGGAGAAGCGCGAACTGCTCAAAGAGAGTCAAGCCCCCTTCGCCGCGCTTTTGAGCTGCGCGGATTCGCGGGTCATTCCCGAGTTTATCTTCATTCAAGGCATCGGCCAGCTCTTCGTGACGCGCGTCGCCGGTAACTATCCCGACAATCTCGTGATCGGTTCGCTCGAGTACGCAATCGAGAATCTGGGCACGCGGCTGATTGTCGTGCTCGGCCACGAAAACTGCGGCGCGGTCAAAGCAGTCTACTCGGCGATCGAGAGTAAGACGCCACTACCGACTCATTTGAACGCGATCGAAGAGTTGATCGCGCCGGGAATCGAGAGCGTCGTGCACGCGCGCGGAAGCATGCGCGAGGCCGTCGAGGCCAACGTGCGCGCCGCCGCAGCACGACTGCGGGCGACCCCGCCGTTCCTCGCAACAGCGGTGGAGTCGGGGCACGTGCGCGTCGTGGGGGCCGTCTATATGCTCGGCAGCGGCGCGGTGCACTTCATGGACTAGGTTCCCGTATCGGCGCCCGCGTGAAAGACGTATTTCACGATGAGACGATTGAGCGTGGCGCCGGCAGCCGGGCTTCCGAAGTTGACGTAAAGCTCGTTGCCGGATAGGAATCGCTGGTGGTACCCCACGGCGAGATTGTTGCCGATCTGCGTGGCAAACCCGCCGTAACCATTGATGTCGCGCAATTCGAAGCTCACCGTGCTCTCGCTGCCGATGTTGTATCCCAGCGATATGCGGCGCAACCACTGCGAATCGAGCGTGCCGTTGGAGAATGCGCGTTCGTACGTGCCGTCATACTCCAGTCCTAAGGTAAGATTGCGGATCAACGGACGGCTGGTGACGATCGAGAAGAGATGCACGAAGTTGTCTCCGAACGGACCCCAGGAATAGTTTACGTCAATCGGCGTCGGCGTGCCGTCGCGATAGCCGATCGGAACCTGGTAGAGATTGTAGGGTTGGGTGACACCGTCCAAGTAACACGGGTAGCCCGTGAAACTCGATTGATAGAGGATCGGACCCGTGCAGCCGGGTCCCGCCGGAATCGAGTACGAACGCAGCTCGCCGACCGCTTCACCGACGCCGTCAAACGAGAACTGGTTCTTGAAGAGTGCATTGATGAAATATTGAAAGTCGGCTTGATGCACCGCGCCCGAATCGTCGAGGAAGCGATCGGCGGTAAAGAAGAGCGAGTAGTTCTTGATCGCGGGCGATGCGCCGCTGAAGTTGGTGAAAAACTGCGGCCCACGGATGTCGGAGTTGGCGGTGTAGCCATCGATCGGGTTGTAGTTGGGCGAGATGTCGAGATAGCCGAAGTTAAATTCGGTGTTCCCCTTATGACGGTCAACGAAGAACTCGCCCAGGTCGGCGTGCCCTTGCGGGACCCAGCTCCCGTCTTCGAACGAATAGTCGCCGAAGACGATCATCCCGTTATCGAGGTTACGGAGCTCGAAGCCGTTTTCGATCGTGTCGTCCGTGCCGGCGATGCTGTGATTGGCGAAGACGCCGTCGCTCCAATAGGTAAAAGCGCCGCCCGGAACGGCGTGTTGAAACCCGTAGGCTTGATCGCTGAACGTGTTACCCGTGGTCTCGTCGTAACCATGGAACGTCAGTGCGCCGAACGCGTTTTCGCCGAAGGTCCCCTCGACTTTTCCGCCGCTATCAAACGGCCCGACGGAGGGCGAGTAGAAGACGAGGTACGGTGCCTGCGTATTCGTTCCAACCGGTGCCCGTACGCTCGAGTCGGCGTTGATGTAGGCCGCGCCTTGCGAAAAAAACGGGCGGTATTCAACGAGCTGCCGCTGGAACTCTTGGGGTACGATCGTCTGCTGGTCGATTTCGACGTTCGAAAAATCCGGATTGAGCGTTCCCACAAAACGAATCGTCGGCGTGAGCGGATAACTCACGTCGCCACCGATCCACCGAACCTGCATCGGCAAGAACGTCCCATTGGCTTGCTGGAAAAGATTGCGGTCTTGGCCGAAGCTTTCCAGTCCGTAGATGTCGGCGCGGGGCTTGGGACGCGCCGCCGCCGACGCCGATAGATCCAGTTCGCCGGCGGGCCAGAAACGCGGATCGGGTGAAAAGACCGGCCAATTTCCGCTCGGGGCATCCTGCATAATCGGATCCCAGACCCACGAAACGTGCTCGCCGCGGGCCGCGACCTCGCGCACGAACTGAAAGCGCCAGGTCTGCTTTCCGCCGCGCGGCACGCGCAGGATGTTGAGGGGAACGATCATCACGGCGTTCCAACTGCCGTCGATCACTTTGGCCGCGGCGCTCCAGCGCGGACGAAAGCGAGTGTTTTCGTTGGAAGCCTCGTACGTGACGCCGCGCGGCGTCGTCTCGAAATAGTAGACCTGACTGCCCGAGTTGCTCGTGTCGACCCCGATGCCGACGAAATCGTCGACGCCGAAGCCGACGTCGTTAGCGGTCTGCGACGCGGAGATCGCCGCACCGGTTTGCTCGGACGTGAACGCGACGTAGAGATTCTTGTCGTCGTAGAGCAGATACGCCGTCGTCGGAAAGCGCGACGGCGAGCGCGTGGTCACGTTCTGCCAAGGGCCGCTTCCCAGCGGAATCTTCCCCGCCGCCCACGCCGGATCGGCGAGGGTTGGATCGAGCGTCAGCGGATGCGGCGCACGCGCCACGGTGAAGGTAAAGCTCTCGCTGACCGCCGCGCGCGCGGGAAGGCGCATCAGCGCGAACGCCGCCGCGATGAGGAAGAGTAAACAAAGCGAGCGCATAGTCGGCACGTCAGGCAGCTTTCCCGAAGAGTCTATCATTGAAGAACTCCCGCCGCGGTCAATCTTTTGTCAAATTGACCACTGCCAGACGTTCCAGAACGGCGTCACGGCGTGCGCGGGCCGATACTCGCGCAAATCGGTGTTGATGGCGTCGAGTTGCATCTGGTACCAGAGCACGATAAAGGGAAGCTGCTCTGAAACGATTCGCTGAATTCGCCGATACGCGGCGGCCCGCAGGGCCCGATCGTAAGTGCTCAGCGCGGTGCGTTCGGCGGCATCGAGCTCGGCGCTGCAAAAGTGATAGATATTCCAACCGTTCGGGGGCGCCATCGAGCACATGATCAGAATCGAATCGTCGGGATCCGTGCCGTTCTCCCAGTTCTCGAGCGCGGCGTCGAACTTTCCGGATTGCTCGATTCCTCCCGCGCCGGCGGTTGCGTAGAGTTTGCCCGAGGGAAAATTCTTGATCGTCACGACCACGCCCGCGCGCCCCCACTCTTCCTGGATCAGCGCTTCGGCTGCGGTCATCGTGTTCGAGCCCGTAAAACTGACGAGCGTGAGGTGAAGTTTCCCGGGCGGCCATCCGGCTCGCGCGAGCAACGCCGCCGCGCGCGCCGGATCGTACGGATAGCGCGCCACGTCGGGATTGTACGCCCACGAGAAGGGGGGATGCAGCGAATCGCCCGTCACGGCGACCCCGTGCATCACCTTATTGACGAGCGTGGGTTTATCGATGGCGTACGCCAGCGCGCGGCGCACGCGCACGTCGTTGAGGCCGGGAATCGATGCGTTGAGGCCGACGTCGGTAAACCGATCGATCGGCGTGGTCACGATCCGTGCGCCCGGAATTCCATGAAGCTCGGGCGCGAGTGACTCGGGGGCGCGGTAAAAGAAATCGATGTCGTGCGACTGCAGTTGCGTCAGTATGGTTTCGTCGCTGCCGACGATACGAAAGTCGATTCGGCGCAGGCGCGGTGGCCCGCGCCAATAGGCGTCGTTGGCCACCATTTCGACACGCGCGTTGCGATCGTACGCGACGATGCGAAAGGGTCCGGTGCCGATTGGCAAACCGTTGTAAGCGAGGCGATTGATATCGGGATAGCGGGCCAGCAAGTGCTTTGGAAGAATCACGTCGGGGTGGTTCGCCGGCGCGAAGAACGTGTTGACGAACGGCGCGAAGCGGCGTTTGAGATGAACGACGATCGTGTGCGCGTCGAGGCGGTCGATCCGCGAGATCACGTCGTAACCGACGCGGCTCACGATGAGGTTGCGTGGGTTGAGCATCTGCTGCCACGTGTAGATAACGTCGTCGGCATCGAACGGCGCACCGTCCTGCCACCTGACGTTGCGCCGCAGATGATAGGTGACGCGCAAGCCGTCGCGGCTGATGCCGCCGTTTTCATGCGTTGGCTCGACGACCGCGAGTTCCGGCACCAGCTCGCTGCGGTCGCTCCAGCGAAAAAGATATGCACCCCAGAAGGCCGAGATGTCGATATCGACGGTCTCGGTTCCGAGCAGAAGATTGAGATTATCGGGGTCTTCGCGCTGGGCGATCCGCAGGACGCCGGGAATCGTCCACGGATTGTGACCGGCGCCGCGCTGTTGCACCCGAGTGCAGCCGGCGAGCGCCGCAAGCAATGCGAGTGCGAAGAGCGCTCGCATCAATGATGGTCGGTACGGGGCCGGATCTCGCGCGCTAAGAGCTCGTCGACGAGTTCTACAATGCCGTTAGCGGCCGCATCGAGCAGCGCGCGGCCCTTTTGAGCGGTCGCTTTGGTCGGATCGCCCATCACCCCGCTCTCGCTCAACTGGCTCCAGTGTTCCATCATGATCAGCGGGCCTTCGCCGGCTACTAGATCGGTCCAATAATTCTTGGAGGGGCGATGCGAAAGCTCCGCAACGGCCTGATTCATGTCGACCAAATCGGGACGGAGCGCGAGGTAGAGGGAGGTCTCGAATTCGCAGGCGTGATTCATCCCGCCAATAGGCTCTGATTCACGTAACGAATCGGCCACCGCGCGCACGCCAGGCGCGGCCCAGTAACTAACGGCGGCCGCGAGCGCGTCGGTCTGCACGACGCAAAGCCGCGCGATAATGTCGATGAAGGGCGCATTGCTGCCATGGCCGTTGACCACAAGAATGCGTCGGAAGCCGTGATGCACCAAACTCTTGCAGACGTCGAGGCCGTAGTCGATGAGGGTGTGCGCGTCGATCGTGATGGCGCCGGGAAAATCCATGTGGTGCGGACTATAGCCGTGATTGATCGGCGGGACCAACACCGTTCGATCCGCGGCGCGCGACGCCGCGAGCTCGCAGACGCTCGAGCACAGCAGCAGGTCGGTGTCGATTGGAAGATGCAGTCCGTGATCCTCGAGCGTTGCGATCGGCACGATTGCTACGCACGGCGTCGCCGCGACCGCTTTCACTTCCGGCCACGTCATTTCGCCGTAGCGGTATTTTCTCGCCATCGCTCCGCTATTCTCGCTGAAGCCCATGTCATCCTGAGCTTGTCGAAGGACGACCCTTCGACTCGCGCTGCGCGCTCGCTCAGGACTGCGCTTCGCGCAGGCAAAATTGTGTCATCCTGAGTCGAAGGACGCTGTCATCCTGACCCTTCGACTTGCGCTGCGCGCTCGCTCAGGACTGCGCTTCGCGCAGGCAAAATTGTGTCATCCTGAGCCTGTCGAAGGATGCGGCCGGGCATGCTTCGACAGGCTCAGCATGACACTGCGCTCATGCTTCGACAGGCTCAGCATGACAAGGCGGCTCAGCATGACACGGGCGAGGGCAGGCGGAACGCGTGGGAACGGTGGGTCAAGCAACACAACCTCGCGCGTTAGCCGCGCTGCGCTTCGTCGCGATTCTCGGCGTCGTCAATCTCTTCGCCGATTTCACTTACGAAGGCGGCCGCGGCATCGCCGGTGCGTTTCTCGGTCATCTCGGAGCGAGCGGCGCGGCCGTCGGAGCGGTGGCGGGCGGCGGCGAGCTTGCAGGCTACGCGATCCGTTCGGTAGCGGGTTTAATCGCCGACCGCACGGGATTGTATTGGCTCGACGTCTGGATCGGATATGCGATCAACGTGCTCTGCGTGCCGGCGCTGGCACTCGCCGGAAGCTGGCCGGCTGCGGCGGGACTGCTCATCGGCGAACGGGTCGGACGAGGAATACGTAAGCCCGTGACGGGAGCAATGCTTTCGCAGGCGGGTCAATCGCTCGGCAGCGGGCGCGTCTTCGGAATCAATCAGCTTCTCGACCAAATCGGAGCAACCGCCGGTCCCCTACTGGTCGCATTTGCGCTCGCGCGCGGCGGATTCCATTCCGGGTTCGGCATTCTGATCGTTCCGGCGGTTGCGACACTTGCGTTTCTTGCGATCGCCACGGTCGCCGGACGGAACTTCGTGCCGCAGCACGAGAGTGATAGCGGCCCCACGATTCGCGATCCGCGCGCGTTTCGACGCTATGCCATCGGTGGCGCGCTCATCGCCGCCGGATACGTCGACTTTGCCCTCATCGCATTTCGCTTTCAGCGCGATCATATTGTTACGACCGCGGCGATCTCGATATGGTTTGCCGTCGCTATGGCGGTCGGCGCAACTGCGGCACCACTTTTGGGGCGGCTCTTCGATCGAATCGGCAACCGCGTCGTCGTTATTGCGATCGCGATCGCATCGGCGGCAGCACCGCTGGCGTTTCTTGGACGCGGCGCGGCGGCGCAAGCGGGGGTCGCCCTTTGGGGCGTCGGTAACGCGGTGCAAGATGCATTGCTGCTGGCGCTCGTCGCCGGCGTGCTCGCGCGGCGGCGCCGGGCGACGAGTTTCGGGCTCTACGATCTGGTTTTCGGCGCGGCCTGGTTTGCCGGCAGCGTCGTCGCGGGCGTTTTACTCGATCGTTCGGTTCTCGGGCTTGTCGTGTTTTCGACCTTGCTTCAACTGGTCGCGATACCGTTTTTTGTATCCGGGCAACGGCCCGGCAGCTTGAGCCCAGGCGGAGAGCTCGGCCGCTGATTAACGGAAGCGCCTTTGGGAAATCAGCAACCTATGAAAGCTCTCTTGATAACGTTAACGACAACCGTCGGGATGCTTGCGGCCGGTTCGATGGCGATGGCGCAAGGGGCGCCCCCGCCCGGAGCGCCACCTCCCGATGCCGGTGCTGCCCCAGCGGCCGCGCCCGCCGATACAACGCCCTACACCGACACCGCGTGCGGCACGTGGAACGGCGATGTTTGGACCGCAAACGGAAACTGTCCGACCACCATGTACCGCCATTCGGTCGTTGCCGGAACGATCACGATCGTCAAAGGACATCTCGTGACCCTTCAGCAATCGACCGGCGCCATCGTCATCGACGACTCGGCGGCGCTAAACGATCAAACCACGGGCCGCGTTGCCGTCGGCCGGCAAATTGTTGCGCACGGGTACTGGCGTGGCAACAATTTTTACGCGACGGCAATCACTGGAGGTCAGCCTCCGCCTCAGTAACGCGCAGCCGTTTCGAACTACCGGCGCCGGCGAGTTCCGGAAACCGTGACGCTCACGGGTTTCGAAGCGATGCCATTCGCGACGACGACGAGCGTGCTGGCGCCGGCTGGGGCGTTGCTGGGAACGTCGAAGTTGGTGGAAACCGACTGCGAACCCGTTGCGACGCCCATGGTGCTGTGATCGTGCGTACGAGCGTAATAGACGGTACCGCTTCCGTTATTGGTGATACGAACTAGCGGATAGTTGGTCGCGTTTTGGTACTCGTCGCCGAACGCCATGGCTTGGCTCAAACCATTGAACTGCGTGCCCGTGATCTTATACGTTTGGCCCGCCGTGATGTTCGAGGGAGCGTTGGTGATCGTCGGTGCCCAGCTCGCTTTCGGCGTTCCCTTCGGCGTGTAGATAACGAGGTTGTATCCCGCCATCATGATCTGACCGGTGGGAAGCAAAATCGGCGAGCCGTCTTCTTGCAATCCACTGAGTTCGGTAAAGGTCGAGCCGTTCCACTCGTACGCGTTCCCGCTGTTGCCGAAGATGATCACGTTCCCGCTCGGCTCGAGAACTCCGAAGTTGTCCCCCGCGTTATCGCTGTTGGGAAAATCGGGGCCTGCGGTCCAGGTTCCGGTATTTGAATTGTAGATCGCCGTGTGTCCCGTGCCCGAACCGCTGCCGTTCTGTCCCGATCCGGCGTAGAAGACGGTTCCGTCGGGGCGCAAGATCGACGGGCCGATTTCGCCCGGAGGCATATAACAGTCTTGGGGTTTGGGCCCGTACTGCAAACAGCTATGGAAGGGCGACTTCGACGCGAGGGTGACAATTGTCGAGCCCGCGCTCGTCCACTTACCGGCCGTTGGATTGTAGAGTTCGGAGTTGGGCGCGTCTTTTACGTCGGCCGTGAGGATGTCGCCGTTGGGAAGCAGCGTCCAGCCTTCCTCGGCATTGAAATCGGCCTTGCCTTTGTCGCCGGCGTTCGTCCACTTGAGCGTTTTCGGATCGAGCGTAGCATCCCAGGTGTGCAGCTTGTCGCCGACCGCGACCAGCCCGTTGGGAAGCACGGTTGAAGGCGAATCGCCGATCCATTTCCAGCGATTCGGATGGCCCAACGGCGTCCACGTCATCTTGACGGGATCGTAGACCGCCGCTTTATTGGTGAGCTGCAGCGGATAGTTGCTGCCGCCGCCACCGACGTTGTACTCGCCGCCGATTAAGGCGAATCGCCCGTCGATCATGACGTCCGCCGCGCTGGCGTCGGGCGCGTAGCCCGCTTGAAGCGAGCCAACCTGGGTCCATTTTCCGTTCGCATAGTTGCCGGTCGAATCAGGCACGTAGCGGTAGAACTGGTTCCAAGTCGAACCCGAACCGCTCTGCCCGAGAACCGAACCATCGGTCATCAGCCAAAGCATTTGCATTTGCGTGGGCGGGTTACTCGTAGCCCGCACGATGCTGCCCGGCTGCTGGCCGCGAGCTTCGCTCGACGCCGATGTGCCCGCGCTGGGCAACATCGAATGGCCTCCCGAGCAGCCGGCTGCAGCAATGACGGTGGCGGCCGCAGACATAATCAGGGCCGACTGAATGTACGAACGCAAGACGCGAACCTCCTAAGGCTTAAGCGAGTCTGGGAAAGGCGGACATTTGAGGTCGCAGCCGCTTTTCCCCCTGCGGCTCGCTTACGAGCCTTTTTTCTTGCGCCGCTTGCGATCTTCTTCGATCATTGCGAACGCCTCTTTTCGCGAGCACGTACCCCCGTACTCGATCTTGTTGCCTTCGACGGCTGAATACTCGACGAGAAATCGCTCGATGCCGTCCATCAGATCTTTCGGTACGTCGCTCAATTTTTCATAATCGTCGGTCTTCAAGGTCACGCCGGATTGCTTCTTGGGGCAGGCGACGAGGCGATTGTTGACGACACCGTTCTTCTTGATCAACACTGCGCCGAGAATTCGCACTTCGAGTAGGCAGCCGGGAAACGTGGGCGTGTCGTTGATCACGATGATGTCCGTCGGATCGCCGTCATCGGCCAGCGTTTGCGGAACAAAACCATAATCGTACGGCCACGTCAGTCCTTCGGCTAGGGTCTGTTTGAGCATCATGATGCCGTACTTCGGAACGAAGGCATACTTGTGGCGAATCCTTCCGGGCGTTTCGATAATCGCGTTGACCAGCCGCTCTTTGCCGTTTTCCGCATAGGACGGAATCGCATCGTAGTCGGTGGGATTGATTTTCTGATTGGACACGCAGCCTACGTACCCAATTGAGGGAGGGGCCGCACGCCGGGATGCCAACTTCCAAGGCACGGAGGGATGTCTCGTGCTCACTATGCCCTATCGATCCGTGGTCGCCGGCCTGGTGGCCGTGCTTGCCCTAGGAGTGCCGGCGCCGACGGTCGCGCAGCAAGTAACGGTAACCGTGAACGGACAAGCACTCTATCTCAGTCCGGGTCCAATCGAGCGCGCGGGCCGCGTCTTCGTTCCGCTTCGCGGAATTTTCGAACGACTCGGCGCGGGTGTCGTCTATTCTGCGGGCACGATTAACGCGACGAAAGACAGCACGACGGTCTCGCTGCACATCGGTTTGACCCAGGCGACGGTCAACGGACAAGCTCAGATTCTCGACGTCGCACCGTTCATCATCGGAGCCACGACGTACGTGCCCTTGCGTTTCATCGCGCAATCGCTCGGTGCAAATGTCGGCTATGATGCCTCGACGCGCGTCGTGGCGATTCAAATGGAGGGTGGCGCGCCCCCGCCGATGCCCGCGCCGCGTCCGCCGCGGCCACCGGCACCCCCGCCAATGCCGCCGCCCGGGGTGCGCCTGCGCGCGCAGCAGCCGCAGCCCGACAGCGAGATCCGCAATCGCTTTCCCGTCATCTCGGCGGAGTTCGCGCCACGTGCCGTCGCCGATAGCGTGCGCATATGGCTCGACGGCGCAACGATTACATTGCAGAGCGGTGTCTCGTCGTCGGCCTTTTCCTACAAGCCGCCCGCGCCGCTCAGTTTTGGTTCGCATACGGTTCGGGTCGCCGGACGCGGGCAGGACGGCGTGCCATTCGACCGCGCGTGGTCGTTCCGCGTGCTCCGTTCCGCGGCGCCTTCAATTCCGCTGACCATCTACCAGCCATCGCCGAATGCGGTCGTGGGCGGTGTTTTCGTCGTGCAAGGTAATACCGTCGCGAACGGCCGCGTACGAATTAGTGCGGGCGCCGGTCCAGACGGAACCGGGCAGTTCGCAGGCACGACCACCGCCGGCCCACGCGGCAACTTCAAACTCTCCGTGACGCTTACGATGCTCATGGGTCAGCAGACGGTTACCGTTCGGATCGTCGTCACCGATCCTGCGACATCGGCAACGACCGAGACGACGATGAGGCTACGGCTTAACCGCTAAACGTCGACGTAGCACGGTGTCGCCCGACACCGTGCCGTGCCATAATAGCCACTTAAGAAACGCTTGCTAGCATTAGGCCTTGATGATCTTCGAAGAGGAGAAGGTCGAAGGCTTGATCGTGCAATGCCGGCTGCGCGAGGCAAGTGCGGCGTTGATGCTCGACGGTGCGCCCCGGCGCGCACGCGCCATGGTTTACGCGATGGCCGGAGACGATCGCGGCCTGGCGCGAGTGGTTGATTCGGCGTTGCTCGGTTGTCGCGGCGCTGCTGAAGTCGCCAACTATTACCTCCGGACGGAACTCGAGCCGACCGCCGGCGATCGCTTCGTCACGGCGGTGGTCTTAGCGTGGGCCTCCGACGCGCCCGGCTGTTATGCGGCCCTCGGAGTTGCGCGCGATACGGCCATATCCGAGCGGCGCTTCCATCTTGCCGTTGCGGCGGGCGAACGGCTCGCGCACCACGCGCTGCTCTTCGGCAATCTCGATCTAGCACGCCGTGCGATCGACGAGGCCGTGGGATGTGCGGCCATGTATCGCTTGAACGCATGGTTCCCGCGTTGTTTGGCGATCGCGGCACGGCTCGCGCTCGATGCCGGGGAAAACGAGCAGGCCGGCGAGCTGCTCGAACGTGCCCGCGCCGCTGCAAACTCGCCCGAGGAGATGACGCTCCTTGCGGCCATCGGCGCGCAGTTGGCCATCGAGCTTGGCGACGACGATCTCCTGCGGCGATGGAGCACGCCGGAGATCGTGGAGATGGCGCAGCGGAGCGAGCGTCCCGAGGTTTCGATCTCGGGCACCATCGCTGCATTGCTGGCCGCCGGTGCGCCGGAGCCAAATTCGTCCACTGCCGCGGCGCTACGCCGCGCCCTGTTTCAAGAGGATAGTGCGGCGAATGCGCCGGAGCTTTTCACGATCGTCGCGCACTACGGCGAGCTCGAAGATGCAACGATCGCGGTCAACGCGCTCGGCGCCGCGGTCGCGCCCAATCGTCCCTATCTGCACGCGCATCATCTACTCGCGCGCGCGCACGCGCTCTTGCGAGCCGGCGAACGCCTCGGTTGCGTGGATGCGGCCGGTGACGCCGCCCGCGCCTTCGCGACGATGGGCCTGCGCCGTTGGACGAACGAAGCGATGCGACTACTGGTTTCCCAAGAGCAAGGTTCGCAGCGTCTGCGTGGCCGTCCCAGCGGCGCGGCACTGACCGAGCGAGAGCAGCAGGTCGCGCAGCTGATTCGGCGCGGTGCGCGAAACCGCGAGGTCGCGACCGCGCTGCAGATCAGCGAGCACACTGTCGAGCGTCACGTAAGCTCGATTCTCGGGCGGCTCGGGTTGCGTTCGCGCTGGCAGATCGCCGATCCGCGCAAGGATGCCGAACATTAAGGTTTCGTCATTTTTATAAAGAAGAGATAAACGAGGGTTGCCGACGCCTTAACGATTCGCGCTTTCCCGGGATGCAGCGGCGCAAGCGTTCCCCTTAGCATCGACATTGACGAAGCTTGCTGTGTCGTCCGTCTCTTTGTTGCTGCTGGGGGTCGAGGTTTGCTCAAGGGCTTGCTCCGGTTGAAGAAGCGCGCTATTTTCATAGGGCTCTGTTACGTCGCGGCGTCGCACGGCCGCGTGCTCGCTGAGACGGGCGGCCTGATCTCGGGGACGGTCTCCGACGATCGCACGCACGCTGGGGTGGCAGGGGCTCAAGTCGTTGCCAAATCGCCGAGCGGAACCTATACGACGGTTACCGACAGCAAGGGACACTTTCGTTTTCTGAGCGTGCTGCCCGATAACTACGCGCTATCGGTCACCGACAAGAACTACCTGCCATACTCGGTTACGGTCGTCGTCCTCAACGCGTCGCAGCAGACCATCAACGTTGCGCTCTCCAAGACCCTCAAGATCATCGCCAGCACGCACGCTCGCTCGTCGGGAAGTGCCTTTCAGCGCGGAATGACGATCGACACCTACACCGTTACCGGATCGCAAATCCAAACCGTCATGGGCAAGTCGTTCAACTCGCGCGAGGAAGACTTGCTGCGCAGCATTCCCAGCGTCACCATCGATAAGAGCGGCACGATCTCGATTCGTGGCGGTTTCGCCTTCGAGGCCGCCTACGAGTTCGAAGGCATCGACTACACGACGCCGACGGCAAATTTACAGAATACGCTGCAGAACATCGCCAACTTCAATTTACTCAACGGCGTCGGCGGCGTGCAGCTTATCCCCGGCGCGGGCGACGCGACGCACGGCGACACCGGAACGGGCTTGGTGCTGTTCACGGCCAAGAACGGAACGTATCCCACCTACTTCCACGCCGATGTCGAGTCGCTGCTCTTCCCGTACTTGCATCAGCTCGGGCTGGAGTGGGGCTGGGCCGATCCTTCACAGCGGCTATCAAACTATGCCGGTTTTATCGGCATCCGCCGCGCTTACCAATACGGTATCAACGGAACCGCGGCCAATACGCTGGGCACGCTCGGGACCAACGCCGCCACCTTGGGCAGTACCATCGATCCGAATCTGGTCTACTATTCGCCGCAGTTTCTGAAGTCGAACGACTTCGTCGACAATCTGATCTACCGGTTCGGTCATAACAACAATCAGCGCTTGCAGTTTTTCGTTCAGGATCAGTCCATCAAACAGACCCTCGATTACGGCGGCTTTCAATACCTGCCGTACATCTCGGGCGGTACGACTGCGGGCAAATGCTCGCCCTATCCGATCGTTGGCCCGGGCGGCCCGGTAAACTCGGCGCAGCAGGAGTACGCCTGCAACTCCCTCATCCCGCTTTTTCCCGGTCAGCCCAGCGCCTCGGCGTTCGTTTCCGAGCCCGACACCTTGCAGAGCCCGTTTGAAGCGTACAAGCTCGAGTACGATCTGAACCTGGGAAGCTCGACGCTCCTGACGACGCGCTTTTTCCGCACGTTTAGCCAGCAGTCGGAGACGTTGCCGGCGCAAGGCATCTTCGCCCAGCCCTATGGCGGCAATCGCACGGCGGGGCAGATTGACGGCACGACCCAGCTGGGCACCAAGAACCTGCTCAAATACGGCACGATCTACGAGTACGTTGTGCCCTACGGCAATCGCTACGACTTCACGTCGTACACCGCGTTCACGACGCCGGCTTACATTATCACCTACCCGATCACCCATCCGCTGCAGCCGCTGCCGTTGCCATATACGTACACCGGCTTGTTGCCGAACAATAACCCGGCAGCGCAACAAGGCCTCGAGGAAGATTTCTTCTCGCCGGCCTTCTGCGCGCAGCTGAACCTGCATACGGGCTGCGGATACTTGAGCTCGTACTTTCCCGCCGGAGTGCACTTTCCGTTCGAGGAAGACGTCGAGACCGTCGCTCAGCAGCAGTACGGAACCTATCTGCAAGATACCATCGAGATGTCGGAACGCTGGAAGGCCGAAGCGGGAGTGCGGCTCGACGGTTACAACTTCCAGATTCCTACACTGGCCGGCGCTCCCGCTTCGATTCCCGCCGCCGAGCACCAGCGGCTCTACGAGCCGCACCTCGACGCGTCGTATCTGCCCGACAACCGCGATACGTTTCGATTCGGATTCGGCCACACGCTCTCGATGCCGCTCCCCAGCCTGCTCGGCGCGGACGTGAGCCAAGTACCGTACGCGCCGTTCGATAACATCCCGTCGTACGACAACTCGACGGGTAAGGCCGCGGATTACTGCGGTCCGCACGCCAACGCGCTCTGCTCGAGCTACGGCCAGCAGCTCTATTGGCTCACCCGCGATTACCGTTATGGCAGTTCGACGTTGGAGACGCCGCTGGTCGGCGCCACCTTCACCAACATCGATTTCTCGTGGGCGCACGCGTTTCGCGACGGCGCGGCGTTCAAGCTCACGCCCTTCTACCGTCGCGGCTATAACGTCATCGAGCAGACCGCGCAGATCGTCGGCTTCAACTACCAGACCGGTTCGCCCGTTTACGGTGACGTCCAATATTCCAACCTCGGCATTCAAAAAGCCACCGGAATCGAAGCGCTGTACACCAAGGAAATTCCGCTCGGAATTTCGATGCAGATCGGCGCGACGTACATCAGTCAGTTCGGCAACGAGCCGCCCGGCGCGTTCCTGCAACCGGCAGCGCTTGCGCTCGGCGTGGTCTACCGGTCGCCGGATCTCTCGCCGTTTCAGCTCAACGCGGCCTTTAACTACAAGAGCGCGCATGGCTGGCGTATCAATCCGGTTATCTACGCGAACTCCGGTTTTCCGTACGGCGCCGGATACTACACTGCCGTGTATTGCAACGGCATTCCGGTGATCGTTCCCAACACGAGCCTTTCGGTGATCTACTCGCAGACGCCGGGATACATCGATCCGCTCGATCCAGGAACGTGCACGAAACCGAACATTGCCGCCACCCGTGGTATTTCGGAGCGCGGACTTCCCGGCGGCTTTCTCACGACGCCGCGCGTGGATGCCGACTTGACCGTCGAGTATCGCCCCGAAGTCCGCGGGCTCGCGCAATCGGTCCTCGGCTTGCAGGTCGTTAACTTATTCAACGAGCTTTATAACGTTCCGATCATCAACGGCTGCTACGGTAATCCGGTGGCGATCGGATTGCAGAGCGGCAACGCCCCCTGCACGTACTCGACGGCACCATACGCGCCGCCCGACGTCACGGCCCACTCGAGCGCGCCCTATCTCACGTATCCGAACCTGCCGCCGATTTCGTTTCGCTTCTACTATCAGGTGACCTTATGAACGCTCCACGTTGGTTTTTGCTCTCCGTCTCCGCCGCGCTGCTCGCAGCCTGCGGCAATAGCGGCGCTTCGGAACCCCCGGTGACGTCGTACGATCCCGCGGCCACGAGCAAACTGCAGTTTGCCGTCGGCGTCGCGACCATGTCGTTCAACGGCGGCAAGAGCGTAGCGTATGGTTTGAACACCGTCGACACATTGCGTCAGCAAGACGGACTCTCGGGAGTGCTCTACAGCATCCCGATGATTATCGGACCGACGAGCTTCAACGTCTTGACCTCGACGGAGACGGGCACCGACGTTCAGGACGCCGGGTCGGACCTGGGCACGAATCACATCACGTGGGGCACGCTCAATCAATCGCACTGGACGACGGCGCCGCGCGGACCGAAGGCGTCGACCACCGGTGCTTTCGGTTACGGTCTATGTCCATGTAACTCCGATTCGGGTCCCGGTAACGGCTTCACGCCGCTCTTCCAATCGTTTTATCTGCCGATTTACGGCGAAACCGGCTATATCCAGCTGTGGTACGGTGGGCCGCCGGCCTTTCCGCAGGCAGGCCCGCCGGAGATCGCGTTAGGTTGGGAAGGGTACTCGCTGGGCTTTGCCGATTTTGCGGTGACCCCGGTGGTCGGAACCTATCATTTGTACGCAGCCGTACCGCCGTCGTACGACACACCGCCGAATCCGACGCCGAGTCCCGGACCTAATGGAACGCCCACGCCGCCGCCCGGCATTCTCGCGTCCGCGTCCCAACTGACAAACTTGACGCCCTTACCGCAGCTCGGCACACCGACGTTTACTCCCGACCACAACGGCGGCGGTAAGGTCAACATCACGGCGCCGTCGGGCGTGAGTGAAGTGTTGGTCGAGGTCTTGGCCGTCGGTAACAGCGGCGTCGGCATCTGCGTGCAATCCCATCAAACCGACAGTTTCTATACGATCGTTACGAAAAAACCGGGCGCGCAATCGGTTGTTTTGCCCGACGATATCGGGCCGCTCACGCAATCGGGAAAGAAAACGCCGACGATTTGTCCTAAAGGGACCTACGAAATCTATGCGGCCGGCGTTGACTATCCGGCTTACGAAGCGTCGTATCCGAATAATCTGAATCAGCTTCCGCTGATCAAAGGCCCGAACGGCCAGGCCGACGTCACCACCTCCGACGTGCTCACGGGCTCCTATCGGTGAGAGGGCGCTTTTCGATCGCCAAAGCAGTTGCCGCGGCGATGATGGCGGCGACGGCGGCTTGCGGGGGCGGCGGCATGACGTTCGACTCGGTGGTGAACTCGCCGGGTGGCGGTTCGCACGATCCGCACACGAAACTCGTCAACGTCAAAGTTACCGTGACGATTCCGGCGCAGAAGAAGCGCACGCGAATCGATCCGGATTATATTTCCGTCAACACCGGATCGCTGGTTATTGGCTTAGCGTCAGTGAACGGCGTCGGCGTGACCGGCGTCAATCCAACGGTCATCAACACGCTCGCGCACTCGCACGGATGCAAAGCGAACGCCGGAGCGACGGTTTGCTCGGCAACCGCTCTGGGATCGCCGGGCAACGACGTCTTTGCGGTAACGACGTATGCGGCAACGAACGCCGACGGCGCGGTCCTTTCAGTCGGCACGGTCCAAGCGCAAATCGGCCAAAGCGGCGGCTCGACGCAGATCAGCAATACGCTGCCGCTGACCTTAGGCGGCGTGATCGCCGGTCTCAAGCTCTCCCTTTTTCCGGCCGGCGCCAAACGCGGAAAAGCAGCACGTGCTACCGTCACCTTGCTCGCCTTCGACGCCAGCGGTGCGCAGATCGTCGGACCGAGCGATTACGAGAATCCTATCGCGCTGCAAATCCAGGGCGACACCGATAACGCCTTTTCGCTGCACGCGAATGGAAAAACGGGCGCGTCTCTAACGATCGCCAAGCCGACCTCGAACATAATCCTGACCTACGACGGCAACTCGCAAGCCTCGCCGATAACCCTTGCGGCGACCACGAGCGGCTCGGTCGGTAAGAGCGCCAACTTCGCGCTGCACGGAAAAACGCCGCCGCCGCCGGTCGGCACGATCTACGCGCTGAATTTCGGAACCAACAGCGGCCAAACCGCGACCGTAACCGAGTACGACGGTACGGCGAAAGGCAACGCGACGCCGGAGCGGACGTTGCAACTGAGCTCAAAGCTTTACGCGCGGAGCATTGCGGTGGACGCCAGCGGAAATCTGTACGTCGGCTACTTCGATACGCCCGTCGGTTCTCAACCGTCGGGCACTCCCGATAAGGGAAATGAGATTGCGGTCTATGCGCCGGGCGCGAGCGGCAGCGCGTCGCCAACCTTCACCATTACGTCGGACCAGAATTCGCAGACGGCGATTTTCCCGGCCTACATGACGTTCGACCCCTCGGGAGATTTGGTGACGTACGGTTCGACGGGTGTCGACGGGAACGGCGGAAACGATGCCGTGCTGACGTATTCGCCGGGAAGTATGGGCGCGGTTGCGCCGGCGTACGGCTGGGCGTTCGTTGCGCCGTTACTGACCTATCCCGGCCCAACCGGCTTGGCCATCGACGCTTCAGGCAACTTTTACGTCAACGGCGCGCTGCACACGTCGCTCGGACCGAGTTACGGCACCTTCGTGGCACCCGCTGCCGACATTGGCAATCCCGCGGTGAACCCGTCGCGCACGATTCCGTGGAATTACAGCAACACGCAGCTCCCGCCACTCTTCACGACCGACGTCGCGATTGACGCCAGCGGCGAACCGTTCATCGCGAACAGCGTAACGCAGGGGAGCGGCAGTTCAACGTCGTGCCAGGGCAACGCCAACGTTTATTCGGCGAGCCCGAGTGGCGGCGTCACGAACGTACCGCCGCTGCGGGTCTTGACCTTGGGCGGCGTGTTGACCAAGAACTCACAATGCGGCAACCCCACCTATCCGCTGGTGCCGTACTTCCCCTCGATCACGCTCTTCGGCACAATCCTCTTCGTCGCCGACGACTTCAACAACGCGATCGATGCCTACAAGGCCTCCGCGCACGGCAACGTACAGCCGAGCCTGCAAATCACCGGCTCGGCCACCGGGCTGAATGCGCCGATCGCGGTGGTGATCACATCAGCTTCCGGGCAGGCCAAGGCCCGTCCGGCTCAGTCCCTTTGACGCACTCACTCGTCCGAAAAAGGAAAGCCTACACATGAGAAAGACCCTCGCTACTCTGGCCTTGGCAGCCGCGCCGGTGCTCGTTTTGAGCGCCTGCAACGGAAATGCCGGCGGAGGTTCCGGAGTGGCTGCGCTTCCGAACTCCGGCGCGCCGGCATCGCAGCACAGCCGCTTCCATCACAACGACAATGGCCCGCAGGATTTGCACGCGGGCGGCGCTACGTTCCCGGCGCAAGCCTATAACGGCGCAAGTCAGCCTGTCGGCACTTACAATCATCCGCAAGCGCCTCCCGCATCGGGTTCGCTCTTCGCGCACTACGGCGGCGTGGGAACGATCTATTACTGTCTCACCGGCAGCGGCTTCGGTCGCAAGGAGTTCACCGGCCAATCGATCACCGCAACCCAGGCGTGCGCCGGCCTCGGCGACTCGCCCGTGGGTTTCGGCGCTCGTCAGGATCCGCTCGATTTCGTCGGCAGCGACGTCGCGATGACCGAAGGCTCACAGACGACGCCGGGCGATTGCTGCGCTAGCTACAGCTACTACGCGATTAACCGCGCGGCGACGTACGGTCAGCCGTTCGAGTTTCCGACCTTGGGCGGCCCAATCGTCTTCGGTTATCGTCCGCAAGACTTCCCGAAGGTCTCGATCAAGCTCTCGACCTGGACGTATTGCGCGATCGTCAACGGCACGGTCAACAACTGGAACGATCCGGCGATCTCGGCCGATAACGGCCAGTCGGTAACCGGCGGCGTTTCGCAAACGATCACGTTCTACTACCGTTCCGACGGTAGCGGCACGACCTACAATCTCACCAGCCACCTGTATGCGGCGTGCAACCCGGGCTCGTGGCCCGCGCCGTACAACACCTATCCGTACCAAGGCTCCGGTCGGGACGCTTCATTCCCGTATCAGGCGACCCAGAACTGGCCGATCACGACGCCGTCGAACTTCGTTGGCGCGAGCGGCAACCCGGGCGTTCTCGCCGGTATCCAATCGACGCCGTACGGCACGGGATACGTTGAAGGCGCGTACGCCAAAGTCGCCAACCCGAAAGTCTCTCAGGCGCTCCTCCAAAGCGGCTACAATAACCAAGCCAACGAGCCGTACTGGGTCAGCGCGACCAACAAGAGCGCGGTGTCCGCCGCACTCAAACACGTTACGGCGAGTGCAATCTCGTACGGAACCGCCAGCGACTACCCAACGACTCCCGGCTCGCTCAATTCGAGCACCCCGTGGTGCCAGCTCTTCGTTCCGTATTCGGTCTTCGCGTTACCGCCGGCTAAGACGTATCCAATCGTCGGCGTTACCTACATGCTGTTCTACGGAAATAATCAGGGCGTTCACCTCAGCGATAAGACGACGTTGGTGAACTACATCATCTCCAAGCCGGCACAAAACATCATCAAGAGTCTGGAGTACGCTCCGCTCTCGAGTTCCATTCACGGCGCTGTCAAGGCCGCTCTGACCGGCACCGCCAGCCAGCCCTCCTGTCTCCAGTAAGGATGCGAACGTTTAACGCGCGCCGCGGTAGCGCGGCGCGCGTTAATCCTCGCGCCGTTCTTGCGAGCGCCGCAATTCTGGCGGCAGGATGCGGCGGCTCGAGTTCTTCCTCCACGATGCCGGCGCAAGGAGCGCAGGCCGTCCACGTGCGCCTCGTCGACGGCGCGCCGGCGCTTGAGACCTACATCGGCGGATTCTTGGAAAAGATCACTCCGGCGTACGCCACCCTCAACGGCGTCACGGTAACGTCGGCATTGTCGTACGGGACGATCACGCCGTTTACAACCTGCGCCGCCGGAGCGGCATCGATCATCGCGCGTAACGACCAAGGCTACGCGGTCGGTCCGCTCAAAACGCCGAACCTCACCGCGGGCGGTCACTATACGCTGATCATCGTTGGTGCGTATCCGCACTACAGCGTGCTCGCAATTTCCGAACCGGCAACCAGCGGAAGCGCTCAGCTCTCGTTGTATGAGGCGTCGCCGTCAACCGCGCAAGCCAGTTTTGGAAGCTTTCGCGCGTCGAACAAGTCCGAGTTCAAGTCACTCGGCAGCGCGAGCTACGGGAGTGAGGTGACCGTCTCGCTGGGCAAGAGCGTCACCGATTTCGGCGGATACGCTGGTCCGGCCGGCGCACCGCTCGGCACGGTGACTCCATCGCAAATCGACTCGTTCGATTCTAAGAACGCGCTTCCGTTCAATGCGGTCGCTCGGCTTTCGCTCTTTCTCTTCGATTCGACGACGAGCAGCAGTCAACGAGTCTTCGGGAGCCTCGACCAATGAAAGCTTCGGCACTCTTTCTCACATTGATGTCCGCTGCGGCCATCGGCTCGGCGATCGCCGGCTGCGGCGCGGTCGGCCCGGCGCCCTCGGGCATTGGCACTTCGGCGCCCGAGCCGACGGCGACACCCGCGGCCAGACTTCTCTACGTCGATCACAACGGGACGTTCTACGAATACCGGCTGCCGTTGACGCCGAGCTCAACGCCCGAGCGAACGCTCGTTGAATGGCCGAAGCTTCCGCTTCCGCCGGTGATCGCAGCCGATCAATACGGAAATGTTGCGGTCGCCAGTTCGGAGTCGATTCGTTTCTTTCGCGCGCCGATCACGAGTTTTGCCCAAGCGCGCGCATACAGCACGCTCAAACTGACTCCGGCGATTACACAGATCGGCGATTCAGGCGCCGACCTCGTGGACATTGAGTACGATCCCAACGAAAATCTCTGGCTGCTCAACAATCTGGGCGCGCTCGTCTCGGAACTGCGTGCGCCGATCCGCAAATCGAGCGTTGCGGCCGTTGAAATCGGCTTCGGCGCGCCGGGTTCGAAGACCGCCGGCTACACCACGCTCGTGCAGGCGCGTTTCGACGTCAACGCGGCGCTCTACGTCTACGCCAGCTCTGCGACGCGATCGCGTCTGTTCAAGACCAGTTTTCCCTACGCCAAGCAGCCCGGCTCGATTGGAGTGAACCTCGCCCAAGCAGATTTTGTCGATTCGAGCCAGTGGCCACCGACGTCGCCGATTGCGCCATCGCTGCTGCTGGGACAGTATTTCGGCCCGCTGCGCTCACCCACACCCGGCTCGCCCCCATCGCCTCCCGCCGACGTGACCGCGCAGTTTCCGCAGCCTTTTAACGAAGAGCAAGGTCGTTTTCCGGAGTCGCACGTCAACTCGGTCTCCGGCGCACTCATCGCCGATACGTATCGTAACAGCCTCTACACACTCGATGCGACCGACGGAAGTCTGCTCGTCTACGGTCTGCCGCTCGACAACAACGCGAAGACCAAGGTATCGTTGCCGTGTTTGGGCGGCGCCGCCGAGTGCGACCTCAAGCCCGAGCATCTCTTTCTCGCACCGTAGGTTGCGCCAGGAGGCAGGCTGGAGTATCATAACCAGACATTTGCTACGTCATCGTAGATGACACAAGGAGGTACACCATGGACGGTGCGACTCTTCGCTCCCGCTCCGTATTAGCGGGGCTCTCTTTCGTATTGTTGAGCGTCCCGATCGTCGCGGGGTGCAGCTCGCGCGGGAGCGCGAGCGATCTTCCAGCGGTTCCCGGCAGTTCGCAAAGTTCAGACTCCGCTCGAAGCGGCACTGAGTCCGGCTCGACGATTCTAGTGACGACGATGAAAGACTCCGGCGCGGGATCGCTGCGCGCGGCGATCGCGACGGTGAACGCCGCCTATGCGAAGTCCTCGATTATCAGCTTTACGACGAAGGGCATCGTACGGCTGCGCAGCGATCTTCCGGCGATTTCGGCGCGCGTCACGATCGATGGTACGACGGCGCCGGGATACTCGTCGCGACCGGTCGTGGAGATCGATGCGAACGGCCACGCCGGGCTGGTCTTCGCCGATCGCTCCAACGGCTCGAAGCTCTACGCTCTGGCGGTGGTCAACTCGAACGGAAACGGCGTAACGCTCGAGGCGCGATCGATCGCGCTGAACTTCAATTATATCGGAATCAACCTTGCGGGGGCCGCGGCCGGCAATGCCGGCGACGGGGTGTACGTTGCAGCGTCGTCCTCGAACGATATGATTGGCTTGAACCCGTCGGGCGCCTCGGGCGCCATCGGCAACGTCATCTCCGCAAACGGCGGCAATGGCGTGAGCCTCCACGGATCCTCAAACAATCGCATCCGCGCGAATCGCATCGGCACCAACGTCAGCGGCAAGTTCGCGATTCCCAATGGCGCTAACGGCATTTGGCTCACCGCGGCGTCAAACGGAAACCAGATCGGCGGACGGCTCTTCGTCGACAGCGCGACCGGCCAAGCAAATAATCCGACGGGCAATAAAGGCACGACGACGCCGGTCTTCGTCGTTCCGCCCGACGGCAATCTGGTCTCCGGCAACGCCGGCGACGGCATTTTGATCGATAGCGGTTCGCAGCAGAACGAGCTGTTTGGTAACTTCATCGGCACGACGGCCAATGGCGACGGCGCAATTGCGAATGGCGGTGACGGCGTACGAATTTCGCAAGCCGACAATAACTCGCTGATAGGCTGCAAGTTTCGCAACAATCCGTTCGTCTATTACAACGTGATGAGCGGAAACCGCGGCAATGGGCTACGGATTACCGACTCCGACAATGCCGTCGTTCAGGGCAACTTCTTTGGAATCGGCGCAAATAATACGACGATCGTTGCCAACGGCGCCGATGGGATTCTGATCGACGGTACGTCCCGCAACACGCAGGTCGGAGGCGTCATTCCGCTGGGTAACGTATCGGCCGGGAACATCGTGAACGGCATCGAGGTCGCCGGACGCGCCTCGGGCTTCATCACCTTCAACACCTTCGGCGGCTTGCTCGCCTTCAAAGGCGCCGCGCCCAACGGCAACGACGGTTTGCTGATCACCTCGACCGGCGGCAATCAAACGGTGCGAACGAACGTCTTCTCGGGAAATATCAACAATGGCCTGGAGATCGGCGGCGGTGCGTGGGGCGTTACGGTCGGCCCCAACATCATCGGTCTGAGCACCAAAGGCAATAGTCTGTTGCCCAATGGCGGCGACGGCGTGCTTCTCGACGGGAGCGCGCACGACAACTCAGTCGGCGACTACGATCACTCCGTGATTCCGCAGAACACGTTTTCGGGCAATCTCGGGTATGGTCTAGCGATAGTGCAGGGCGCTCACGACAACGCCGTCTTCAACAGTTACGTCGGAGTCGACGTTCTTGGCCGAGTCGCGCTCGCCAACCAGAAGGGCGGAATTTACGTCGGGGCCTATGCGGTCCACAATCACATCGGCGGCGTGAGCTCCGATCCGAAGCAGCCGAAGACGAACATCGTCAGCGGCAACGTCGGCAACGGCGTGACCCTCGATGCCGGAAGCAGCTACACATCGGTCATCGACAATTGGATCGGCCTCAACCGGGCGGGCAAGAAGACGTTGCCTAACTCGGGAGAGCCAATCGCCGTGAGTCGGGGGAGCACGCACAACACGATCTCGGGCAACGCTATGTAAGGCTCCCGCTCACCCGCTGCGGAGAAGGGAAGGCTTCGCAGCGGCGCGCAGAAGCTCGGCCTATGCCCGCCCATTGCGATGCCAGTCGGGTTGCTGTTGTCCTCGCGATAACGCTCGGATTATTCGGCTGTAACGGCGCCTTCGGCGAACGCGTGCATGAAACGGTTGCGCAGTCGGTGGCCACTGGCGCGGCCCCGCGCGTACGCGTCGAGAACGTGGCCGGCACCGTTCGCATCGTCGGATGGGGGAAGCCCGAGGCCGAGGTTATCGCAACGAAGTACGGCTACGACGCGCAAGAACTGCGCAATATTTCGGTCGCAGTTCGCTCGGAACCCGCCGGCGTCGCCGTCGTAACAAGTTATGCGGCGGGTTCGCAGGGGGGCGGAGGGCACCAAGGCGGCGTGAACTATCGCATCTCGGTTCCCACGGCCGCCTCGCTGAACGTGCAGAATACCGCCGGAGCGGTCGATGTGGACGGGATCGCCGGCGACGTCGCAGTCACGACAGAGGCCGGTGAGATTACCGCGAGCGTTGGACGCGTTGCCGGAAGCCGAGCGATCGATTTGAACGCGACGACCGGCGCGATAACCTTGACGATTGCCGGCGGCAGCAGCGCGCGCGTCGAGGCCGGCAGCACCGTCGGCAACTTTAGCAGCGACGTTCCCGGAGTATCTGCGGTGCGCGAGAATGTTGTCGGGTCGCGCGGTTCGGGAACGATCGGTACGGGAAGCGGACGAATTCGACTGACCACAACCACCGGCGCGATCGCGCTGCGCGAACGATAATGCGCGCGAGGTTGCTTCGCGCCGCGGGCATTGCGTCGCTGGTGTTTGCGACCGCCGCGTGCGGCGGAACGGCTACGAACGCGACGCCAAACGGCGCCGCCACCTTGCCATACTCGCGACGCGCTTCGAGCTCGAGCGCCATCCAGCACGTGGTGATCGTTATTCAAGAGAATCGCACCTTCGATAATCTCTTCGCTACTTTTCCGAATGCCGACGGAACGACGCAGGGGCGAATGAAGTTGCCAAGCGGCGGCTACAGCTACATCCCATTGCAGAAGAGCAACTTAGTCGAACCCTGCGATTTCGGGCACTCGTATCGCGGCTATCGGAAAGATTACGACAACGGCGCAATGGACGGCTTCAATCTCGAGGGCGGCGGAAAGCCGTGCCCCGGGCCGACCGGCACCAAGACGTATCAATATGTCAATCGCGCTCAGATCGCGCCATACTGGGCAATCGCCAAGAGTTGGGTGCTCGCCGATCACATGTTTCAGACGCAAGGCAGCGGCAGCTTTACCGCGCACCAAGATTTGATTCGCGGCGGCACCTTGATCGAGGCCGGGCGCAAGAGCAAGACGCTCGTTGACTTTCCGTCGGCCATGCCCTGGGGATGCGATGCGCCGAAGTATACGAAGACGTCAATCTTGGTCTCGAAGGGCGTCGACGAGCTTTCGCACTACCGTCGGCACGACGGCCCATTCCCGTGTCTCACCTACCCGACACTGCGCGATCTGCTCGATTCCAAGGGGGTCACGTGGAAATATTACTCGCCGCCCGAACCGCGTGGAACCGGAAAACTCTGGAGCGCTTTCGACGCCATTCAGGCCGTGCGCGAGGGACCCGAGTGGGCGACGAACGTCGTGCCGACCACGCAGTTCTTTAGCGACGTGCAATACGGACAGCTTGCCGGCCTCTCGTGGATCGTGCCCGATCTGTTTAATTCGGATCATCCAGCCACAGCGTACGATTACGGACCGTCGTGGGTTGCCAGCATCGTGAATGCCATCGGCGAGAGCGCGTATTGGAACTCGACGGCGGTCATCGTCGTTTGGGACGACTGGGGCGGATTCTACGACCACGTCGCGCCGCCGCTGCAGGATCAATCGGGCGGATTGGGCTTCCGCGTTCCAATGCTGCTCGTCTCCCCATACGCCCGCAAAGCCTCGCCCAAACATCCCGGATACGTATCGCACACGCAATATGAGTTCGGCAGCATCATCAAGTTCGTCGAAGACACCTGGAATCTCGGCAGCTTGGGCACCACTGACGTTCGCGCGACGAGCATCGTCGACTCGCTCGATTTTTCCCAATCGCCGCGTCCGTTCCACCCGATTCCGTCGGAGCGCTCGCGCGTATTTTTCGAGCATCAAAGGCCCTCGTATCAGCCGGTAGATACGGAGTAAGCTCGGAGGGAGGTAACGCCATGGTTTTAGGAAAAAAACGTGGCGTGCTTCGTTATCTTTGCGCAGCGCTTATCGGCGCCTTCGTTCTGAATGCGTGCTCCGGCGGCGCGTCCGCAGGCAACTCGGCCGGCGTCTCGCTTCCGCAGTCGGGGAGCGGCAGCGGCGGAAGCTCGACGTATATCCAGCACGTCGTGATCGCGATTCAAGAAAACCGCAGCTTCGACGATTTCTTCGCGACCTTCCCGGGCGCCGACGGAACGACGTACGGCGAGATGAAGAACCCGTCGGGCTCCGGCGACGTCGAGGTTCCGTTGACCGAAGTCAACTTAATCGATCCGTGCGATTGGGGCCACTCGTACAAAGGGTTTGTTTCCGATTACGACGGTGGAAAGATGGACGGCTTCGGCAACGAGGGCGGCGGTCCGAAGTGTCCGGGAAAAGCGGCGACTCAAGTTTACCAGTACGTCAATCCGCAGCAGTTGGCGCCCGATTGGGACATCGCGCAGCAATACGTGCTCGCCGATCACATGTTTCAGACGCAAGGCAGCGGCAGTTTCACCGCGCACCAAGATCTGATCGCCGGCGCGACGATTATCAACGCGCCGACCGACACCAAGAGCCTGGTCGATTTTCCCTCGACGATCCCATGGGGTTGCGACGCCCCGAAAGGCACTAAGACGTCGCTGCTGGTGAACCTGGGTACGAAACTCAGGGACGAATACCATAAAGGGCCGTTTCCGTGCCTGACCTACGACACGATGCAAACCTTGCTCGACGCCAAGGGTGTTAGTTGGAAGTATTACTCACCGCCCGAACCTCACGGCACCGGCGAATACTGGAACGCGTTCGACGCGATTCAGGCCGTGCGTGAGGGTCCCGAGTGGAAAACCAATATCGCCTCGACCAATCAATTCTTCACCGACATCAGCGCCGGGAATCTGCCGTCGGTTTCATGGATCGTTCCTGATAACGCCGATTCCGACCACCCGGCAACTCCCTCCGATACCGGACCGTCATGGATTGCCTCGATCGTGAACGCCGTCGGCCAAAGCTCGTATTGGGACTCGACCGCGATCATCGTCGTCTGGGACGATTGGGGCGGTTTCTACGATCACGTTCCGCCGCCGCTGCGTGACAACTGGGGAGGCCTGGGTTTTCGCGTGCCGATGATGGTCATCTCACCGTACGCACGTGAAGCGTATCCGAGTCAGCCGGGTTACATCTCCCACACGCAGTACGAGTTTGGCAGCATCCTGAAGTTCATCGAAAACATCTGGGGTCTCGGCAGCTTGGGCACGACCGACGTGCGCGCGACGAGCATTGTTGACTGCTTCGACTTCACCCAGTCGCCGCGGCCCTTTACCACGATTCCGTCGACCTACTCGAAGAGTTACTTTCTGCACCGCGCGCCGTCGTATAAACCGGTCGACACGGAATAACGCGCCCCGCATCCGAAGAGAGTTCTATGGATTTTCGCATCGTTAGCCACGCTTGTCTCGACGTTCGGGCGAGCGGCAAGCGGCTGGTTATCGATCCGTGGCTGAACGAACCAACCTACTGGTCGTCGTGGTGGCACTGCCCGCCGCCGCTCTTCGGCGACGACATCTTTACTGCCGACTACATCTACATCACGCACTGGCACTTCGATCATTTCGATCCGCGGACGCTGCGCAAGTTCGCAAAAACGACCACCGCCATCGTGCCGAAGTTTCCCATCTCCGGTCTACGTCAGCAGCTCGAGCAGATCGGCTTCGAACGCATCGTCGAACTGCGTCACGGCGAACGAATGAAGCTCGGCGACGACTTTTGGCTGACGAGCTATCAAATTAGTTTTCAAGACGACAGCGTCGCGGTGATGGAGGCAGATGGCACGGTGCTCATCGACCTCAACGACGCCAAGCCGCTTCCCTCGACGTGGCGTACGTTCCGCGCGAAGTATCCGAAGGTAGACTTTATGCTGCGCAGTCACTCGCCGGCATGGTCGTATCCCACGCGCTACACGTTCGAGGATCCGGCCGACCGTCTACCGGTTGACGCGCGAACCTACATGGAGGCGTTCGTCGCCGCCGCGCAACAGCTTCGACCGCGTTACGCGGTGCCGTTCGCGAGCGGGATCTGCCATCTGCATCGCGAGGTGCTCGACGAAAACCGGTTTCTCGTCTCCGCGAACGATATGCGCGCCTACGCCGCAGCGAACGCCGCACGTTTGCCGGAAACAGCGCTGACGATTATGCCGGTGGGGAGCCGCTGGTCGTCAGAATCGGGATTCGAACTGACCGATAATTCGGTCGACGACATGGTCGCCTACGCCGAGCAGCGCGCGCAGACCGAGAGCGAGCGTTTGGAGAAGACGTACCGCTCGGAAGCGGCCAAGGAAATCGCCTTCCCCGATTTTTCTGGGTACTTCGAGAAATTTTTCCGCGCGATCGGCTTGGTGCGTCCGCTCTTGCGCAGAGCGCGCTGGGTCTTTCCCATCGAGGGGCGCGAATACTGGTGCGTCGATTTTGCAAAGGCGAAGATCGAGCGCAGCGAAGCGATGCCGGCCGAGTACGACAGTATCGTTACCGTTAGTCCGGCGGTCCTTTCCGCATCGTTGCGCAACGACGTCTTCACTAACGTCGACATCTCCAAGCGCTGGCGCGTGCATATCAAACGCGGCAGCGCGATGCGCCACTTCATCGTCACCAACCTGCTCTTGCTGTACGAAGCGGAGTATCTCTCGCCCAAACGACTCTTTTCGTGGCGGTTCGTCAGCGGCTACGCGCGGCGACTGCCCGAAGTGATCGATTACGTCCGGATGGCATTCGTCACCGCGACGCGGGGTAAAGATTCGCTGGTGACGGCCGTGACCAGCATTGCGGAGGGTTAGCATGATTCGAACGTTGAGCGCGCTCCTGCTCGCTGCGTCGCTGACCGCCTGTGGCGGCGGCGCCGCATTTGCGCCGTCCTCCCGCGCCACCGAAGCAAACGATGCCGTTCGTTCGCCGATCAAGCACGTGGTGCTGATCGTTCAGGAGAATCGAACCTTCAACGACTTTTTTGCGACCTTTCCCGGCGCCGACGGAACGACCACCGGAAAAGTGGAGCCCGATGCGCAGTGCCACATCCGCAAAGCGAAGACGATCGCGCTCACCGAAAACAATCTCGTGTTGCCGAGCGATCTCGATCACAGCTATCAAGGGTTCGTCGTCGCGCGCGACGGCGGTAAGATGGACGGTTTCGACAAGGTCCTGACCGGCAGCGGGCTACCGGAGTGCACGTATCCGTATCAATATACCGATCCGAGTCAAATCACGCCCTACTGGCAGATGGCCCAGCAATACACGTTGGCCGAGCACATGTTTACGACGCAAGGCAGCAGCAGCTTCACCGCGCATCAAGACCTCATCGCGGGCGGGACGGTCGTTAGCCCGAACGAAGCGATGGTCAACTTGCCCTCGTGTTCGGGCGGCAACTGCATTTGGGGATGCGACGCGCCGTCGGGCACGCACACCTCGCTCATCTCACGACACGACGTATTCCAGCAGGGCAAAGGTCCGTTTCCCTGCGTCACCTACGCGACGTTGCGCGATTTGCTCGACGCCAAGAAGGTCTCCTGGCGCTACTACGTTCCGCCGATGTGCTGCGCCGCGTACGGCAAGCTGCTCAGCGCCTTTGACGCAATCAAAGCGGTTCGCTACGGCTCGGAATGGACCGACGGTCATATTTCCAGCCCGCAGACGAACATCTTTAACGATCTTACGAGTCAACAGCTTCAGGCCGTGTCGTGGGTGATTCCCGACGAGAACGAATCCGATCATCCCGGCACGTCATCCGACACTGGCCCCTCGTGGGTAGCGAGTGTCGTCAATGCGATCGGCGAAAGCGCGTATTGGAAATCCACCGCAATCGTCGTCGTTTGGGACGATTGGGGAGGCCTCTACGACAACATCAACCCTCGACAGTTCGGATACGGCGGCTTAGGCCTGCGCGTGCCCGCCATAATTATCTCGCCGTATGCGAAGCCCGCGTACATTTCGACCACGCACTACGAGTTCGGCAGCATTCTGAAGTATATCGAAGAGAACTGGAATTTGGGTTCGCTGAACTCGAGCGACGCGCGATCGACGAGCATCGGCGATTCCTTCGATTACGGGCAGAATCCGATTGTGTTTACGCCGATCGGCTCCAAATATTCGAAGGCGTATTTCCTGCACGCCAAACCATCGTTTGTACCCCCCGATACCGATTTTTAACACACTTTCATTTTCGCTGAATTGCGCGTCCAGCCGTTGCAGGGGAACCCCAGCGTGGGGTCGCATGAGATAGCCCCCGGCGCCCGCCGGATCCCCGTGGATAGCCTGTTCAAGGCACTTTCATGAAAGAAGAAGGAGCATCCCGAATGAGAATCTCAAAGTCGGCCATGTACGCCATCAGCGCACTGGCCGCGGCCGGATTACTCGCTGCTTGCAGCGGTACCGGATCCCAGTCTTCTATGACCCCCACCACGCAGCAGAACGCTGCCATGGGCGGCGGCCATAGCGCGAACCCAGCACACCAGCAGATCAACAACACGCTCACCGCGGTCGTGTCGCACGCTCAGCACGCCGACCATCACAAGTCGTGGGTCTCACCCGATGCGATGGGCGCGCCGCGTCTGCTCTTCATCTCCGACGCCACCTACGGCGACGTGTACATCTTCACGATGCCGCACCTCGCACTCAAGGGAACCATTACCGGCTTCGTTGAGCCGCAGGGTATGTGCTCCGACGCGAGCGGCAACATCTGGCTCGCAAACACCGAGGGCAACGGCTCCGCCGGCGGCACGCTCGTGCAAATGTCCCGCACCGGTACCGTGCTCAAGACGATCGACGACAACGGCTACTATCCGGTCGGCTGCGCCGTCAATAAGGCCAACGGCGACCTCGCCGTGACCAACATCATCTCCACGAGCGACAACGCAGGCAACGTTCAAGTCTATGCCAACGGCTCGGGGACGCCCACCACGTACACCGCCCCGAACACGTTCGAGTACTTCTTCGCCGGATATGATCCCAGCGGCAACCTCCTCGTCGACGGCGAAGCAAACATCAGCCGTACGCAGACCACCCTCGCCGAACTGCCGGCAGGGAGCAGCTCGATGAAGGCCATCACCCTGAGCGGCTCCATCTCGTTCCCGGGCCTGGTGCAGTGGTATAACGACGGCAACTACTGGGCAGTCGGCGACCAAAACGCCAACGTCGTTGATTGGGTAACACTCTCCGGCTCGACCGCCAGCATCACGGGCTCGACGCCAATCGGTGTCTCGGGCGACATGGTCCAGGGGACCATCGCTGCCAACGGTGAGAAATATCTTGCCGGCGGCACGATCAACCTGAGCTCGGGCTCATCGGTTAACCGCTATCCGTGGCCTGCGGGTGGAACGCCCACCAACAGCTACCAGTTCGCACAAAGCGCCTACAACGAGCCAATCGGCGCCGCCGTCAGCACGAAGTAAGCTGACCCCCGCCGCCATCGCGGCAGAACGACTGACGGGCTCGCTTCGGCGGGCCCGTCTTCTCCTTGCCGCGCTGCTCGCAAGCGGCTGCGCCGGCGCACCGGTGCCCAACCTGCAGAACGCCGTCCCGGCTGCCCCGTCGTCATGGATGGCGGCGCCGGCGACGAGCACGCCACAGCTGCTCTACGTTTCCGATCTCGGGCACTTTGACGTCGCCGTCTTTACTTATCCGGCGCTCAAGCTCGTCGGAAGGCTCACCGGCTTCGATCGGCCGCAAGGCGCGTGCTCCGACGCACTGGGTAACGTGTGGATCGCCAATGCCGGCACCGAGCAAATGCTCGAGTTCGCGCACGGCGGCACGTCGCCGATTGCGACCTTGAACGATCCCAACGGAGTTCCCGTTGGATGCGCGCTCGACGCGAACGGCGATCTCGCGGTGACGAACCTTTTCGACGGCGGCCGCTCGGGCTCGGTACTCGTTTACCGCCAGGCGCACGGTACGCCGCGGGTCTACTCGGCACCGAATCTCTACGATTATTACTTTGACGGCTACGACGCGGCGGGGAATCTCTACGCCAGCGGCACGTCGAGCAGCAAGACCTTCGGCCTCGCCGTTCTCCCCGTCGGTGCGCGCGCGATGACGCCGGTCGCGGTGCATGGCGCGACGATTCATTTTCCCGGCACCGTCGCCTGGCGAGGTCCGACCTTGGTGCTGGGCGATCAGCAATGCAAGGGCGCCGCGGCCTCATGCTTCTACGAACTAAGCCTGAGCGGCAGGACGGCAACCGTCAAACATGTCACGGCGCTGACCGGCTCCTGCGACGTGGTTCAGGCCTGGGTTGGGCCGACGCGCATCGCCGGCGGCGACGACGGCGAGAACTGCGGTAGACCGAGCAACGCCGACACTTGGCCCTATCCGGCCGGCGGCAAGCCGACCGTCACCGCCACGGGCGTGAGGGCCCCGGTTGGGGCCACCGTCAGCACGATCCCGAAAAGCTGAAGGAATTCGCTTCAAGCCGCCGCATTGAGCAGGCAAGTCCTCTCTCTTAAGAACGACAACTATGCATAGGAGACTTACGTCATGCGGCCCATCGGCTCGGCGCTTTCCATAGCGCTTCTTTTCGCATTTCTCACCGCCTGTGGCGCGGCGAACCTTTCACCCGCCTCGGCGCCAATCCAACCCGACAGCGTGATCCCGCAATCGCTGCAGAGCTTCGAGATGCGCGCGGCCCCGCCGCATCGCTTCGTCTACCTCGCCAAACCGAAGGCGGGGGTCTACGCCGCGCAGTTCTACGGCACGACCATCTTGGGCTACCGCAACGGCAATAAGAGCGATGCCAAGCCAGCCTGCAAGATCGGCGCGACCTACGTCAACGGCTTCGGCGTGGATAGCACCGGCAATCTCGTGGTTCCCAACGGCTATCCCTACGTGGTCGGCGTCTATTCGGGGCCAACGCTCTGCGGCAAGGCTTTGGGATCGTTCAGCGATCCGTATGGCGAGCCGAGCGACGCGGCCAGCCGCGACGCCAAGACCGGCACGATCGTCGTCGGCAACATCGAGGTCGGGCGCTCGCAACAGGTCGGAAATATCGCCGTCTGCACGCTCGCCGCGGGTTGCACGCGAGAGCTCAAGAGCCCGACGATCAAATACGAAGGCGGCGGCGTGGCCTTGGCCGCCAACGGCGACTGCTGGATGTCGTCCGAAGACAATCCCTCGCTCACCTCGGCGACCTTGACCTATTTCAAGGGCTGCAAGAGCCCTGGACAAGCCGCGAAGGGCTGGAAGAACGCCTTCTACGGCGGCTTGAACATCGACAAAGCCGGTAATCTAATCGCCGTTGACTTCAACGCGCCGTCGGTCTGGGTCTACAAGGGCTGCAACCCGCAATGCACGGTCGTCGGCGGGCCCTTCCCGCTGGAAGGCGTCTCGTTCTACGGCAATCTGAACGCCAAGGGCGACCAGCTGGCACTGGGTGATTCGAGCTATGGACAGGTTGACGTCTACGCCTATTCGCCGGCGAAGATCACCTACGAGTACAGCTTCAACAAGGGGCTGGTCCAAGGTAACGACGTCGAAGCGGCCGGGTTCGCGCCCGGTCTGTAAAAAAGTCAAAAATAGTTATTTTCCGGGCAGGAAACCGGGCGCTTTGCTCGCATTCAAGGCGGGCGGCGCCCCGCACGGCCGGTGCGTCAAACCTCAAAACACCTAGCTATTGAAGGAGTTCAAACGTGCGTTTTCCCCTTCTAATCGCGAGTAGTGCCATTGCGGCGAGCTTGGTCCTCGGGGCCTGCTCGGGCGGCACCGGCTCGTCGAGCCTGCCGTCGTCAGGCGCCCAGCAGATCGCTCAGGGTCATACGAGCCTGATCCCGGTTGGGTTACATATCGACGCCAAGAACCCGTGCCCCAGCTCGAAGTACATCTTCTGCATCGACGTCAGCGCCAGCAGCTCGGGCCCGTATGTCTGCTTCTCGAGCGACAGCTGCGGCTCGCCGACGAGCCCGGTGTTCTACGCGTACGGTTACATCGATACCACCAAAGGCAAATCGGCCGCCAAGAAGATCAGCGAATTCTGGGAGCCGTTCCCCGGCAACCCGACCGAGCAGTATCTCGTCCTGAAGAAAGCCCCGAAGAAGGCCAGCACCAAGGTCAAGTATGTTGACTACGTGTACGCTTGCACCGCGCCGAGCAGCGGCTGCGGCAGCACGTATGCCATCGGGATCATCCCGCAGTAACATCGACTCGCGGCTAGCGATAGCCTGAAGTTGAAGAAGGGGCCCGGCGAACGCCGGGCCCCTTTGTTTTTATGGCGGCCTTCGCAGTTTAGTCGCCGCCGCGTTCGGCGAACGGAAATTGAATCGCGCTCGCATCGTGTTGCCGTTCGTGCCAAAACGCGGCCGGCCGGCTGCCGGAAATCTTTTCGAATGTTCGCGGCGCTTGACGATAATCGAACGCCGCCGGATCGGCGGCGGGATCCGCCGCGCGCGCATCGCTGGCTGCAAGCGGCGCTAATCCGAAGTTGTCTTCGATGAAGCGCAGCACGCTCGCCGTCTCGTATTGCACGTGAGTCACCGATCGTCGCTTCGCGTACGGCGAGATCATCAGCAGCGGCACGCGAAAACCTAAGCCGTCGTAATCTTCGTGGACGGGCGGCACCGGATCGAAGAAGCCGCCCCAATCGTCCCACATCACGAAGATCGCCGTCGAGTTCCAAAAGCGGCTCGCGCCGACCGCGTTCACGACGCTTGCCACCCAGGCCGGTCCTTGAGTCGTGGTGGCTAAACCCGGGTGGTCGGAGTCGTCTAACGTCGGCGTGATCCAAGTGATCGCTGCGAGCCGGCCTTTGGCGACGTCCTCCAAAAAGCGGGTTTCGGGATTGATCACGTTCGTCTGCCAATCCGGGCTGCGATAGATTTCGCGATCGGCCTGATAGGCCGACCAGGGACCGCCGTACGTGTTCAGTGCGTCGGCATAGAAGCGCCAGCTCACGCCGGCCGTATCGGCCTCGGAGGCGATCGTCGGATTGTCAAAACAGGCGGGGATGGGCGGCCCGAGGGCGCGGCGGCTCGTCAAGGTCGGGAGCGTGTCGGTTCTGCCGCCCGGGCATCCCCATTGTAAGAGCGGAAAATCGACGGCGTGGCTGGCATACGCCGCGACGGCGTACTGATGCGAAACGAAGCTGCCGTCTAAGTTCGAGCTGAAGGTGCGATCGGCGAGCACGTAATCACGAGCCATCTGCCAATAGGGCTCGATCTGCTTGCGCCGCACGTACGAATAGGCGGCGTTCTTGGGAACTCGACCGTAGAACTCCTCACGGTTCCACCCGTCCATCCTGCAATCCGTACCCGGCAGTTTGCCGCGGCCGTCGCATTCGGTAAAAAATGCGGTTGACGAGTGGTTGATGTCCCACGACGTTCCAAGATTGCGCGGCGCGAGCGGAACGCGGTGGCCCCCGGTGTCGAGGCCGTAGTTTTGCGTCGTTGCGTCCGGATAACCCACGAACAAATTGTTGAACGAGCGGTTCTCCTGAATGACGAAGACGACGTGCTTGATCGGCGACTCCGCCGGCGTCGAGGTCGGCTGTGCGCTGGGCGGCGCGCTCGACAAGGCGCCGCTCGCGCATCCGGCGAGCGCCAGGGCGGCGCTCAGCGCGCCGCTTTGCTTAATCGTCACCGAGGGTGCTCCAGTGCGGGTGAATTTCCGGCAAAGTTCCATCGAGGTGCTTCCAATCGTTCAGAGCTTTATCGTCGGCAAGTTTTTTGAACGGACGCGGCGCTTGCGCGTAATCGAAGACCGCCGGATCGTCGGCCGGATCGGCGGCGCGCAGATCGCTCGCCGCGAGCGGCGCTAATCCGAAGTTGTCTTCGATGAAGCGCAGCACGCTCGCGGTTTCGTACTGCACGTGCGTCACCGATCCGTGCTTGGCGTACGGCGAGATGACGATCAGCGGAACGCGAAATCCCAGGCCGTCGTAATCTTCATAGACCGGTGGAACCGGATCGAAGAATCCGCCCCAGTCGTCCCACATAATAAAGACCGCCGTTGACTTCCAAAAGCGGCTCGCGCCGACCGCATTCACGACGCTCGTCACCCACGCCGGACCCTCGCTCGAATACAAGCCGGGATGATCCGAGGTCGAGCTGGTCGGCGCGATCCAGGTGACCGCGGCGAGTTTGCCGTGGGCGACGTCACGCAGAAAGTTGGTTTGAGGGCTGATGACGTCGGCCGTCCAAGCGGCGCTGCGAAAGATCGTTCGGACCGCCTGGTACGACGACCACGATCCGCCGTCTTGGCCGATGGCGCTGGCATAGAAGCGCCAGCTCACGCCTGCCTTATCGGCTTCGCTCGCAATGGTCGGATTATCGAAACACGCGGGGATGCGCGGGCCCGTGCCACGCCGCATCGTCAACGTGAGCACCGTGTCGCTCTTTCCACCTTCGCAGCCCCACTGCGTGAGCGGGTAATCCACCGCGTGACTGGCATACGCGGCCACGGTATATTGGTGGGCGACAAAGCTGCCGTCGAGGTTCGAGGCAAAGGTGCGATCCGAAAGCACGTACTGACGCGCCATCGTCCAATACGGCTCGATCTGATTGCGCGGGACGTAAGCAAAAGGGGCGTTCTTCGGCGCTTCTCCGATGAGCTGCTCGGCGTTCCAGCCGTCCATCCGGCAATGCGTTCCGGGCAGCTTTCCGTCTCCGTGGCAGGCGTCGAAGAAATCGCTGGCCGAGTGCCCGATATCGTACATCGTCGCAAGGTTGGCGGCGTGCAACCGGATCTTGCGCCCGTTTGCATCGTATCCGTAAGCTTGCGTCGTCGCACCGGGAAAGCCCAAGAACAAATTGTTGAACGAGCGGTTCTCTTGAATCACAAAGACCACGTGCTTGATCGGCGTCGTCACCGGCGCCGACGTCGGCGAAGTGGTTGCCGGCACCGCGGGACTCGAAACTGCGGCGGCGCCGCAGCCGGCGAGCGCGAGCGCGGCGCCCAACGCGCCGCTTCGTTTAATCGTCACCGACGATCGTTTCGCGGTCGCGTTGCGAGCTTTGTTCCAGACGCCGCCAATACGACACGGGCTTCGCACCCGGGATCTTCTTGAAGCCGCGCGGCGTTTGCCGGTAATCGAAGACCGCCGGATCGTTCGCCGGATCGTTCGCCCGCGTGTCGCTCGCCGCCAGTTGCGCGAGGCCGAAGTTGTCTTCGATAAAGCGCAGGACGCTCGCCGTTTCGTATTGCACGTGCGTTACCGAAGCTTGCTTCGCGTAGGGCGAGATGATGATGAGCGGCACGCGAAAACCGAGGCCGTCGTAATCTTCGAAGACGGGCGGCACGGGATCGAAGAAACCGCCCCAATCGTCCCACATGATAAAGATCGCCGTCGTGTTCCAAAAGCGGCTCGCGCCGACCGCGTTAACGACGCTCGCAACCCACGCCGGCCCCTCGTTCGAGTTGGTTCCCGGATGGTCGGAGGTTGCGGCGAGCGGTGTGATCCAGGTTATCGCCGCCAGTTTGCCGTGGCCGACATCGGTAAGAAACTGCGAGGGCGGATTGATGACGTCCGCGGTCCAGTCGGGGCCGTTATAGATCTTCTTGTCGGCTTGATACGACGACCAAAGCGCTCCGTCGCTGTTCAGAGCGCCGGCATAGAACCGCCAGCTAATTCCTGCCGCATCGGCCTCGGAGGCGACTGTCGGGTTGCCGAAGCAGGCCGGGATTCGATCGCCATCCGTGCGATCTTTTAAAAGCGTCGCAACCGTATCGCTCGGGCCGCCCTCGCAACCCCATTGCGTCGTGAGCGGCGAGTCGATTGCGTGGCTCGCATAGGCGGCGACCGCGTACTGATGCGAGACGAAGCTTCCGTCGAGATTCGAGGCGAACATTCGGTCGGCGAGCACGTATTCTTTGGCCATCGCCCAGTAGGGGGCGACTTGATTGTGCGGCACGTACGAATACGGCGCGTCCTTCGGCGCGGGTGGAACTTGGCTGACGGGCTCCTTGTTCCAACCGTCCATCTTGCAGTTCGTGCCCGCAAGTTTTCCTTGCCCGTCGCATTCGGTGAAAAACCCCAGCGAGTCATGATCCATATCCCACGACGTGTCAAGGCCCCGCGGCCGCAGCGTGATTTTGCGTCCGCGCGTGTTGTAGCCGTACGTCGCGGTCGTCGCGCCCGGGAAACCCATAAATAAATCGTTGAACGAGCGATTCTCCTGAATAACGAAAACGACGTGCTCGATCGGCGGCTGTTGCGTTTGCGGTGTATGCGTTGATATGGGTACGTTCGACAGTGCGCCGCTGCATGCCGCGAGCGCCAGCGCGGCGCCCAATCCGCTGCTGAACTTAATCATCGCCGATGATGTTGCCACCTCGGCGCGTTGCCGGCAAAGTCCGCTCGTACTCTCTCCAGTAGGCCGCGGTCTTGGCGCCGGCAATTTTTTTGAACTTGCGCGGGGCTTGCAGGTAATCGAAAACGGCAGGATCGGTCGCTGGATCGTTGGCGCGCTTGTCGCTTGCCGCCAGCTGCGACAGGCCAAAGTTGTCCTCGATGAAGCGCAAGACGCTCGCCGTTTCGTATTGCGTATGCGTCACCGAGCCTTGCTTTGCATACGGCGAAACGACGATCAGCGGTACGCGAAAACCGAGGCCGTCGTAATCTTCGTAGACGGGCGCAACCGGATCGAACATCCCACCCCAATCGTCCCACATGATGAAGATCGCAGTGGATTTCCAAAAGGGACTCGTGCCGACGGCGTTGACGACGCTGGCAACCCAGGCCGGTCCGTCGTGTGCATTGGACCCGGGGTGATCGGATGTCGCATTCAGCGGTGCAATCCATGTGACCGCTGCGAGCTGCCCGTTGCCCACGTCCGTCAGAAACCGCGATGGTGGATTGATGACGTTTGCGGTCCAGTCAGGACCGTCGTAAATCTTCTTGTCGGCTTGATACGACGACCATAGGCCGCCGTCGCCGTCGACCGCCCCGGCGTAAAACCGCCAGCTCACTCCGGCGGCGTCGGCTTCCGAGGCGATCGTAGGATTCCCGAAGCACGCCTGGATTCTGCCACCCAGAGTGCGGTCTTTGAGGAGCGTCGTAACGGTGTCGGTTTTTCCGCCCTCACAGCCCCATGGTCCGTCGGGGAAGTCGACGGCATGACTGGCGTAGGCGGCGACGAGGTACTGATGCGCGATGAAGCTGCCGTCGAGATTTGAGGCGAACATTTCGTCGGCCAGCGCGTACTGCTCGGCCATTGTCCAGTATGGTGCGATCTGCCCGCGCGGCACGTACGAATAGGGCTGATTGGGAGGTCCCGAAGGACTCATGCCTTCTTGATCCCATCCATCGAGCTTGCAATCGGTGCCGGGCAGCTTGCCCTGACCGTCGCAGGCGGCAAAGAAGGCTGCCGATCCGTGACCGACGTCCCACTTCGTGGCGAGATTGCGAGGCTTCAGCTCTATCTTGCGCCCGTTTTCGTCGTAGCCGTATGTCGCGGTGGTCGCGCCCGGGAAACCCATAAAAAGGTTGTTGAACGAGCGATTCTCCTGAACGACGAAAACGACGTGCGAAATCGGCGATCCTTTCGAACTGGTCGCCGGGAGCATGCTCGTTCTGGAGAAATTTGAAACGCCGCCTGGGGCGTGCTCCGCACTGGAGCAGGCACTCGCGATCAAGGCGACGCCGGCCGCACCGCAGAGCGCCAGAATACGAAATCGCTTCACTGCGTTCATCTCCATTTATTAGAACGCGCCGATGCCGTTGGGCGTTCCCCAGCCGGAAGGGCCGGAATAAGTGCCGTATTCGCCGGTTCCCGCTCGGCAAAGATAGCTGCCGACCAGCCGCTTCGGGCAGCCGCTGATTCCCCCGCGCTCGATCGCGTGCAAATATCTTTTGCGCCGCTCGTCCGTCAAGTTCCAGAGATGTTTGCCGCCGTCTTGCAACGACGCGTTTCCTGCCAGCGCAAAGACACCACCGATCAGGGGCGCCGAGATGCTCGTGCCCGTGGCCGTCATCCATCCGCGGTAGCCATACGTATCGTATAACGCAACGTGCCGCGCGACGGCCGCGACGTCGTTGCCGGTGCGCATCGAACAGCGAGGATCGTGCTGCCATTGCGGCTTCGCGATCTTCGAGCAGCCCGCGCCTGTATCGAGCCAGACGCTCTCGCTGAACGTCCTTCCCTGTTGGGTGAGCACGGTACCGCCGACGGAGACGACGTTGATGTAGTCGGCTGGGTCCTGCATGCCGTAGCCGCTGTCGCCCGCGCTCGCAACGTACGCGACACCGGCCGTTTCGAAAGCATCGCCCGAGGCGAAGCCGCTGTCGCCACCCCAGCTATTGGTAACGATATGTGCGCCGAGCTTGACGGCCTCGACTTCAGCCGCATAGAGGTTGACCGAAGCGTCAGTTCGCGCTTCGACAAGATAGATGGTGCACTTGGGGCAACTCGCCGAAACCATTTCGACGTCGAGATCGATCTCGTTGCCCCAGCTGACGTCGCCCTGCGGATACTTGCCCTCTCGACCCTCTTGGTTGAACTTGCGAAAGGAGGCGGTTCCGAGGTCGTAGGTTGCGCGATACGTCGCGAGGTCATCCACCACGTGAGGATTGTCAAAAGCGTCGACGATCGCGACGATCTGTCCGCTGCCGTTGCTCGATGACGGTAAATGATAGGCAGCTTGCAATTCGGCCGGTCCCCAACCGGGCGGCATCGTCGCGGTTGCGTGCGGGCCTTGGTATCTTTGCGCAAGAGTTGGCGCACGCAAAAAACTGCCGGCGTTGCACGCAGCAACGCCGGCAGTGAGAAAGAGCGAAGCCGCAAACGTTCGCAGTGCGTTCACGGCCCGTTCGTCGTATTTAGAAGGCGCCGATACCGTTGGGCGATCCCCATCCGGTCGGGCCGGAGTACGTGCCGAACTGCTTGGTTCCGGCCGTGCACACGTACGTGCCCGAGTACTGCGTCGGACACTTGTTCAGCGTGCCGCTGGTGATGTAGTGGAGGTATTTCGCGCGGACCTTCTTTTTCGCCGTCCAGAAGTTTTTGCCGCCGTCTTGCTTGGTCGCGTTTCCGGCAAGGCCAAAGACTCCCGCCATCAACGGCGACGAGACACTCGTGCCGCCGACCGTTCCCCATGCGCCGTGCGGATAGGAATCGTAGAGCGACACATTCCAGGCGACCGCGGTGATGTCGTTACCGATGCGCTCCGCGCATTTCGGATCTTTCTGCCACGAAGGCTTTGCAACCACCGAGCAGCCGCCGCCGCTATCCGGCCAGACGACTTCGCTGTATTTCGAGCTGGCTTCGGAGAGCAAGGTGCCGCCGACCGAAACGACGGTCGTGTAGTCGGCCGGATCCTGCATGCCGTAGCCGCTATCGCCGGCACTGGCGAGATAGGTGACGCCCTTGGTATCGAAGTCACCGCCCGAGGAACTGCCGCCGCCGCCGCCCCAGCTGTTGCTGACGATGTGTGCGCCAAGCGTCACGGCCTCTTGCTCGGCCGCGTAGAGGTTCGTGCCGCTGTTGTCGTTCGCTTCGATCAGATAGATCGTGCAATTCGGACAGCTCGCCGAAACCATTTCGACATCGAGATCGATCTCAACGCCCCAGCCGCTGTTGGCGACGGGGTAGTTGCTTTGCTGTCCGCTCTGGTTGTACTTATAGAAGTTCGCTGTGGGAAGGCCAAAGTACGAACGGTAAGCGGCGAGATCCGAGGCCACGTTTGGATTGTCGTAGGCATCGACGATCGCGACGATCTGGCCCGATCCTTTGCTGGACGAGGGAAGATTGTACGCCGCTTCGAGGTTGGGTGCGCCCCAGCCGGCGACGTCGGGGTTGATGGCTCCGGGCGCATGAATGATCAGCGCATCGCACTGCATCCGATTGCCCGTGCGGGGGCCGTCGCAGGCGCGTTTCGCCGTATGCCGCGTCTGCCAATCCGGTGCCGAATTCGAAGATGCGGCCGATTGGCCGCCTGCTGCCGGAAGGCTCGTCGAGCCTCCGCTGCTGCATGCCGAAACAGAAGCCGCCAAAACAAGCAGCCCGGCAAGCCTTAAGGGTCCGTTCACGAGAGCTCCTTTTTAGAATCGTCTGGGAAAGACCATGGGTTCCCGCTCGGCCGGCCAATAACCTCGACTCCGTGCCACGTACGAACGTCACCTATCTCGCGGCGGCCGTGCTTAGCGTCGCGGTCGCCGCCTGCGCGCAACCCTCCGCGCCGCTGCCCGTTGCAGCGAACGAGCTGGGATCGATGTCGTTGGCGAGTGGGGCCGGGAAGATCCGCCATATAGTTTTCATCGTGCAAGAGAATCGCAGCTTCAACGATCTGTTCTACGGTTATCCCGGCGCGTACACGGTCTCCGAAGGAAAAGATTCGAAGGGGACGACCGTCGAGCTCGAGCCGGTCAGTCTGCGGTTTACCTACGAGATCGACCACTCGGCAGCGGCGATGTTCGCCGCGTGCGACGGCCGCGGCAAACTGCCCGGTACGAAATGCCGAATGGACGGTTTCGACAAGGAATACGTGGACCGGCGGCCTCGCGGGGTGAAGCATCCGCAGTATGCGTACGTGCCGGCGACAGACTCCAAGCCGTACTTCGATATGGCCCACGAATGGGTGCTCGCCGACCGCATGTTTCAATCGCAACTCGACGAAAGTTTCGTCGCTCATCAATACGTCATCGCGGCGCAAGCGCAGTCGAGCGTCGATTTGCCGGGCGGCGCGTGGGGATGCCAGGTTGGCCCGAGCGATTCGGTGAGCACCATCGAGGCCGATCGGTCGTACGGCGCGTTGCAGCGGCCGTGCTTCGATTATCAGACGCTCGGTGACGAACTCGACCGCGCTCGGCGCAGCTGGCGTTTCTATTCGAGCATGTACGCGACTCCGTCGAGCGACTCGGGCGCGGTCTGGTCGAGTTATCAGGCCGTGCGCCACATTTACAGCGGTCCCGATTGGTCGAAGGTCATCTATCCCCAGAAGCGTTTTCTCACCGACGTTCCCGCCGGAAAGCTGGCCAGCTTTACCTGGATTACGCCAATCTGTGCCAACTCCGACCATACCAACTGCGGCGGCGGCTTCGGCCCTTCGTGGGTGGCGGCGCTCGTCAATACCATCGGCAAGAGCAAGTTCTGGAACTCCACCGCGATCTTCGTGCAATGGGACGATTGGGGCGGTCTCTACGATCCTGTTGCTCCGCCATACGAAGACTACGACGGGCTGGGATTTCGCGTTCCGCTGCTCGTGATATCGCCCTACGCGCGAAAGAACCACGTGTCACACGTGCAGTACGAGACCTCCAGCGTCTTACGCTTCGCCGAAGATCTTTTTGGTTTGGGTCAGCTCGCGGTTTCGGATCGGCGAGCCGCATCGCCGGCCGCCGATTGCTTCGATTTCACGCAGGCGCCGCGAGCCTTCGTCCCGATTCAGGCGCCCAAAGGCATCGGCTTCTTTTTACATCAGCACGAAGACGATCGCATTCCCGACTCACAATGAAAAAACGGCGGGCGCTTGTGCGCTCGCCGTTTCTCTCGCGATGTGCTCTGGCTAGTAGGCCTTCACGCCGTTGGGACTTCCCCAGCCGGCAGGGCCGGAGTAGGTGCCGTACTGTTTGGTGCCGGCCGTACAGAGATATTCGTCGTTACACGAGCCGTCGTTTCCGACGCTGATGTAATGCAGCTCTTTGTTGCGTTTCTTGGCTTTGAGTTTCCAGAAATGTTCGGCTGCATTCTGCGAGCTTGCATTTCCGGCTAACGCAAAGACGGCCGCGGTCATCGGACTCGCGGCGCTGGTGCCGCATTCGACGATCCAGCCGCCAGAGCCGTAGGTATCGTACTCGGCGACACCCGGATTGCAGCCCGCTTCGGATGAGACGTCGGAATCGGTGCGATACTTGCAATCGGGATCTTTCTGCCACGCCGGCTTTGGCTGGCCGAGGCTGGCGCCGGTGCCATTGTCGGAGCAGCCGCCGCCCGCATCGGACCAAACGGTTTCGCTATACTTCGAACCGCTCTTGGTCAGCTGCGTGCCGCCGGCCGAAACGACGCTGCCGAAATATTCCGGCGGCCCGTTTTCGTTATAACCATCGTCGCCCGACGCGGCGATGTATTCCACACCAGGGCTCTCGAAATACGATTCCGACCAGCCGCAGGTCGAGCCGGCGCAGAGGTAGCTATTGCTAACGATATGCGCGCCGAGCGTCACCGCTTCGGCGACGGCCGTTTCGAGATCGCTCGTGTTGTTGCTGTTGGCTTCGATCAGGTAGATCGTGCACTTTGGACATCCGGCCGAAACCATGTCGACGTCGAGGTCTTCCTCGGTGCCCCAGCCGGTGTTCCCGGACGGATAGTTGCTCGTTTGTCCTTCTTGATTGTATTTGGTGAAGTTTGCCGTACCCAAGCCATATTGGGTGCGATAGGCTGCTAGATCGGAGGCGACTTTTGGATTGTCGTACGCATCCACGATCGCGACGATCTGTCCCGCGCCATTCGTGGACGAGGGTAGATTATACGCCGTTTGAAGATCGGTCGGACCTAAGCCGCTCGGCACCAAATGACTGATCGTGCCGTTAACGGTGAGCGCCATACACTCGTTCTTGCGGGCGACCATCGGACAGTCGGCATGCGCGAGATTCTTGGCTTTCCACTGAGGAACGTAGGCGCTTCGCGATGCTGCGCTCTGCGCGCCGCCGCCGGCGGAGGGTACGTTCGACGATCCGCCGGCGTTACAGGCGGCGATCGTCAGCGCCGCCGCGACCGGCAGCAAAATCTTAAGCGAAGGGTTCATGAATGCTCCTTTATCGTCACTGTGTGACCGAGGCGGGCGCGATCGCGCCCGCCTCCCCTTTCGTAGAACCGAGCGGTGCGCTAATACGCGCCGATGCCGTTGGGCGTTCCCCAACCGGTTGGACCTGAATAGGTACCGTACTGTTTGGTGCCGGCGGTGCAAAGATAACTGCCGCCGCAGGAGCCGTCGCTGCCGCTGCTGATGACCCACAGATCCTTTTTCAGCGCCTTTTTCTTGAGCGTCCAGAAGGTCTTGCCGCCAACTTGTTTGGAGGCATTACCCGCAAGCCCGAAGATGCCGGCGTTCAGCGGCGAGGATTCGCTGGTGCCGCCATAAACGGCCCAGCCACCGTTACCGTAGGTGTCGTAAATCGCGGCGCCGCCCGCATTCGGATTGGCCGCGGCCGCTACGTCGTTTGCGGTCCGATACGTGCATCCCGGATCGTGCTGCCACGACGGTTTCGTCACGGTCGAGCAACCGCCGCCCGTGCCGTTCCAGACCGTCTCGTTATAACCGCGTTTTACGTTCGTATCCGTTGTTAGGCTGGTGCCTCCGACCGCGACAACCGTGTCGAACTGCGCCGGAGCGCCGATGCCGTAGCCACTGTCGCCGGCGGAAGCGAGATACTCCACGCCGGGAGCGCCGTAGTCGGTCCCATAGCCGCACGTGCCGCTGCAACCGCTTCCACTATAGCTATTGGTGATGATGTGCGCGCCCAATTTCACGGCCTCGACTTCGGCTGCGCCGAGATCGCTGAACGAATTCGAGTTCGCCTCGATGAGATAGATGGTGCAGTTCGGACAGCTTGCCGAGACCATATCGACGTCGAGGGCCTCCTCCACGCCCCAGCCGGTGTTGCCCGTTGGGTAGTTTTTCGTCTGTCCCGTTTGGTTGTACTTGGTGAAGTTCGCAACCGGCAATTTAAAGAAGTTGCGGTAGACCGTGAGGTCGGTTGTGATGTCGGGATTGTCGTAGGCGTCGACGATCGCGACGATCTGGCCCGATCCCTTGGTCGACGACGGAAGGTTATACGCCGCTTCGAACTGAGCGGGGGTGAAGCCGCCGCCGGGTCCCGACCCGCCATCGGGCACGATCTGAGGACCGACGCGCTCGAGGGCCGTGCAGTGTGCGAAGCCGGGGCCGGCATCGGGGCAGGCCGCCCGGACGTTTGCGCCCCATCGCTGAGATTCTCTGCCGGCCGGCATTTGTGCGCCGGATTGGCCGGATTGATTGGTGCCGCCGGTCGCCGGCATATTCGACGATCCGCCGGCGTTACACGCGGCGATCGTCAGCGCCGCCGCAATCGGCAGCAAGACTTTGAAATTCGGGTTCAAGAGTGCTCCTTTGTCGTCACTGTGTGAGAGAGGCGGGCGCAGTAGCGCCCGCCTCTCGTTTCGTGTTTACTGAGACTTCTGCTAGTACGCGCCGACGCCGTGGGGCGATCCCCAGCCGATCGGTGCGCCGTAGGTGCCGAACTGCTTGGTTCCGGCGGTGCAGAGGTAGCTGCCGCCGCACGAGCCGTTGCTGCCGACGCTGATGTAGTTTAAGTCCTTGCTTCGCTTCTTTTTCTTGAGGGTCCAGAACTTCTGGCCCGCGTTCTGCGAGCTGGCATTACCGGCGAGAGCAAAAACGCCCGCGTTCAACGGCGAGGCCGCGCTGGTGCCGCATTCGACGATCCAGCCGCCGGAGCCGTAGGTGTCGTACTCGGCGACACCCGGACTGCAGCCGGCTTCCGACGAGACGTCGGCGTCGGTGCGCGAGGAGCAACTCGGATCCTTCTGCCATGACGGCTTGGTGACGCCGGTGGCGCAACCGCTGCCCGCGTCATTCCAGACCGTTTCGTTATACTTCGAACCGCTCTTGCTCAGTTGCGAGCCGCCGACGGCGACGACGCTGTCGAGTACCGAGGGCGCGCCGATGTTGTTATACGCTTCGTCGCCCGAAGCGGCGAGATAGACGACGCCCGGGGTGTCGAAGTACGTGGAGAAGGCCGTGTCGCCGCAGTCGGTGCTGCCGTAGCAGATCCAGCTGTTGCTTACGATGTGCGCGCCGAGTGAAACGGCCGTCGCTTCGGCCTCTTCCATTCCGGTGATGCTGCCGTCAGACTCGATCAGCGCGATCGAGCACTTCGGACAAGCGGCAGAGACCATGTCAACGTCGAGGTCTTCCTCGGTTCCCCAGCCGGTGCTTCCCTGCGGGTAGCCGCTCTGCTGTCCGTGTTCGTTGTATTTATTGAAGGTCGCGGTTCCCAAACCGAACTGCGTTCGGTACGCCGCGAGGTCGGTGGCGATTTTCGGATTGTCGTACGCATCGACGATGGCAACGAGTTGCCCCGCGCCGCCGGTCGATGACGGTAAGTCGTACGCGGTTTCCAAATCGGACGGGAACAAACCGCTGGGACTGTTCAGATGCGAAATTCCGGTGACGTTCAGCGCCAAGCACGTGGGCTTGCCGACGACCATCGGGCAGGCGCGCGTCGCTTGATGTCGCGCTTCCCACTGCGGCATGTGCGCCGATTGGCTGGAGAGCGCGGTGCCGCCGGTTGCCGGCACGCTCGAAGAGCCGCCTGCGCTACAAGCGGCGATTGCCAGCGCCGCAACGAGCGGCGCCGCAAGTTTGAAAGTTACGTTCACAAAAGCTCCTTAAGGAAGTGAGATCGGTCTGGGGAGTCGGCTTTACTTAGTAACGGGCGGTCCCGTTGCCTGCATGAAGAAGAAAGCGGATGCCGAGAGCGGAACGGCCGGGCGCCCGCCCGTACTGTTTGAGGGAAGGAAGGCCGCCCGCAGCGCGGCATTCTTGCCATTCTATGGGCAAGCGGCGCTTTTTGCTTGGAGTTTTGCTGTTGGCGTTGGCCGGATGCGGGGCGGCCGGCTCGTCACTGGTCGTTCCCGCGCGCAGCGACGCCGTATTGCAAGCCGTGAACGCGACGGGCGCGGGAAAAATCAAACACGTCGTTTACATCGTTCAAGAGAACCGTAGCTTCGACGATCTCTTTCAAGGCTATCCGGGTGCCGATACCGTTTCGAGCGGCCAAGATTCAAAAGGCAAAACAATCCGCCTCGCGCCGGTGCCGCTCGGCGACAAGTACGTGCTCGACCATTCGCTGGGTGCAATGCTGACGGATTGTAACGGTACCGGCAGCCTGCCCGGAACCGATTGCCGCATGAACGGTTTCGATCGAGAAATTCATTTTTTAGGTCCAAAGCACGTCAAGTATCCGATGTACGTCTACGTGCCGCAGAGCGATTCGAAGCCATATTTCGATATGGCGCACGAAGGCGTGCTCGCCGACCGCATGTTCCAATCACAGCTCGATGAAAGCTTCGTGGCCCATCAGTACATCATTGCGGCGCAGGCCGCGTCGAGCGTTAACTTGCCGAATCTCACCTGGGGTTGCCACGGCGGCCACGACGACACCGTCACCACGCTCATGCAAGATCGCGAGATCGGACCTTCGATCAAACCCTGTTACGATTATCAGACGCTCGGCGACGAACTCGATGCGGCGAAACTCTCGTGGAGATTCTACGCCGCGGCGTTCGGAAGCGCGTCGAGCGATGGAGGTTCGTTCTGGTCGGGTTATCAGGCCGTCAAACACATTCGTGACGGACCGGATTGGAAAAAAGTGATCTCGCCGAACTGGCGCTTCATCACCGACGTGCGCAAGGGCGAGCTGGCAGACTTCACCTGGATCACGCCGGTCTGCGACGACTCCGATCACGTCAACTGCAAGGGCGGCTTCGGACCGTCGTGGGTTGCAGCGCTGGTCAACGCCGTGGGCAAGAGCAAGTTCTGGAACACGACGGCGATATTCGTGCAGTGGGACGATTGGGGCGGTCTTTACGATCACGTTCCGCCGCCATACGAAGATTACGACGGTCTGGGTTTTCGCGTGCCGCTCATCGTCATCTCGCCGTACGCGCGGCGCGGCCGCGTCTCGCACGTTCAATACGAGACGGCGAGCGTTCTGCGCTTCGCCGAAGACCTTTGGGGTTTGAACCAACTCGCCGCCGCCGATCTGCGCGCAAACTCACCGGCCAGGGATTGCTTCGATTTCGCGCACGCGCCGCGACCGTTCGTGAAAATCAAGGCGCCGTTGCCGCCCTCGTTCTTTATGCACAATCGCGCCGAGAACTACTTTGCGCCCGATTATGAGTAGACGGTTCGTCGCGGCGCTGCTGGCGCTGGGGCTGGCGGCATGTTCTCAGAGCGTCCAACCAACGCTGCCGGCGGCTTCGCCCAGCTCCCCTCCCGCCACCGGCGCCGGCAAGATCACGCACGTCGTCTACATCATTCAAGAGAACCGCAGCTTCGATAACTTGTTCCAAGGGTATCCGCGCGCCGACACCGTTTCGAGCGGCAAAGATTCGAAGGGGAAGACCATCGCGCTGGTGCCGTTGTCGCTGACGACCGTTTACGGCCCCGATCATTCGGCGGAAGCGATGTTCACCGATTGTCGCGGCACCGGCAAACTTGCCGGCACTAAATGCCGCATGGACGGTTTCGATCGCGAAGGAGTGGTGAATCCGCCGCCGGGGGTCAAGCATCCAACGTACGTGTACGTGCCGCATGCCGAATCGAAGCCATATTTCGATATGGCCCACGAATGGGTGCTCGCCGACCGGATGTTTCAGTCGCAGCTCGACGACAGCTTCGTCGCCCATCAATATGCCATTGCCGCGCAGGCGCACTCGAGCGTTAATCTTCCCTTCGGACCGTGGGGCTGCTCGGGTGGAAAGGCCGACTTCGTCGGGACCATCACGCAGCAACGAACCGGCGGCGGTGATCAAGAACCATGCTTCAACTACAGGACGCTCGGCGACGAGCTCGACGGCGCGCGCCTGAGCTGGCGTTTCTACACCACTGTCTATACCGATCCGTTTCAGGGGATTTGGTCGGGATACCAAGCCGTCAAGCATATCTTCAAGGGTCCCGATTGGAAGACCGACATCATCACGCCACAAAAGCAATTTTTGCGTGACGTCCGGCACGGCAAGCTGGCCAGCTTCACGTGGATTACGCCCCTGTGCGCCGATTCCGATCACCCGGGCTGCGGCGGCGGCTTCGGCCCATCGTGGGTGACGTCGCTGGTCAACGCGGTCGGCCAGAGCAAGTTTTGGAATTCGACGGCGATCTTCGTGCAATGGGATGACTGGGGCGGACTCTACGATCACGTGCCGCCGCCGTTCGAAGACTACGATAGCCTCGGCTTTCGCGTGCCGCTGCTGGTGATTTCGCCGTACGCAAAGAAGAACTACGTCTCGCACGTGCAGTACGAATCGTCGAGCGTCTTGCGATTCGCCGAAGATCTCTTCGGCCTCGCCCAGCTTTCGGCGGCCGATGCACGGGCAACGTCGCCCGCAACGGATTGCTTCGATTTTTCTCGCCCACCGCGCACGTTCGTGCCGATTGCGGCGCCGGAGCCGGCGGCCTTTTTCGCCGGCCAGGCGGCCGACCCGCGGATGCCCGACGATCAATGAGGCGTTTATTGGTCGTGTTGCTTGCCGCGTTGTGCGGTGGGTGCGGAGGCGCCCTTCCCTTCGACTTCGCTCAGGGCAGGCTCGCTCAGGGTGACACGTTGCCCCTTGGACAGGCTCAGGGTGACACGTTGCCGTCGATGCAGAGCGCTCCAGCGTTGCGGGCGCTCAACGCGACGGGCGCCGGGAAGATCACGCACGTCGTTTATATCGTTCAGGAAAACCGCAGTTTCGATAACCTTTTCCAAGGCTACCCGGGGGCCGATACGGTTTCCGTGGGCATGGATTCTCACGGTCACCGAGTGCGGCTCAAGGCGCGGAGCCTGGCTTATTTGCAATCCATCGACCATTCCGCACAAGCGATGTTCGAGGCATGCGACGGAACCGGAAGCATTCCGGGCACGCACTGTCGCATGGACGGATTTAATCTCGAGGCCTCATGGCCGCCATTCCAAACCGATCCGCAATATCTTTACGTTCCCCACACCGAGTCAAAGCCGTATTTCGACATGGCGCACGAATGGGTGCTTGCCGATAAGATGTTTGCATCGCAACTCGACGATAGCTTCGTCGCGCACCAGTATGCGATCGCGGCGCAGGCCGACTCCGCGGTCGATCTGCCCGTTTCGGAATGGGGTTGCGGCGGCGGCAAGGGCGATACGATACCGACGATCGTCAAGAATCGCGATCCAAATGGACCGGTAATCTCGCCGTGCTTTGATTATACGACCTTGGCCGACGAGCTCGACAAGGCGAAGCTTTCGTGGCGGTTTTATGCCAGCGCCTTCGGCAAGGATTCGAGCCAGCCCGGAGCCGAGTGGTCGGCGTATCGTGCCGTTCGCCACATTCGCTACGGCGCCGGTTGGAAGAACGTTATCTCGCCGAACTGGACCTTCATCACCGACGTTCGCGCGGGCAAGCTCGCCAACTTCACCTGGATCACGCCGGTCTGTCACGACTCCGACCATACGAATTGCGGCGGCGGACACGGCCCGTCGTGGGTTGCGGCGCTCGTGAACACCATCGGTAAGAGCAAGTTCTGGAACTCGACCGCGATCTTCGTGCAGTGGGACGACTGGGGAGGCTTGTACGATCACGTAGCGCCGGCGTACTTGGGTCTCGATAGCGTCGGCTTTCGAGTTCCGTTGCTGATCATCTCGCCGTACGCGAAGGCTGACTACGTTTCGCACGTGCATTACGAGACGGCGAGCGTGCTGCGCTTTGGTGAAGATCTCTTCGGTTTGGATCAGCTCGCCGCGGCCGATCGCCGCGCGGCCTCGCCGGCCGCGGACTGTTTCGACTTCAGTATGAAGCCGCGGCCATTCGTCAAGATCGCCGCGCCGCTGCCGCCCAAATTCTTCATGCACTCACGCGACGAAGATTACTTCGCCCCGGATTATGAGTAGGTGACGCCGTGAGAATCGGGATACGTCTTGCACGCGCCGCGGCCGGCGTTGGGTTCGCTGCCATGCTGGCGGCCTGCGCCGCCCCTCTTCGACAGGCTCAGGGTGACACGTTGCCGGCGATGCAGAGCGCTCCAACGTTGCGGGCGCTCAACGCGACGGGCGCTGGAAAAATTACGCACGTCGTTTACGTCGTGCAAGAGAACCGCAGCTTCAACGACATGTTCCAAGGCTATCCCGGCGCGTACACGGTCGCCAGCGGCAAGGACTCGAAAGGGAAGACCATCGCGCTGCGGTCCGTCAGTCTCAAAGATGTGTACGACGTCGGCCACGGAGCCAGCGACATGATCGCCGCGTGCAACGGTACCGGCAAGCTGCCGGGCACGCATTGCCGCATGAACGGTTTCAATTTAGAAAGTTCTTTTGGGGGACCGCCCAACCCGCAGTACGTCTACGTGCCGCACGTCGAATCCAAGCCCTATTGGGATATGGCCCACGAGTTCGTGTTGGCCGATCATATGTTTCAGTCGCAACTCGACGAAAGCTTCGTCGCACATCAGTACATCATCGCGGCGCAGGCGCAATCGAGCGTCGACGTGCCCGAGGGACCGTGGGGCTGCGAAGGCGGTGTTTACGATACGGTCGAGACAATTAATTCGCGGCGGGAGACGGGCGGTTCGCAGCGGCCCTGCTTCGACTATCAAACGCTCGGCGATGAGTTCGATCGGGCGCATCTGAGCTGGCGCTTCTACACGAGCACCTATAATAAGCCGCTCAGCGGTCTGTGGTCGGGGTATCAGGCGGTCAAACACATCGTCTACGGCCCCGACTGGAAACGAAACATCATCACGCCGCAGAAGAGCTTCCTCACCGACGTGAAGAGCGGCAAGCTCGCGAGTTTCACCTGGATCACGCCGCTCTGTCCCGATTCCGACCATCTCGACTGCGGCGGCGGCTTTGGTCCCTCATGGGTCTCCAGTGTCGTTAATGCCGTCGGCGAGAGCAAGTTTTGGGATTCGACGGTGATCTTCGTGCAGTGGGACGATTGGGGCGGTCTTTACGATCCGGTTCCCCCGAAGTACTTAGATTACGACAGCACGGGCTTTCGCGTTGGATTGATCGTCATCTCTCCGTATGCGAAGCAAAACTACGTATCGCACGTGCCCTACGAGACGGCGAGCGTGCTGCGATTTGGCGAAGACTTGTTCGGCGTCGGCCAGCTCTCGGACGCCGACCGCCGCGCTACCTCACCGGCGGCCGATTGTCTCGATTTCTCGAAAAAGCCGCGCAAGTTCGTCCCGATCAAAGCGCCGCAAAACGCCCAGTTCTTCTTGAACCAGGCTAACGACGGCCGAATTCCGGACGACCAGTAAGGCTGCTATTCGTCGTCGACCGGTACGCCCGAAGGCGGCCGCCGGAGAAAGAACGATCGCGAATAGGTCGCGGGTATTTTTTCGAACCGGCGCGGCCGGTGACCGAAACGAAAGATGTTGGCGATGCTGGTCGTCGTCGCATCGGTCGTTCCGAGCCGCCCGAGCTGCCAGGTGTCTTCGATAAAGCGTACGATGCTGCCGAACTCGTAGACGGTATGTGATATCTCGTTTTTCGGGACGTAGGGCGAAATGACGATCATTGGGACGCGAAATCCCGGGCCGCCCTGGTCGTCGAGTTTCGGCGGTTTTACAGGATCGTAAAAGCCTCCCCAATCGTCCCAGGTCACCACGATCGCCGTCGAATTCCAATAGCGGCTGTCGCCGATCGCATTGACGATGTCGGCGACCCACGACGGTCCCGTATCGGAACCATAACCCGGATGATCGGAGTCCATGCCGTCGGGGATCACCCACGACATCGCCGGCAATGCGTCGTTCGCAACGTCGGTGAAAAAGTTCGTCGGCGGCGTGGAAACGTGAGCGTTCCATTCGTCTTTGTTCTTGAAGATCGCCGACACGGCCAAGAATGCACTCCATTGTGCGCCGGCACTATTGCGCCAGCTCGGCGTGTAATACTTCCAGGAAACCTTCTTAGAGTCGAGCAGATCGGCGAGCGTCGTATAGCTGAAGCACGGGTACGGCCCTTTGTCGCGCTCGTAGACCAGCCCATTGCTAATGACCGACGTCGCGGTGCCGGGCGGCGCGTTGCAGCCCCATGGAAAATGCGTTGGAATGTCGATGATGCTGCGCTTGGGACCGATCCTCGTGTCGCCGCGAATCAGATCCTGGTGTGCGGTGAAGCTTTCGCTGCCCTGGGTTTGAAACAACTTGTCGGCGATGGCGTATTGCGATGCCAGCGTCCAATAGGGTTGAATCTGCTGCGGATCGACGTATTGATAGGGGGCCGAACCCTCGGTTTTGCCGGTGCCGCGCTCGATCAAATTGAACGCATCCATGTTACCGTCGCGATAGGCGGTCTTGTATGCGGGGTAGGTGTGATTGAGCGAGTCGCTGCTCAGCAAGCTGACGCGCTTGAGCGAGATCGGTTCGGTTTTTGCTTTCGAGCCGGTCCCCGTCCGCATTTTTCCCGTCGTCGTTCCGGTCACGCCGGGGAACGTCGCGAAGAAGTCGTTAAAGCTGCGATTCTCTTGAATCACCAGCACGATGTGGGTGATTGGAGTAGCGGCGGAATGCGCGGCGAATGGCGACGAACTCTCGGGCAGCGCGGTGACGGCATGACCGCCGCAGCCGGTAACGCCCAGACTCGCGGCTAACGCGAGCGTTGGCGCCGGGCGCGCAAGCATCAGGCCTTACTCGGTATCGACGGGCAGCCCGGACGGCTTTTGATGAAGGAAAAACGCCTTCTTGTAACTCGACGGAATCGTCGCGAACGGCCGCGGCGATTGATTGAGATCGAACATATCGTTCATGCTGTTGGTCGTGCTGTCGGTCGTGCCGAGCCGCCCTAAGTTGAACGTGTCTTCGATGAACGCGATGATGCTGCCGAACTCGTACACGGTGTGGGAGACGTAACCACCTTGACTGCCGTTTCCGATCTTAACGTAGGGCGAGACGACCAACATCGGAACGCGAAAACCGGGGCCGCCTTGATTGTCGAGCGGCAACGGCGGCGGCACCGGATCGTAAAAGCCGCCCCAGTCGTCCCAGACGACGATGACCGCCGTGGAGTTCCAATACTGGCTTTGCCCGATCGCATTCACGACTTGGGCGATCCAAGACGGACCCGTATCGGGAGCTTTGCCCGGATGATCGGAGTTAGCCGCGTCCGGAATTACCCACGACATCGCGGGAAGCGTGCCGGCGCTGATATCATTGAAGATCGTCGTTTCGGGCCAAACGACCTTGGTGCCCCACTCGGGGCCGTAGCGTACCGGCGCGATGACGTCGAACGCGTCCCACAACGCGGGCAACGTTCCGTCGACGAGCTGCGGCGTATAGTACTTCCACGAAACACTCTTCGCGTCGAGGAGGTCGCGCAGGGTCCGATAGCTGCTCGAGCCGTAGTCGGGGAACTGGTTCGAGCACGGAAATGGGCCGGTGCCTCGGCTCAAGACCAGATACGTGTTGATCGTTGACGTCGCCGTTCCAGGTTTGGAATCGCAGCCCCACGCTGCCTGCGAGGTCGGGTCGTCGATCAAACTCTCGGTGTTGGCCGACGGCGGGTTGCAGACAACCGTAATGCAGGTACCGCCGCGAATGAGATCCTGGTGGGCGGTAAAGCTCGCGCTCCCCTGCGTTTGAAACATCTCGTCGGCGAGCCCCCATTGCGATGCAATCGTCCAATACGGCTGTACTTGCGACGGATTGACGTAGACGTAGGGAGCGCTGCCTTCGGGCCGGTTATTCGCCGTCTGAATGATCATGTTGAAGCCATCCATCTTCCCGCCGTTGTACGCGGTGAGATAACTGGTGTAGAGATGGTTCAGATCGCGCGGATCCTGGAGGTTGATTTCCTTGAGTTTGATGGCTTTCTTGCGGTATTGCATGCCGCGCTTGACGAGTTCGTAACCCGTCGTCGCGCTCGTGGCGTTGGGAAAGCCGGCGAAGAGATTATTGAAGCTGCGGTTCTCCTGAATCATCAGCACGACGTGTTGGATGGGCGTGCTCCCCGAACCACTTCGATGATGCACCGACGGGGTCGCGGGCGAGGACGAACCGGCACCGCCGCCGCTGCACGCCGCGAGCAGGAGCGTTGCGGCCGCCGCAAAGGCGGACCACCGCCCCGCGCTCACGACACCTTCGCCCCGACGCGCTGCGCGATGGCCGCGACGTCGTAATCGAAGCGCCGAGCCACGTTGCTGGTGACCGCAACGATCTCGTCGAGCGTGGGCGCATCGAACGCCGGCTTGTAATAGTCGGGAAACGAAAGCTTCTCGTCGTATTTCTCGCGGCTCGCCTCGAAGCTGGGCGCATCGAGCTCGGTGTGCGCGATGATGCGGTCGATGGTCCGCAGTGAATCGCTGCAAAGGTCTTCGTAGCGCACGATGCAGACGCTGCGCCGCAGCTCGGGATCGGCGTCGAGTTGGTCGGCGACGAAACCATAGACGTACGCCCAGTACCGCGCGCGCGACTGCGCCCAGCGCCCCTCGTCGAAGAGGCGGCGGATCTCGCGCAACTCTTCGGGCCGGCCGACGTTGGCCATCACTTGCTTTGGTCCGAACTCGTGGTGCCCCGTGAGTTCGATGATCTCGATCTGTCGCGGATCGTCGCGCTCGATCTCGGCCCAAATGCGATCTTGCTTGATCAGCGAGGCGACGTGGTCGACCGGATTGCGAACGTAGAGCAGAAAACGGGCGTCGGGGAAGAGCTTGCGCAGATATTGCATGCGCACGACGCACATAATCGCCTTGCTCACATAGCGGCTTCGGCCGCGCACGAGCGCCAGCTTGCGAAGATGCTCGCTGTAGAAGCGCTCGAAGGTTGGATTCGACGTCGTGCCGTCGAGGACGCTGTAGTCTGACTCATCGTGAATCTGCGGGAAGAAATGCTCCCACAAGATCTCTTCACCCATCTCGGCGCTGTCGCGGGTCACTTCGATGCGGTCGCGATGGATGCGGGGAACCGGTTTACGCATTGCATCGACCGGTATGCGCGGAAAGACTTTGTTCCAGACGTAGGGCATGTACGGCATCAAAAAATCAGCGTACTTATGCGTTCCCACGTCGGGATGCTCGCTGAGCATCTGCAACGTGATCGTCGTGCCCGCGCGCGGAAGCCCGCAAATGTAGACGGGCCGGTCGACGCGCTGCCGCGCCAGGCTTCGGGCGAGCATGAGTGACTCGAAGTTGCCGAGTCCGACAAAGAGCGGAGCGGCCGCATGAACGCCCCGAACGCTCCAATAGAAGGGACCAGGCACGGAGAATTTCTGCGGTGTCTTAGTGTCGGTAGCCATCGCGGACTATACTTTCTCGAAGAGCGCGCCGATTACCGTTAAGCCGGGGCCGAAGGCCATGCTCAAGACTTTGGTGCCTGTTGGGATATCGGGAGAGTCCACGACCAACTGCCAGATATGCGGCGCCGTCGCGGAAGCCATGTTGCCGTGCTCGTAGAGAACCCGCCGGCTCAGGGCGACCGCCGATTCCTCGATGCCGAGTTTGCCGCGGATCTGATTGAGAATCGCCGGGCCGCCGGGATGGATGGCAAAGGTCATCGACGATTTCTCGCGTTCGAAGTCGAGGCCGACCTGCGCGCAGATTGTTTCGACGAACGCGCCGATCGAATCGCGAATCATGAAGGGTACGCGCTTGGAGAGCGACATGTCGAACTGCAGCGGACCGGGGCGCAAGGTCATCTCGGGTAGCGAATCGGGAAGAATGAATTCGTCGATCGCCAAAACCTTCAGTCCGCCGCGGCGACCGCTCTTCTGGAACTCACTCTGCGGATAGGCCGCGTACTTGATGAAGCCGTCGGCAAAAAGCGTGGACGTGACGAAATTGTCGGGTTCGTCGCCAAGCAAATCGAAGTGCAAGGAGAGAAACTCGGTGTGCACGACATCCACGCGCTGCTTGGGTTTGGGAAGCGAAACGAACGACGATCCCACCAGTCCGACCGCGGTTCGGATCGCCGGAAACGCGCCATAGCATCCCATGTGGTAGGAATGGGTGACGCCGACACCGAGCCAGCCGCGACGCGAAAGGAAGGTCTGCACCGGACTGGGCGAGACGTATCCCGAGCAGCTGACGTGCACGATGTCGTTGGGGGGCTCGAGTTGCCCGTCGCGATAGGCGCGCTCGAAAACGTTGCAGGCAACTTCTTCGAATAAGTTCATGCGCTCGTCGAGCGTCTCGCCGGTGGGACTGCGCAGATTGCCGTGACGGCGAACCAAATCCGAAGGATGCTCCGGATCGTCGGTGACAAAGCGCGAGGTCAGCACGCTCACTTGACGCCGCGCGATGTATTCCGACGACGTGCCGTATCGCGCCATCCGTGCTTGCAGCATGCGCTCGACTTCCGCGCGTTCGGCGGCATCGTCGAGCTTGCGCGCGGCGCATTGCGCCAAGGTCATGAAGTGCGCCTGGATCGGCTTGAGCTCGTCCTGAGGAACGGACGGCGTGACTTCGATGCGTTCGAAATCGGATAAGACGACCGGTACCGTGCCGAACGGGGGCTTGGGGTCGATTTTGCCGAGCGATCGTTCTAAAGTGCGCATAGGAAACCGTTGCAAACGTTCGCCGTCTGCGCCTTTCTTCCATTTGCTGCGCTACCCGCGCTATCGTTGATAATCGTCACTAATCCTGGTTATCTTATTCGGTGTCCACCGGCTGGTTCGAGGGTGGACGCCGCAGCAAATATGATTTCGAATACTCACTTCCGATCCGCACGAATGCTCGCGGCGTTTGCGAGAAGTCGAAAAAATCGTTCGCAAAGTCAGACGACGTGACGTCGGTCGTTCCCAACCGTCCCAAGTTCCAGTTGTCTTCGAGGAATCGAACGATGCTTCCGAACTCATATTGATAATGCGATACGTACCCGGCTTTGGCATACGGCGAAACTGCAATGAACGGAACGCGAAATCCCAAGCCGCCGTAACGACGATTTCCCGGTGGTGCGACGTGATCGTACCATCCGCCCCAATCGTCCCATACGATCAAGATTGCCGTCGTCTTCCAAGCATCGCTCGCGCCGATCGCATCGACGACTTGCGCCACCCACGACGGGCCCGTGTCGGAGCTTTGGCCGGGATGGTCGGAGTTGTGAAAATCGGGAATGACCCATGCGACCGACGGAAGCGTGCCGCGGCTGATATCGGTGAAGACGTCGGTCTCGGGCGATACGACGTTCGACCAGTCGGCGCCCAAGCGCACGGCATGGATCGCAGCAAATGCGTTCCAAAGATTGCCGCCGATCGTTCCCGCCGCCGGCGTATAGTAGCGCCACGACACGGCGGACTTGTCGAGCAGGTCGGCGAGCGTTTCGTACGACATGCACGGGAACGGGCCGGTGAAAACGCTGTATTTATTGCTTACCGAAATCAGCGAAGTCCGCGTTGCGGGCGGTGCGTTGCAACCCCAGGGCTCAGCCGTCGGAAAGTCGATGAGGCTTTCGCCGCTTCCGATCTCGGTGCCACCGCGAATCAAGTCCTGATGCGCGGTAAAACTGCCGCTGCCTTGCGTCTGGAATGTATGATCGGCCAAGACGTATTGCTTGGCGAGATCCCAATACGGTGCGATCTGCGTGGGATCGACGTAGCGATAGACGTACGTTCCCGACATCCGCCCGATCGGAACAGTATCGAAGCCGTTCATCTTCCCGCCGTTCCAGTCTCGCCGCCAAAAGTTGTAGCCGTTGTTCGGAGAGATCGGACTCGCCAGCGTGCTCTCTTTTAACCGGATCGATCCGCCGTTGTGGGTCTTGCCACGGGTGGCTCCGTCGGCGCCCGGAAACGTCGCGAAGAGATTGTCGAACGTTCGGTTTTCCTGAACGAGGATCACGACGTGGGTGAAGTACTTGCCTTTCGCCGCGGGCGGCGGAGGCGCCAAGTACGGCGACCCGGCGGAGCCGCCTCCGCCGCAACCAGCGAGCAATGCGAATGTGGCAGTGAAAAGGAGCGCGAGCACCACGACGCGCCGCGCGGGATCGGGGACGGGCATGATATTAAAGGTATCGGCCGAGGCCGGGGGTCATCCCTTCCGCGTGCCCATCGTGGCCGCCGGACCCCAGAGCATCGCCCAAGCGGCCGGCCTGTTGCGCGCCGGGGAGCTCGTCGCATTTCCGACCGAGACCGTCTACGGCTTGGGGGCGCTTGCTTTCAACGTGGAGGCCGTCGCCAAAATCTTCGAAGTCAAACGGCGGCCGGCATTCGACCCGCTGATCGTCCACATTCTCGATCGCTCGATGCTCGAGGAGGTCACGCTCGGCTTGACGCCTCTGGGCGAAAAGCTCGCCGCGGAGTTTTGGCCGGGCCCGCTGACCCTCGTCCTGCCCAAGGCCGCGAACGTTTCAGCCTTAGTAACTGCCGGCTTGCCGACGGTCGCGGTTCGAATGCCGGCCCAGCCGGTTGCCCGAGCACTGCTGACGGCGGTTGGGGCTCCCATTGCGGCGCCGAGTGCGAATCCGTTCGGCGGCTTGAGCCCGACGCGCGCCGGGCACGTGGCCGAAGGCCTCGGCGATCGCGTTGGTTTGATCCTTGACGGCGGTCCAACCGAGCACGGCATCGAGTCCACCGTGGTCGCGCTCGAACCCGAGCCCGAACTGCTCCGCCCGGGCGCGGTCGCGCTCGAAGAGATCGAGCGCATCGCCGGACCGCTGCTACGCGGCGGCCGCGGTTCGGTTCGTGCGCCGGGCCAGCTCGAGCTGCATTATGCGCCGCGAACGCCTTTACGAATCGTCGATCCGGCCACGGTTCCGAAGGCGCAGCGGCAGGCGGCCGGCGTGGTCACCCTGCGCGAGGAGTTCGGCGGATATGCCGCGTCGCGCGTCCTTTCGTCCAATGGCAATCTGCGCGAAGCCGCAGGCCGTTTCTTTGACATCTTGCACGAGCTCGATTCGCTCGGACTCGAACGGATCGACGCGCAGGCGTTGCCTGAGCATGGGCTGGGAATGGCGATGATGGATCGGCTACGTCGGGCGGCGGCGAGCCGAAACGCTTCCGGCTCGCCAAGCGTTATGCCCTTGAACACCGAAGAAGGAAAGCTATGAAGTCGTTTTCAGAACTGTCGGCCCGCGCGAGCGTCATCACCGCGCTGCTCGCTATATTGTGCACGGGCGCGGCGCCGGCCGTGTTGCCATATCAGGTTGCGGAGGACGTTTCGCAGAGTTTCGGGCTTCTGACAACGACCTATTACGACACGGTCGATCCGCAAGTCTTATTGGCGGCTGCCGGCAATGCGCTCGTGCAAACGGCGCACAAGAAAGGCGTATCGATTCCTGCGCCCGCCCTGCGGGTCGAAGGCGATCGCGATGCGACCTTGGCGGCGCTCGACGACGCGATCTTGCGCACGGCGCGCGCGGCGCATGCCTCGCCCAACGATTTTGCGTACGCAGTTATCGATGCGATGGCCAAAGCCACGAACGACCGCTACACACAGTTCTTCACCCCCGACGAGTTCAAACAATTTAACGAAGCGCTCGATCCGCGGCGCATCGGCGGCATCGGCGTGATGATCGAGCCCGACGCCGCGTCGGGGTGCGTTCGCGTTACCTACGTTCTCCCAAGTACTCCCGCGGAACGCGCCGGAGTTCAAGTGGGCGACATCATCGTCGCGGTCGACTCCGTACCCACGAAAGGCGTTCCCGTCGATGCCGTCAGCGGACGCTTGCGCGGCAAGCCCGGTACCGTCGTGGCGGTGACGCTCCAGCGTGCGCATCCGGCGGTCGTGAGCATTACGCGCGCCGACGTGCAGCCCCCGACGGTTGTCTTCAAGATGCTCGCCGACGGAATCGGCTACATTTGGGTCATGGAGTTCGGACGCGCGACACCAAGCGAGTTCGATACTGCCATCTCGCGATTGACTCAGCTCGGCGCGAAGGCGCTGGTGCTCGATCTTCGCAACGATGGCGGCGGATACGTCAACTCGGCGCTCGATATCAGCTCGCGTTTCATTGCCAATAAGGCAATCGTCACCGTCGAAGAGCGCGGGAAGCGCGCGACCACCATTGACGCCGACGCCAATCCGTCGATCTCACTTCCAGTCACGGTGCTCGTCAATCAGTTTACCGCATCGGCCTCGGAGATCACCGCCGGCGCCCTGCAAGACGACGGAATCGGCAAGCTCGTCGGCGCGCGCACCTTCGGCAAAGGTGTAATGCAAACGCTGACGCCGCTTCCTGACGGCGCGGCAATCAAGATCACGACGGCGCACTATCTCACGCCCAGCAACCGCGACATCAACCTGCGCGGAATCGATCCGGACCTGCGTATCGAGGAGAGTCGGGACGCGCGCTTCGGCGACATCGCGACCGACGCGCAGTTACGCGCGGCCATCGTTTTGCTGCAGAAGAAGATCGCGGAAAAGGGTTAGCCGCGGCGGCGGACGAGCCGCACCTGCCGCCCATCGCGCTCGAAGGTTACCTCGTCCATGAGGCGGCGCATCAAAAAGATCCCGAACCCGCGACCGCGGTCGTCCGGCTCGACCTTCGAGCAAGCGGACGGCTCGTTGAATCCGCGGCCGCTGTCACAAATTTCGATGGCGAGCGCTTCGTCGTCAAAGCTGCAGTTAACCACGATCTTCCGAGCGGGCGTTTCCCCACCATGTTCGACCGCGTTGCTGAGCGCTTCGCCCGCCGCCAGCCGAATGTCGGAGAGAGCGTCTTCGGTGAATCCGCACTCGGCCGCGAAGGCTGCCACGCTGCGCCGCGCTAACGGAACGTTCCGCACGTCGCTCGTATAGGCGACGCGGTACTCTCGTTTCGGGGGCGTCGCCGACGTGGTGGTCACCGTGAAGTTTTCCCGGGCCTGGCGGAGGCTTAAACCTCACGCGGCGCGCGGCGAAGAGGAGGGCGCAGCAAGCGCGAAACTGCGGGGTGAGAGAGCGGGCGATTAGCTCAGCTGGGAGAGCGCCTCCCTTACAAGGAGGATGTCGGCGGTTCGAGCCCGTCATCGCCCACCATAAGCAATGCTTCGACAGGCTCAGCATGACAGCACTGATGTCACCCTGAGCTTGTCGAAGGGTCGTCAGCAGCGATGCTTCGACAGGCTCAGCACGACAGCGCTCGACAGGCTCAGCATGACAGTGCTGATGTCACCCTGAGCTTGTCGAAGGGTCGTCAGCAGCAATGCTTCGACAGGCTCAGCATGACAGTGCTTCGAGAGCCGCAGCATAGCGAGGGAGGAGATTTTGTTGACCAATAACGGGGAGCCGGCAACCGCGGTTCGCGTCGAGCGCGATGGCGACATCGCGATCCTGACGATGAATCGTCCGCAGAAGCGCAACGCGCTTTCGCTGCAAACGATGCGAGAGCTCGAGGCCGCGCTTGCCGGAATCGCCTCGGACGTGCGCGCGGTGATCTTGCGCGCCGAGGGTCCGGCGTTTAGCGCGGGCCACGATTTGCGCGAACTCGTTGGGGGTGACGAAGAAAGCTATCGTGCCGTTTTCGATGCCTGCGTTGATCTGATGGCTCGGATCGCTGCGGTGCCGCAGCCGGTCATCGCGGAGGTCGCCGGCGTTGCAACCGCCGCGGGCTGTCAGCTCGTTGCGGCATGCGATTTGGCCGTTGCCTCGAGCACGGCGACGTTTGCGACACCGGGCGTGCGCATTGGGCTGTTTTGCAGCACGCCGATGGTGGCGCTCACCCGCGCGATCGGGCGCAAGCGTGCCATGGAGATGCTGCTGACGGGAGATCCGATCGACGCACCGACGGCGCTGTCGTGGGGTTTGGTTAATCGCGTCGTTTCGCCCGAACGCCTTCATGAGGAAACGCTCGCGCTCGCGCGCAAGATCGCCACGTCGAGCGGCACGATTATCGCGCTCGGCAAGGCGGCATTTTACGCGCAGATCGAGCTCAGCGCGAAGGACGCCTACGACTACACGAAGGCAGTCATGACATCGAATGCACTCGAGGCAGACGCGAGCGAAGGGATCACCGCATTTTTCGAGCGGCGTTCCCCGAAATGGAAGGAAGCGATGCAGGGGATGCCCGAGGACCGTTGAAGCCCGACCGCCCGCGGCGCTCGCGTGTGGGCAGTGTGCGCCGGCGATCGCAAAAAACGTCGCCCACACCCGGTATGCGTGAACCCGACAAAAAGGGATTCGCGCGTACGCGACGGCAGGAGGGCTCGCTTATGGCGAGCCCTCCTGTGATTGTGAGCGTTTGCAGCGAAACGGAGAGATCGGTCGAATGAGAGGCGCTTCGTGACGCTCTTTTCCCCGCGAACGCGCTATGCCGCCCTCGTCTTGATCGTTGCCCTCCTTGCCTGCCTCGTGGTCGCGCTCTTTCGCGCGCGCACGGAGTCGCACGCGCGGCGCGTCGAGCTGGCGATGGATTTCACCGATTTCGCCGCGCTCGCGCGTTCGTACGACTACAATCAGGCAGCCTTTCTCATCGCTCTGCGCCGCGCGGGTTTGACGTCGCTGGCGTTGACCGAAGAGCTAGGCGCGAATGTCGGATACGACGGCAAGGCCTATGTTACAACCGGCGCGGCGCTCCTGAATCAGGCGCGGATCTCACCGATCGGCGACCCGCTGCTCGCGCGCCTCGTTGCCACGCATCGCATTGCCAATGGCGCGGTCTATCTGCTGATTTCCGACGCTGCGACGTACCATCGCTACCGCGCGCAGCTCGCGTTGCATTTTATGCCGCGCAGCATCCGCGTCTTGCGCTCGGCGCGGCCATGGCTGATCGAAGTTCGCACCCAGATCGACTACTTTAACTCAATCGGATTGGGCATTGCCACCGATCAGGTCGAGCTGGCTCGGCGCCTTGCGTTGCTGGTGGTACCGCGCTTTCAAAACGACGAACGCTTTGCCGCGCCGCAAATCGACGCGCTCTTCGACGACCTGTTGCGTTACGACCCCAAGGTTTCGACGGTTATCTTCTTCGGCCTGAGCAATCAGGTGATGGGATATCCCGACCACTTACAGGCGGCGGCCGACGCTTTCAAGCGTCACATCTTTAATTTCGGCTCGATCGAAACGTACGACGCCAGCCAAGTTCAGAAAGGGAACGATACGCTCGCGCGGCTCATTCCCGGGCGAACCGTTCGCGTCCAAGCGATCGCCAAGACCGAGCTCGACAAGCTCAAGCTCGACGACGTCGTCGCGCGGTATGTCTTGGGCGTGCGCGAGCGCAACGTTCGCGTCGTTTATCTGCGGCCGTGGGCGCATCAAGACGGTAATCTATCGATCGAGGCGACAAACGTCGAGATGGTCAAGGCCATTAGCGATCAGTTACGGGCCGATGGCTACCGGCTCGGACGCGCGACGCCGATTCCGCAATATCACGGCAATAATCGTGTGCTCGTCGGTGTGGCGGCGCTCGCGGTGCCGTCAATCTTCGTGCTGCTCCTCGACTTCTTCGGCTGGTACCGGCGGCGTCTCGCCGCGGCCGCCTACGCGGGAACAGTCGTCCTCTACCTAGCCGGAACGCTCACGCACCACGACCTCGCCATACGCTCGGCCATCGCATTGGCGGGCGCGCTGCTCTTTGCGACCGCCGCGTTACTCGCATTAATCCCGGCGTGGAATGAGCTTCCCGCGCGCGACACCCGCACGCAGCTGGCGCGCAGCCTGGGCTGGACGCTCGTCGCGGTTGGCGTCGCATTGCTGGGCGCGCTCGTCGTCGTCGGCGTGATGAGCTCACCGCTGGCGATGGAGGAGATCGAACGTTTTCGCGGCGTGCGGCTCGTGCTCGCATTGCCGCCGCTGCTCGCGCTGATCCTCTACCTCTTCGAACGGCGATTCGGTTCGGGCACGCAGCGCGCTCGCGACGTTTTTCTCTCGCCCGTGCTGACCTATCAGCTGCTGGCGGGCGTCGCGATCGTTGCGCTCGGAGCGCTAATGATCGTCCGCAGCGGCAACGACAGCGACGTCTCGCCGACGGCCTTCGAGCTTTCGCTGCGCCACGTGCTGACTCACGTGCTCAGCGTACGGCCGCGTTTCAAGGAGTTCTTGATCGGCTTTCCCTGCATGATGCTGCTGCCGGCGCTATTGCCGCTTCATCGGCGCGCCGTCGGCTGGTTGTTGGCCTTGGGAATCGGCGTCGGCATCGGCGATGTCATCGATACTTTCTCGCACTTACACACGCCCCTCGAAGTCTCAATCTTGCGCGTGATCAACGGGCTGGTCGTCGGTGCGATTATCGGCGCAATCGCGATCGCGATCTACCGGCGCGTGCCTGCGACGACGGGATAATGGCTCGGGTGTTGCTCTCCGGCTACTACGGTTTTGGGAACTTCGGAGACGAGGCGCTCTTGGAAGTAATCGTCGCGAACATTCGCCGCCGTTTTCCGTCTTCACAGCTCGAGGTACTCTCGGCAACGCCTAAAGCAACCGCGGCGGCCCACCGGGTCGAAGCGGCTCCGCGATGGGATTGGCGCGCGATTCGCGCCGCGATCGCACGTGCCGACGTCGTGCTCTCCGGCGGCGGGGGCCTGCTCCAGAACGCGACGAGTCTGCGCAGCCTCCTTTACTACGCCGGAATTCTACGCGAAGCGATTCGCGCGCACCGCAAGACGATGATCTTTGCCCAATCGATCGGACCGCTCGACTTTTGGGGTCGTCTCGTCGTGCATTACTTTTGCGCCGGTACGAATCGCGCGACGGTGCGCGATTCGCGCTCGCGTTTGCTCCTGGCGAAGCTTCTTTCAAACACCCCGGTCGAGCAGACCGCCGATCCGGTCTTTTTGTATGAAGCGCCGCACGACGTCGATCTGCGCAACGACGGCCTTGGTCCGGAGAGCGGACCCTACGCCGCCATCAGCGTTCGCCCATCGCCTGCATTGCGCGACGCGCCCGCGGTGATCGGACGCGCGGTCGACCGGCTCGCCGATCGCCATGGCATTCGTTCGGCCTTCGTGGCATTGGGAGGCGCCTCCGACGCGGCGGCGGCGACCGACGTGATCCGAGCCTGCAAATCGAGCCCGGTGCTCTTGCCCGAATGCACCCCGGCCAAGGCGGCGTCGATTCTACGCGGGGCGCGGGTCGTAGTCGGAATGCGCTTACATGCGCTCATTCTCGCCGCGCGTTATGCCGTTCCATTTCTCGCCATCGCCTACGATCCAAAGGTTTCCGCACTCTGCGACGACTTGCGCTATCCGCTGCCGCGGCTTTGGAGCGTGGGCGAACGCCGGCCGCTCGACGACGCAATCGATGCTCTGGTCGACCGGCTCGTGGACGAGCGCGAAACGCTGCGCTCGCATCTGTCCGAGTGCCGCGAACGCATCGTCGCCGCGGCCGAACGCAACTTCGACGTGCTCGGCGAGTTGATTGACGCATGAACGATTCGCCAAAAGATTATCGCGCGACACTGAACTTGCCAAAGACGAGCTTTCCAATGAAGGCCGAACTGCCGGCGCGCGAGCCGGCACGCCTGGATTGGTGGCGCGAGCATCGAACCTACGAGCGGCGATTGGAACGCAACGCGGGCAACGGCGCTTGGATTCTCCATGACGGGCCGCCCTACGCCAACGGCGACCTTCACATGGGACATTTCCTCAACATGGTGCTCAAAGACGTCTTCATCAAGATTGCTTTGCTTGACGGCAAGTACGCCAAATTCGTTCCGGGTTGGGACATGCACGGGCTGCCGATCGAATACGAGACGCTCAAGTATCTGGGCATCAAGGATTTTCACGCGATCGATCCGCTCGAACTGCGCGAACGCTGCGCGGAGCGCGCGCTCTTTTGGCTCGACCGGCAGCGCTCTCAACGCGAGCGCATGGGCAACTTCGGCTATTTCGACCGCCCCTACCGCACCATCGATCCCTCGTTCGAAGCCACCATCGTCAATGCGCTCGCCGACTTGGCAGAAAAACAGCAGATCTACAAGGGCCTGCGCTCGACGCTTTGGTGCATTCACGATGAAACCGCGCTCGCCGAAGCCGAAATCGAATACGAGCCGCGTGTCTCACCCTCGATTTACGTTCGCTTCCCGGCATCGGAAGAACAGGCCAAACGGATTTACGACGTCATGCTTCGACAGGCTCAGCATGACACTGACCAGGCTCAGAATGACAGTGACGCGGCTGCGCATGACACGCCCGATGTCACCCTGAGCTTGTCGAAGGGTGAACAGGCTCAGCATGACACGCCCGATGTCACCCTGAGCCTGTCGAAGGGTGACCCGGCTGGGCACGACACAGAGCAGCCGGCGAAGGTCGCTTTTCTCATTTGGACGACGACGCCGTGGACGTTGCCCGCGAACGCGGCGATCGCTTTGCGCCCGGATGCGAGCTATGGACTCTACCGCGTCGGTGACGAAGCGGTTATCGTTGCCGAAGCTCTGGCCGAACGCGCGCTCGGCGAACGCTTTGCCGAGGCGCGCCTGCTGGGACGCGCGCGCGGTGAAGAGCTCGACGATCTCGCCGTGCGCCATCCGTTCGCGGATCGCGACTCGGTGGTCGTGCTAGCCGATTATGTCGATTTGGAAACCGGAACCGGGGCGGTTCATACCGCGCCGGGTCACGGCGCCGACGATTTCGATACGGGCCTCAAATACGGATTGGCGATAATCAATCCGGTCGACGCTGCCGGTCGCTTCACGAAAGAAGCCGGACCCTATGCCGGTATGCAAATTTTCGATGCCAATGCGAAGATAATCGAAGATCTGCGCGCAGCCGGCATGTTGTGGAAAGCGGCCGAATACGAACATTCCTATCCGCACTGTTGGCGGTGCCACAATCCCGTGATCTTTCGTGCCACCGCGCAATGGTTTCTCGCGATGGACCAAAACCTGTTGCGACAGCACGCAATTGACGCGACCGACGGCGTCGAGTATACGCCCCAATGGGGGCGCGCTCGCCAGCGGCAAATGATCGAGACGCATCCGGAATGGTGCCTGTCGCGGCAGCGCACGTGGGGCACGCCGATCCCTTCGCTGCTCTGCGTTCAATGCGGTGAAGCGATCCTGGATGCGCGGGTGGCGCGACTGGCGGCGAAGCGCTTTGCCGAAGTCGGCGCTAGTGCGTGGTGGAGCGATCCCGTGCAGGTCTATCTGCCGCACGATTTTTCGTGTCCAACGTGCCGCGGCACGCAGTTCGAAAAAGAGAAGAACATCGTCGACATTTGGTTCGAGTCGGGCGTAACGCATTTGGCGGTACTCGGGCGCGACGGGATGCCGTGGCCGGCCGATTTGGTGCTCGAAGGCGGCGATCAATTTCGCGGCTGGTTTCGCAGCTCGCTGATCACCGGCGCCGCCATCAAAGGCCGCGCCCCATATCGCCGCGTCATGAAGAACGGATGGGTGAACGACGAGCAGGGGCGCCCCATGTCGAAGTCGCGGGGCACGGGCATCGAAGCGCTCGAGGCCATGTCGAAGTGGGGCGCCGACGTGCTGCGTTTGTGGGCCGCGTCTGTCGAGCCGATCGACGACGTTCGTTTCGGCCCCAACGTCGTCGATCAGGTGGGCCGCGTCTACCGCAATCTTCGCAATCGCATGCGCTTCATGATCTCGAACATCGAGGATCTTCCGTCCGGCGCGGTCGTTGCGCGCGAGGCGATGGAACCAATCGATCGGCTCGCCTGCAGCGTGGCCGACGCATTCGTCGCCGGGGTCAAAGCCGCGTACGACCGTTGCGAAATCCACGAAGCGTATCTGCGCATCGTCGAGTTCGAAAGTAGCGTTTCAAGCCTCTATTTCGACGCGCTCAAAGATCCGCTCTATTCGCGCGGGCTCGACGACCCTCGCCGGCGCAGCGCGCAATCCGCGCTGCTTTACGTGCTACGCCGCTTTCTCACCGCGCTCGCGCCGGTGCTGTCGTTCACCGCCGAAGAAGCGTGGCAAGCCGTTCCCCCCTCGCTGCGTGGCGACGCGGCGAGTATCTTCGATACGTCCTTCGACGTTGCGCGCCACCGCTCGTTCGACAACGACGTACGGCTCTGGCAACAGCTGCGCGACTTGCGTGCGCGCGTCGCGGCCGTGAGCGAGCCACGCGATTTTGAAGCGACGATTCTGCTCGAGGTCACGCCGGCGGCCTATCGCCGCCTTGACGCGCTCGGCGATAATTTGCGCGAAGCGCTCGTCGTATCGGAGCTTCGTCTGGTTGAGAGCGAACGAAGCGACGGCAAAGCGGACGACGGGATCGTGGAGTTCGCGCTGCTGCGCGCGCAGGGCGAAAAGTGCATCCGCTGCTGGAAGTATCGTCAACTCGGAACCGACCCGGCGAATCCGTCGATTTGCGCCGACTGCGCGCAGGTCGTGCGCTCTTTGCGGGCCGCCGGTTAATCCGCGGCGGACCGGGCGAAACTCTCCCAGTCTCCGGATTCAATCGCGGCACGCGCATCGCGCATCATCGCATTGAGAAAGTAAACGTTATGGTAGGAGAGCAGCCGCGGTCCCAGCATCTCCCTTGCTCGAAAGCAGTGCGATAAAAAGGCGCGCGTATAGGTCGTACAGGTCGAGCAGTCGCACCGGCGATCCAGCGCCGAGACGTCGTCGACAAAAGCGGCATTGAAGATATTGAGCTCGCCGTCGTGGGTCATGGCCCGGCCGTTGCGGCCGCAGCGAGTCGGATAGACGGAATCGAAGCAGTCGATACCACAATCGATGGCCGCGAGTAGATCACGCGCCGTACCAATGCCCATAAGATAACGCGGCTTCTCCTCGGGAAGAAGGAGCGCGGTCGAGCGAGCGGCCGCGTACATCTCCTCCCGCGACTCGCCGACGGAGAGCCCGCCGATTGCGTAGCCCGGAAAATCGAGATCGAGAAGCTCGCGGGCGCTCCGCTTGCGCAGCTCGGGATTCAGACCTCCTTGGACGATGGCGAAGAGCAGCGTTCCCTCACGTTTGGGTACGGCTGCCGACCGCCGCGCCCAGTCGCTGGTCAAACGTACCGATTCCTCGAGTTGCTCGCGCGAGGCGGGCAGTTTGACGCAGACGTCGAGAACCATGGCGACGTCGACTCCGAGCCGCTGCTGGAATTGAACGACGCTCTCCGGGGTTAAACGCTGCTCGCTACCGTCGAGATGCGAAGAGAACGTGACACCGTCGGCATCGAGGCGGCGCCGGTTCTCAAGGCTGAAGATTTGAAAACCGCCCGAGTCGGTGAGTATCGGCCCGTCCCACGCCATAAAGCGGTGCAGACCGCCTGCCGCCTCGATCGGCTCGATGCCGGGGCGTAGCCAAAGATGATAGGTGTTTGCCAGCACGATCTGCGTTTGGGTAGTCCGCAACTCGTCGGGAGTGAGGCCCTTGACCGTCGCGGCCGTTCCGACCGGCATGAAGCAGGGCGTTTCCACGTCGCCGTGCGCCAAATGCATACGTCCGCGTCGCGCGTTGCCGTCCTTGACTAAAAGATCGAACACGCAACTACGCCGATGACACGATGTTCCGCGCGCGCGCGTACGCCGGCGGCGGAGCGACTTCGAACTCCATGGGCGATCCCGTGCGCGGGTGAAGAAAGGCGAGCCGCCAGGCATGCAGAGCTTGACCGGCGAGATCGAAGCGCGCTTCCTTCTTGCCGTACTGCGGGTCGTTGAGTATGGGGTGGCCCGCGGCGGCCAAGTGCACGCGGATCTGATGCGTCCGTCCCGTCTCAAGGCGGAAGAGCAGCTCGGCGTGCCGTGGGAAGCGTTCGCGCAGTTCGTAATGCGTGATTGCCGGCTTGCCCGCGTTGACGATGGCGAAATTTAAACGATTGCGCGGATTGCGTCCGATCGGACCTTCGATCGTGCCGCGCGCATTCTCGGGAACGCCGCAGACGATGCCCAGATACTCGCGCTCGATCGCGCGCGCTTTCATCGCCGCGCCGAGCGAGCGCAAACTCTCGTCGCGCTTGGCGACGACCAAGAGTCCGGACGTGTCGCGATCCAGCCGGTGAACGAGGCCGGGACGCAGCGCATCGCCAGGAAGCGCTTCGCCGACGTGGGCCAAGAGTGCATTAACGAGCGTTCCGCTTCGCGTGCCGTGCGCCGGATGGGTGACCATTCCCGCGGGTTTATCGATCACCAAGAGGTCGTCGTCTTCGTAGAGCACGGCGAGCTCGATGCGTTCGGGCGTGGCAATAAGCGGCGCCGCCGCCGCGATCTCAAACTGCAGCACGTCGCCCGCCTCCAGTATTAGGCTGGGTTTGGCGGGCGTGCCGTTGGCAAGGATCGCTCCGTCTTTTGCCTGCTGGGCGACTTGCGAGCGCGAAATGCCCGTGAGCGCGGCAACGACGACGTCAACACGCTTTCCCGCTTGATCAGCGGTGACGACGTGTAACAAGGCTCGAGAGCAAGAGCAGCCCGACGCCGATGGTGATGCACGAATCGCCGACGTTGAAGATGTTAGGCCAAATGCGGTAAAAGTCGATGAAGTCAATGACGTGGCCGTAATGCAGACGGTCGACGATGTTGCCGATCGCGCCGCCGACGATCATGCCGAATGCGATTCGCACCACCAGCGATCGTGCCGCGGCCTCGCGGAAGCTGAACCAGAAGAGCACCAGCACGACGATCGCCATTGCGATGAGCAACACCGCATTGTTGCCGAAAAGGCCGAAAGCGCCGTGGATGTTGCGTTCGTACGTCCAGCAGAGAAAGTGCGAGATGACGACGTGACCGTTATGATCGCCGCAGAGTCCGCTGAAGAATGCCGTCGGCGTCAGCGATAGAATGAGTCGCTTGGTGTATTGATCGGCCCACAGCACCGCAATGGCGACCGCCGCAATGACGAGCGTATTACTGAAGTTAGATGTTCGGTTGCGGGACAAACTGGTAGAACCATCCTGCGACGTTGAGGAATGCATCGTTGACTAAAACCAACCCGACGACGATGAGGAATGCGCCGGCACCGAACTCGATGGCGCGGAGCGTCGGTCGAATGCGGCGCAACAGCGGCAGCACCGCGCCGACCGCGCCGGCCGCAATGAGAAACGGCACCGCCAAACCCAGACAGTAGAACGCGAGCAATAGCGCGGCCTGCGCGCTGTGCTGCTGCGAGGCGATCGCGAGGATGCCTGCGAGGATTGGCCCGATGCATGGCGACCATCCGGCGGCGAAGGCCATACCGACGAGCCACGACGTCCAAAACGTCGCCCGCTCGTGCCGCAGATGCAAACGCGCATCCATCATGAGCCACGGGATTTGAATCATCCCCATCATATGCAGGCCCAGCACGACGACAATCGCCCCGCCGATCTGAGCGATCAGAACGCGGTTTGCCGCCAAGGTGGTGCCGATTTCACTGGCACTCAGACCGAGGGCAATGAAGATGAGGCTGAAGCCGACGACAAAAGCAGCAGCATGCGCCAGGGTTTGAACGCGCGCTCGCGCCGTCGTTTCGGCTTGCAGATCCTCCACGCTTTCGCCGGTCAATAGCGAAAGATACGCCGGCACGAGCGGGAGGACGCACGGCGAGACGAAGGAAACGAGGCCCGCAAGGAAGGCGATGCCGGCGGTAATGTGTGTCGTGGGCATGCGACTTCGATGGTTAGGAATGCAGCACTGGTTTACCTATCCGACGAATATCGACCCCGTCGCGATCCATCTGGGACCGCTGCGGATTCATTGGTATGGCATCGCCTATTTGGTCGCGTTCATCTGCGTCTATTTCTGGATGAGCCGCCCCGCCGGGCGACGGCGCCTGGGACTGACCAAGGAGCAGATCCAAGACTTCCTCTTTTATGCGTTGGTCGGTGTGCTCGTCGGCGGGCGCACCTTCTTCGTGATCAACGACATCATCAGCAAGCACGACGCGTCCTTTTACTTTTCCAATCCGATCAATTTCATCGCCGTCTGGAACGGCGGGATGGCCTTCCATGGCGGCTTGGTCGGCGTACTGCTGGCGATCTGGCTCTTCATTCGAAAGCATCCGGGATTGAAATACGTGGTGCTCGGCGACGAAGTCGTGATGATGCTGCCGGTCGGGATCACGCTGGTCCGTCTGGTCAATTTCATCAACGACGAGCTTTGGGGCGACGCCTGCCGGCCGGATCGGCCGTGGTGCCTGCGTTTTCCCGCCGCCCCCGATCAAGGCGTGCTCTATCGCCATCCGTCGCAGCTCTACGAGGCGATCCTCGATATTCTCACGCTACCGATTCTCTTGATCGTCTACCGCTTCAAACCCAAAGACGGCGTCGTTGCGTGGACCTGGTTCACGCTGTACGGCATCACGCGCTCGCTCGCCGAGCTCTGGCGTCAGGCCGACTTCACCTGGATGGCCATCACGGGCGGCCAGCTCTATGCGTTGCCGATGATCCTCATCGGCATCATCGGCGTCGTTTATTGCGCGACGCGCCCCGGCCCGCGAACTGAAGCTCGCCCGATCTCAACGCAGCGCGTGCGCAGCTCATCCTGAGCGCAACCGAAGGGATCGAGGGCGTCGCCGAGCGCTATCTCGCGTTGCGGAATGCCATCGGCGACGAGCTCGCCCGCTGCGGACGTTTCGGCGCGACGGTGACCGTCGTCGGCGTCAGTAAGGGCCAGGCCGCCGCGACGATTGCCGGAGCGATTGACGCCGGCTTGCGAGATATCGGCGAAAACTATCTGCAAGAAGCACTGCGCAAGCTTTCCTCCCTGCCGCCCGTCCGCACGCATTATGTCGGGCACCTTCAAACGAACAAGGCCAAAGCGGTCGCGGCGGCCTTTGACATGGTGCAGAGCATCGACCGTGCAGCGGCAGGCCGCGCACTCTCGAAGGCGGCGCTCGAGCTCGGCAAGCAGCTGCCGATTTTGCTGCAGCTCAACGTCTCGCCCGTCGAACGGTTCGGATGCCCGCCATCCGAGGCCGAGCAGCTTGCTGAAACGCTCCGCGGCCAGTCGGGCTTGCGGCTCGAGGGCGTCATGGCGATTGGGCCGCTCGGCCTGGGCCGCGATGAAATTCGTAAAGCCTTCGAGCTGGCAGCCAAGACGTTGGACCGTATAGGTGGAAGTACGCTGTCCATCGGCATGTCTGGAGATTGGCGGGAAGCGTTGCAGGCGGGTTCGACGATGTTGCGCATCGGCGAAGCGCTCTTCGGCCCGCGTCCGGTGAAGGAGATTGCGCGGTGAGCATGTTTAGTAAGATTGGTTCGTTCTTTTCGATTCGCGACGACGAGGAAGAAGTTTACACCGACGAGGCGGCGTCGTCGCGCGTCGTGCCGTTTTCGATGGCCGGACGGCGTGGGGGGACGCAAGTCAGCGTCTATTCGCCGCGAAGCTACCAAGACGTCGTCGAAATCGCCGACTCGTTGCGAAACCGGCAAGTCGTCATCGTGAATCTGCAAAACGCCGACCGGACGCTGCTTCAGCGCGTCGTCGATTTCACGTCGGGCGTGGCTTATACGATTGACGGCAAGATTCAGAAGCTCGCCGAATCCATCTATCTGGTCGTTCCGGCCGGGATCGTCGTCAATGCCGCCGGCTTGCGCGATTCGATGATGGCCGACGGCACGTTTGATTTCATGACGAACAGAACGTAGGAAGCACGCAATGCAAAAAATCACACCGGTCGATATCCAGCACAAGACCTTCAAAAAGGCGCTGCAGGGGTACGATCGTGCCGACGTCGACGGCTTTCTCGACGAAATCATCGAGACGCTCGAAGACGAAGCCCAGCATCGCGCCGCGCTCGAAGCCGAAATCGCCGACCTCAAGGAACGCGTGAGCCATTTCAAGGCGATGGAAGAATCGCTGCAAAACACGCTGGTGCTTGCTCAGCGCACCGCCGACGAGGTTAAAGCGTCGTCGCACAAGGAAGCCGATTTGATTCGCGAACAGGCGCGGATGGCCGGCGAGCGCGAGATCGCGGGCTACAACGACGCAATCGCGGACGTTCGCCGGGAGCATCAGCGCGCCGTCGAATCCGCCGAGAAGGCGCGTAGCGAGCTGCGAAGTTTGCTGATGACGCATCTCGCATTGCTCGAGCGCGCCGATAGCGCCAAGCCAAACGGCGAATCCCCGAGCGCGGCGGCGCCGCCTTCGGAACCACCGCCCGAACCGGCAGCAAAAAAAGACGACACGACGCGAATCACCGTCTACTAGCCTGCGCTCCGTCGCCAACCCGCGCGTCGCCGTCTTGCCCGGGGACGGCATCGGCCCCGAGGTAACGCTTGCCGCGGTTCGCGTGCTCAACTCCGTTCGTCCCGACGTTACCTGCGAGCAAGCCCTGGTGGGCGGCGCCGCGCTCGCACGCGGGCTGCGCGCGCTTCCCGCGCAGACGCGCGCGCTCTGCGACGCAAGCGACGCGGTGCTCTTCGGCAGCGTCGGCCTGCCTGAGTACGAAGAGAAGCCGCTCGTCGAACGTCCGGAATACGCGCTCTTCTTGCTGCGCCGTGACTACGAGCTCTACGCCAATCTTCGCCCGGTCCGAGTCTTCGCCGGGTTGGAAGGCGCGTCGCCGCTGCGAACCGAGATCGTGCGCGGGATTGATCTGCTCGTCGTGCGCGAGCTGACCGGTGGCATTTACTATGGGAAACCCAAAGAACAGCGCTGCGTGGACGGCGTCGACGAAGCCGTCGATACGATGATCTACCGGTCACCGGAGATCGAGCGGATCGCGCGCGTTGCCTTCGATCTCGCTCGCGCGCGCCGCAAGCGTCTCACTTCGGTTGACAAGCAGAACATTCTCGAGACGTCGCGTCTGTGGCGCCGCGTCGTTAACGACGTCGCCCGCGACTATCCCGACGTCGCGCTCGACCATCTCCTCGTCGATACCGCGGCGATGCAGCTCGTGCAACGGCCCCGCGATTTCGATGTAATCGTTACCGAGAACATGTTCGGCGACATTCTCTCGGACGAAGCGGCAATACTGACGGGGTCGATCGGAACCTTACCGAGCGCGAGCATGGGCGTGCGCGGTTCACCGCGGCGCCGGTTCGGTCTTTACGAGCCGATCGGCGGGACGGCGCCGACTCTCGCCGGCAAGAACGTCGCCAACCCCACGGCTTCGATTCTTTCCGCGGCGATGCTGCTGCGCCACTCCCTCGACGACGAAGCGAGCGCCGTGCGGATCGAGTGCGCGGTTAACGGTGCCTTCGCCGACGGTGTTCGCACCGCCGACGTCGCCGAATCTGCCGGCGCGGTCTCGACCGGGGCGTTCACCGACGCCGTCATCGAAAAACTGTAGCCCTTCGCAGGATACTCGCGGCAGCGGCCGATTGGGGCAGCACCTTGGTGGGCACATGGTTGTCTCGCAACGTTTTTGTGGGAGATTCTCATGCCCGACCGCAAGCAGAATAATCTCGTTCGCTATTCCGACCAGGAACTTACGCGAGCACCCGGCGGGGAAACGCATCAAACCACGCAGAGTGGCGCGCCACCGTTAACGACTCAGCAAGGAACCCCGGTTTCGGACGATCAGAACTCGCTGAAAATCGGAGCGCGCGGCCCGACCGTCCTGGAAGATTTTCATTTTCGCGAAAAGATCTTCCATTTCGATCACGAGCGAATTCCCGAACGCGTCGTGCACGCCCGGGGATTCGGAGCGCATGGCTTCTTCGAAACGTACGAGTCGCTTGCCGACGTTACCAAAGCCGATATCTTTGCGCGAGCCGGTGAAAGAACGCCGGCTTTCGTGCGCTTTTCCACGGTCGCCGGCAACAAGGGCTCGAGCGACATGGCGCGCGACGTGCGAGGCTTTGCGGTAAAGCTCTACACGAAGCAAGGCAACTGGGATCTCGTCGGCAACAACATTCCGGTCTTTTTCATCCAGGATGCAATCAAGTTCCCCGACATAATTCACGCGGCCAAGGACGAGCCGGACTGCGGCTTTCCTCAAGCGCAAACCGCGCACGACAATTTTTGGGACTTTATTTCGCTGACGCCCGAGGCGACCCACATGGCGATGTGGATCATGTCGGATCGCGCAATTCCGCGCGCGTTCCGATTCATGGAAGGCTTCGGCGTTCATACCTTTCGTCTGGTCAATGCCCAGGGGCGCTCGACGTTCGTCAAATTCCACTGGAAGCCGAAGTTGGGGATGCAGTCGGTCCTCTGGAACGAGGCGCTCAAGATTAGCGGCGCCGATCCGGACTTTCATCGGCGCGACTTGTGGAACTCTATTTCGGCGGGAGACTTCCCGGAATGGGAGCTGGGACTGCAGCTCTTCGGCGACGATTTTGCCGGCAGGTTCGAGTTCGACGTGCTCGACCCGACGAAGTTGGTGCCCGAAGAAGACGTTCCGATCCGCCGGGTCGGGCGACTCGTACTCGACCGCACCGTCGACAACTTCTTCTTGGAGACCGAGCAAGTCGCGTTTTGCACGCAGAATATCGTCCCGGGGATCGACTTCAGCAACGATCCACTCTTGCAGGGCCGCAACTTTTCCTACCTAGACACGCAGCTCAAGCGTTTGGGAAGCCCGAACTTTACGTTTCTCCCGATCAACGCGCCGAAGTGCCCCTTTTCAACCTTGCAGCAAGACGGTCACATGGCGTTTCGCAATCCGCCGGGACGAGCGAACTACGAGCCCAACTCGTGGGGCGCCGGAGGCGGCGGCCCGCGCGAGGATCCACAGAACGGATTTCGCAGTTTCCCGGCCGAGGAAGCGGGTCCGAAAGTGCGCGAACGCAGCGAAACTTTTGCCGACCACTTCAGCCAAGCCCGCCAGTTTTACGTGAGTCAAACGGAGATCGAGCGACGTCATATCGTCAACTCCTTCGTCTTCGAGCTCAGCAAGGTGCAGGCGCCCGCCATTCGCAAACGGATGGTATCGCAGTTGCGCAACGTGCACGAGGAACTGGCCCGCGCGATTGCCGATGGATTACGCTTGCGCGAGATGCCCGACGCCGCGCCCGCCGCTCGCCCGACTCGTGAGGATCTCAAAGAATCGCCGGCGTTGAGCATTTTGAAAAATGGCCCGAAGACGTTCGCGGGCCGCAAGTTGGGCGTGCTGACTGCCGACGGCGTTGACGCGGAGTTGCTCGCCGGTCTACGCACCGCGGCGAAGTCCGGGGGCGTTACCGTGGAGATCGTCGCTCCACAGGTTGGTGGCGTGAAGGCTGCAGACGATTCGTGGATCACCGCCGACCAAAAGATCGACGGGGCACCGTCGGTTGTCTACGACGCCGTTGCCTTGATGCTCTCCGAAGCCGGCGCCGCGTTGTTCGCCGGCAGTGCGGTCGCGGTCGACTTTGTGAGCGATGCTTACGCCCACTGCAAGTTCATCGGATATACCGCTGCGGCGGTGCCCCTGATGGAACGCGCGGGAATATCCTTCGACGGCGACGAGGGCTTGATACAACTCACGAAGGATGGCGATGCCGGCGCGTTCTTAAACGCGTGCGGTGCGCTGCGCGTATGGGCGCGTGAGCCCAAGGTCAACAACGCTTAGACGTGCGCGGTTTCGGCGGCGACCGTGCGGCCGATGAAGTCGATGAAGCGCACGCGCACGGTCGCGTGCTCGCGCGGATGCTCGCCGATCCAGACCGCGCGCCAGCGCGCGAGCGCGTCGCGTTTCATCGCCGCAATAGTATCGTCGTCGGTCTCGATGTAGGATTGTAAATCGAGGCTGACGACCAGCGTCGTTTGAGGACGAATATCCAGCCCCATCACGAGGCCGGCGTAGCGGTGTTTCAGCGGCGCCAGTGCGGCGAGCTCGGCGTCGCTGCGTTGCTGCTGCGGCGCCGTCGAAGTGCAGGCCGCGACGAGAACGGCCAGCGTGAGATGGCGAGCTCGGCGCAGATCGGTCATCGCCCGGAAACGGTTCGGCTACGGCGCAGCGCTACCATGCGTTGATGGACGGCATTGCTTGGGCGGCAAGCGCAATGGTCGCCGCGCGAACGCGACTCGAAATCGCCACCGAGAACTTGGCGAACGTTTCGACCGACGGATTTCGGCCGGTCGGCGCGCGTGGCGTCTTGACGGCCCGCGGGGTGACGATCTTTCGGGAGCCTGCGCGCGAACAGGCCGCGCCGCGAGCGGCCGGACGCGCGATTACGGCGCCGCGCCTTTCCAACGGGGTCGACGCAATCGCCGAAATGATCGACGTCCTCGCTGCCGAGCGTTCCTTCGAAAGCGCACAAAAGGCCGCGACGGCGATCGATCTCTCACGTCAAAAGGCCGCCGAAGCGGCGCGAATTCAATAGGAGCCTTTGAATGGATCGGGCGCTTTTTGCCGCCGCCAGCGGCATGGCCGCGCAGCAGCGCAATCTCGACACGATCGCGGAGAACCTCGCCAATGCAGGCGTCGTTGGTTTCAAGGGCTCGGCGCAGCGTTTCGCCGAGCTGGTGGCGCCGGGTCAAGGAGGGTTGGGAACCGCTGCGCTCGGCGCACAAGTCATCTTCGCGCAAGGGAAGCTAGCGCGAAGTGCCGGCCCGTTCGATCTCGCGATCGACGGCGCCGGCTTCTTCGCTTTGGCCGATGCGCGCGGGCGCCGCTTCTATACGCGCGATGGTGAGTTCGCTCGCTCGGCCGATGGAACGCTTCGCAATCAGCGCGACTATCGTTTGCAAGGCGTCAAGATTCCAGCCGATGCGTTGACGGCAACCGTCGCGCCCGACGGCGCGGTCACCGCAACGTTCGCAAAAGGCAGTCGTGTGGTTGGACATATTCGGCTGACTGAGTTTGCCGTTCCGCAGCAACTTCGGGCGATTGACGGCGCGCTCTTCGAAGCGACCGCGAAATCGGGCAACCCCCGCCAGATCGTTCCCGGCGGCGACGACGGGCCAAAGCTGCGCTTCGGCATGCTCGAAGAATCGAACGTCACCATCGTCGATGCGATGATGCAAATTCTGACCGCCCAGCGGGCCTACGAAGCGAACGCGAAAGGCGTACAAGCAGCGGACGAGATGCTGCGGATTGCGAACAACTTGCAACGTGCGTAGCAGAGACGAAGCGACGAGTCTGGCCCTTTACCTAAAGGCTGCGGGCTGCGGACTAGACATCCCGTCGATGATTTGCCAATCCGATCCCACCTTTAGCCACGTGTGCATAACACGCGTGGTGGAAGGCGTTCCATTCCCGTTCTTATCAACCCACTCAAACGTGATCCAGTAAAACGACGCTGCGAGACTCCCGGTTACCTGGATGTCGGCACGCTTAAACCCGATGGTCTTAAACCTCAGGCCTTTGCCGGTTTTCGAGGTGATCCAGTCCGTAATGTGATCTTTGCGAACGGGTGCGGTGCTGACCGACGGCCAGCCAAGGAAGTCTGCGTTCCAGAGACTGCGATACTTGGTCAAATCGTTTGCCTGAACGAAGCTCCAGTACGCGATCTCACGGCTCCAAATGACACCCTTGGTCGTGGCGGTTGCCGACGGGGTTGCTCCTGGGGTTGCACTCGCTGCCGCACCAGTCAAGACCCCGGTCACGGCGCATAGGACGATGACTTGCCAGTACTTAGACATATTGTCTCGATCTGAAGTAAGCGTGATTAGCAGTCTTGGCGCGCTATACCAGCCTCCGCGAAAGTGACGCTATTCGTTCATCTAATGATGGCAGCCTTCACGGCCGTTGCCACGGATCTGATTCTGGTGAGCAGTGCCTCGCTCTTGGTGTCTTTTCGTAGGCTTTTCATATGCACTCCTAAGGGCGTCCAGGCTGCAGATGAGATGCTGCGCATCGCCAACAACTTGCAGCGTGGATGAACGAACTGATGCGCGGTCAAACGCGTCGAGTCAAAGCGTAGGGACTGCCTCCATAGCCGGGTGACGGGCAGTTAACCAAAGGTACGCCGCTCCGGAACGGTGCGCTAGTGCTGCGAGGGTCTCAACTTCGCCGGGTAAGTAATGCGTGCGATCCCGCTTGGGTCCGCAGGCGACGAATCCGACGACCTGCGTGTGCGCCGTCATCGGTAATAGCAGCGAGCCGCGGAGCGGATGTTCCGGTTCGTCGCATTCAAACGCTTCGTTGAAGCCCCGCAGCCGAAGCACGGCCAGGTCGTCCACGGCAAAGAGCCGCGGCAGGTCGTGCGAGTGCGGGGTGGCCAGGACGAACGACGATCCCTCCGCCGCATAGATCGCGACGAAGTCGCTGTCGAGTCGCGTGCGAAGCGCGTCGTACGTTTGCGTGAGAAGGCGCTGCGGGTCGGGGATCAGATCGATCTCTTTGGTAAACCGCCGGAGCGCCTGTAAGGCCAACACTTGCGCTCTGAAGATGAGCTGGTTTAGAGCGTGCTCGACCCGCCGGTGCGCACTCGTCAGCAGAACGCCTAATAACACGGCGAGAGCGAGTTCCCCGACGATCGCGAAGCGCGATTCCTCCAGCCAGTGATGGGCGACCCACTCGACGAGCGCTAGCAACGCGACGATGGCCGTCGTCAACATTCCGTAAACGAGCGCGCGGCTGACGACTAGCCGTATGTCAAACAGCCGGTGTTTGAGAATGGTGTACGCGAGCGCCATCGGAGCGAGCGCGAAGAAAATAACCGCAACGTTGTTCCACCAAATCGGCAAGAATATTCCGAGCGTACCCTGGAAAAAGCCGGTGATCAGATTCGGCACAAACGCTAGCGTCATTGCCGCGACCATCCAGCGCAGCCGATTGCGTTCTTCCGGACCGACGGTGGCATACCGCGCGAGCAAAACGAAGATTGCAACCGAAAACAAACCGTAGAACGTCACGTTGTTAATAGGGATAAGCACGACGGCTGAGCCGACGTTGCCAATAGCGTACAGCATCCCGACGGCCACATTCAGCGCTGCAAAAGCCGGGGCTACTCCGAAGAGCACGATCCGCTCGGCTGCGAGGGCCGGTCCCCTAAGCCGTACGTCGGGGAAGCGTAGCGCAAACGAGAACAGGGCCGCAGCACCCGCCGAGGCGGCGACGGCCTGAACGAGAGACACCGCCAATAGCGCTTGGAACGACAAGTATTCAACGTACAGCGTACCGCTGTCGCACATACTGAAGGCAAATAAATAGAACGCCCATGTGACGGCACTCGGGCGAACGAGCACCAGCGTCGCGGCGACGAGAATAAAGAAGATCAATGCCGAGCAAGCGAGGAGGTCAGTGATATTGTCGACGAGCGTTCGTGGACGGGGATGCGCGACGACGGTAACCGTTTTTCCGGTCGTGAGGGGCAGCTCCATGGCGCGCCCGTCTCGGCCGACCGACGCATAGCTCACCATCCATCTGTCCGCAGCCGGCATTCGTTCCAGGGCGATGCGGTCTCCGGTCCGCAACCCGGCCCCAGCGGCGTCACGGTCAACGTCGGTGACGACACCGGAAGGGTTGGCTGAGAATCCAAACGTCGCCCACGGGTGCCAGGGTAACAACATCTCGACGCCGGCCATCGCGACCGGGATCGCCGTCAATGCGATAATAACCGCTGCCCGCAGCAGCGCCCGGGCCTTCATAACACCGGACTTCTCTGTAGGCTGCGTGGCGGCCCGCAGGCGGCGAGGCTCATTCATTTCGCGGCTGCGAATTGGCAACATCCGCGAGGTAGCATAGCGGCATGAAGCTGCATCTGCGTTTTGTTGCGGATCGCCAACAACCTGCAGCGTGGATAGTCTAACGGCGCGACGAGCCGGCGAATTCATCGAAGCGCTGCTGCTCGCGCCGATTCTGCGTCCGATGATTGCGCAAGGCGGTATGCTCGGCGATTATGAGCTCGACATGCTCGCACATACGATTGCGCGGCACGACAGCCGCGGCTTTGCCGCACTCATTGCGGCTCGTTTGGAGCAAGCGCCTTGATCGATGAAGCCACCCGCGAAGAATGCGTGCGAACGTTACTCCCACTCGTCCGGAGAGCGGCGCGGCGGCTCAAGCGGCTCGTGCCGAACCTCGACCTCGACGATCTCGTCGGTGACGGCAGCGTCGGACTCATTCGCGCCGTCGACTCGTTCGATCCGCTCCGCGGACCGCAGCTCGGCGAGTACGCGCGCCGCCTCATCGTCGGCGCCATGCTCAACGGAATCCGTCGTATGGATCCCGTCTCCGAGCGCGCGCGGCGCATCGTGCGCGACGGCGAAAACCAGCGATACACGCTTGCAGCGGCGCGCGGCGCCGTGCCGAGCGCGCGGGAGATGGAGGGCCGGTGCCCCGGCTACAGCCGGGCCATCGCGGCGGCCTATCGCGGACAGCCGCTCTCGCTTGACGCGCCGCTACCCAGAGGCGAATCGCTTGCGGATGATTGGAACGACGATCCGGCGCGCATCGTCGAAACGCGGCTTGATCGAGCGCGGCTTGCGGAAATGCTCGCCACGCTCCCGCAGCGACAGCGAACGCTGCTCTCGTTGCACTACTTCGATGAAACCTCGCTGCGCAGCATCAGCAAACGCCTGGCGATTTCCCCGCAACGAGCTTCGCAGCTTCACACGAGCGCGCTGGAAAAACTAAAACGCCAAGCTCATGCTCCGCCGCCTTGAGCTCGAGGAGTCCAGTGCCGGCCTTCCGTTGCAGGTCGGCGGGAGCCGTTCGGAAGCGATTGTCCCGATCGTCGCAGAGAACGAACTCGAAACCGCCCTCTTGCCGCACGATCAGCCGCGTTGGGTCAAAGACGCGGTTGCCGTTTCGCAGCGAGCCCGCGACATCATCGCCAAACTGCGACCGGCGGCGGTGCACGTTCTCTCGTTCTGGGATCACCGCATCCGTGCCGTCGTAATCGGCGATCGTCGCGTGCACGTCGATGCCAGCGGCTGCTACCGCATTGATTTCTAACCACCGAAGGGCATCAAATGGGAAAGGACGGCAATCGCCACGGTCACCGTCCCAACGAAGACGAAAGAGATAAGCGCTCTGGTTACCAATAGTACGTCGTACACGTCCATAGGCCATACTCTGACACGCAAGCCTGGTAAAGCACTGCGACCAGGCTGGGATTCGCCTGAATTTTCGAAAGCAGCGCCTTATGACGGCGCGAACAAATTCGTACCGGTCATGCGCTCGGGAATCGGCAAGCCCATGAGTGAGAGCAAGGTGGGTGCGACGTCACCAAGCCTTCCGCCGCGGGCCAGCGTGCCGTGCAAGTCTCGTGCAACCAAAACAAAGGGCACCGGGCTCGTCGTGTGGGCGGTCAAAGGATTGCCGCCGGCATCGAGCTTCTCTTCAGCATTGCCGTGATCCGCGGTGATGACGAGCAGCGCGTTGGCATCCAGTGCCGCGGCGCTTAAACGTCCGATGCACTCGTCGAGAACTTCCAATGACGCGACCGTCGGGTCCCACTTGCCCGTATGGCCAACCATGTCGGCATTGGCGTAGTTCATGATGATGGTGTCGTACGTTCCTGCGGCGATTGCGGCAACGGCAGCCTGCGTGATTTCGCGCGCCCGCATTGCGGGCGCCAAATCGTAGGTTGGAATCGAGCGGTCCGACGGGATCAAGGTTCGATCTTCGCCCTCGAACTGGTCTTCGCGTCCGCCGTTGAAAAAGTAGGTCACGTGCGCGTATTTTTCCGTTTCCGCGAGTCGCAGCTGTCGTAAGCCTTCGCGGGAAAGAACTTCGCCGAAGGTATCGTATTGCGGCCGCGGTCCGAAGAGCACCGGATTGGTATACGTCTCGTCGTACTTCGTCATCGTGGCGAAGAATGGATTGAAATACGTCTTCGAAGTAAAGACGCCGAAGTCGTCGTCAAAATAGATTGTGGTTCCGTGATTGAAGGCCGTTGCGAGCTGGCGCGCCCGATCCGGACGGAAGTTAAAGAAGATAAATGCATCACCGTCCTCGATCGGACGCGCCGATCCCACGATGGTCGGCAGAACGAATTCGTCATCTTCGCCGCGTGCATAGCCCCCCCGCACGGCCTCCCGCGCGTCGTCCGCGCGGTGCTCCGCCTCGCCGTTTGCCAGCAGTTGGTAGGCGAGCTGCGTGCGCTCCCAGCGCCGGTCGCGATCCATGGCATAGAATCGTCCGGTCACGCTGGCGATCGAACCGGAGCGCCCAACCGAAGCGAGTTTCGATTCGAGTCGATCGACGTAGCCCAATGCCGAACGCGGCGGCGTGTCGCGACCGTCGAGAAAGCATTGAATGCCGAGCGGAACGCCGGCAGCGACCGCGGCGTCGATCAAAGCGAAGAGGTGCTCGATCGAGCTATGGACGCGACCGTCGGAGAGTAAACCCATCAAGTGGAGCTTCCCGCCGCTCTGTCGCACGTGCGCAACCGCGCGCGCCAAGTTTTCGTTCCGCGCGAAATCACCGTCGGCGATGGCGGCGTCGATGACGGTGACGCCTTGGGCGACGACCCGCCCGCTGCCGAGATTCATGTGCCCGACCTCGCTATTTCCCATCACGCCCTTCGGCAGGCCGACGGCTTCGCCCGAGGCGTCGAGCATCGTGTGCGGATAGCGTTCTAAGAGCGCGCGCCAGTGCGGAAGCTGCGCGGCCGCGATGGTATTGCCGTACGCTTCATCGCGGCATCCCCAGCCGTCGAGAACCGTCAAAATCAGCGGACGATACACGTTGGCGACGCAATACTACGCTGCGGCGGCGATCAGGTCGGCGAAGCCGAACGGGTCGAGGGACGCGCCGCCGATGAGGCCGCCGTTAACGTTCGGGCGAGCCAGATACGCGGTAACGTTCCCCGCATTCATGCTTCCGCCGTAGAGAATCGGCGTCATGTCGAGGCCGGGAACGCACGACCGAATGAGCGACATGACCCGATCGGCCTCGATGGGATCGCAGTTCTCTCCACTGCCGATCGCCCAGATCGGCTCGTAAGCGAGCACGATTCCCGCGAGCGTCTCGCGTGGCACGCCGTCGAAGGCCGCTCGAACCTGCGCGACGACTCGGTCGTCGGTTTTGCCCGCCGTCCGCTCGTCGAGCGACTCGCCCACCGCGACAATCGGCACCATCTGCTGTGCCAGCGCGGTGCGGACTTTGAGATTGACGGTTCGATCGGTTTCGTTGTTCGCCGCGCGTCGTTCGGAGTGGCCGAGGATGACGTGCGAGACCCCGAACTCACGCAGCATCGGGGCGCTCACCTCGCCGGTGTAGGGGCCTTCGAGCTCCCAATGCATCGTCTGGGCGCCGAGGCGAATGCGCGTACCGCTCAGCCGTACCGAGGCTGTCGCGATCGCGGTAAAGGGCGGCGCGATCACGATCTCAACTGCAGCCGGCAAGGAGTCGGCCCTGGGCAAGAATGCATCCAAGAACTCCGCCGTTGCTGCCGCAGTCTTGTGCATCTTCCAGTTGGCGGCGACGAGCGTTCTAATGCTCAAGCGCGGCGACCCCGGGGAGCGTCTTGCCTTCCAAGAACTCGAGCGTCGCGCCGCCGCCCGTCGAAACGAACGTCGTCTTGGCGGCAAAGCCGAGCATCTGCGCGGCCGCCGCAGCATCGCCGCCGCCGACCACGCTGGTGGCGCCCGCTTTCGTTGCGCTCGCGATCGCCTCGCCGACGACCTCTGTCCCGTGGCGATAGGCCTCACGCTCGTACACGCCCATCGGTCCGTTGAAGACGATCGTCTTCGCGCCCAGAATTGTCTGCGCGTACGTTCGTGCGGTCTGCGGTCCGATATCGAGGATCTTTGCATCGCCGACGTCGGCGATCTTCACAACGCGTGCATCGGGCGCTTCCAGGCTCGGCGCGACCACCGCATCCGAGGGCAACTCAAGACGAACGTTTCGAGCTTTCACGGCGGCGAGCATGCGGCGCGCCGGTTCGAGGTCGTCGTCGCGCAACGATGTGCCAACGTTCACACCTCGCGCCGCCAGTAGCGTGTTCGCCATCCCGCCTCCAATGCAGAACGCGTCGACAAGCTGCGCTAGACGCTCCAAGAATCCGAGCTTATCTTTGATTTTTGCGCCGCCGATCGCGCAGACGAATGGCTTGGCCGGACGATCGACCAGGCGCGAAAGCGCCGAAAGTTCGGCTTCCATCAGCAGGCCGGCGGCATGGGGAAGCAGATGGGCAACGCCTTCGGTCGAGGCGTGCGCCCGGTGAGCGGTTGCAAACGCGTCGTTGACGTAGATGTCGCCGAGCGAGGCGAGTTGCTTGGAAAACTCCGGATCGTTGCGCTCTTCCTCGACGTGAAAGCGCACGTTCTCCAAAAGCAGCACGTCGCCGTCGCGCAGCTGCGCAACGGCGTCTTGCGCGGGCGCCCCAACGCAATCGTCGGCAAAGTGCACGGCGATGTCGAGACGGTCGGAAAGAGCTTGCGCGAGCGGACGCAATGAGTAGCGGGGATCGGCCTTGCCGTCGGGACGACCCAGATGTGAGAGAATGACCGTGTGGGCGCCCTGCTCGTGCAGCCGGCGCAGCGTCGGAAGCGCCGCATCGACGCGCGTGTAATCGAGAATCTCTCCGTCGGAGAGCGGCACGTTGAGATCCTCGCGCACCAAAACGCGCTTTCCCCGAACTTCGAGGTCGCTCAACCGCGTCAACGGCACTTGAGTTTTGAGCTCTAGACTTTTGCCGGCACCGACGCGAGCACCATCGCCGTGAGCTCGGCGAGCCGGCACGAATAACCCCACTCGTTATCGTACCAGGCGGCGATCTGAACGAGATCGCCGTTGGCGTTGTTGAGCTTGGCATCGATGATCGAACTGTGCGGATTCTTTTTGAAGTCGCTCGAGACGAGTTCTTCCTCGGTATAAGCAACGTACTTGCTCAGCGCGCCTTGCGCCGCAGTGCGCAGGATCGCATTGAGGTCGGCGCGTGTCGTGGGCTTGCGCGTCTGCGCGACGAGATAGATCATGGAGACGGTCGGAGTTGGAACGCGCAACGCGAACCCGTCGAAGGTTCCTTCGACTTGGGGGATCGTCAAATAGAGCGCCTTGGCCGCGCCGGTGGACGTGGGCACGATGTTCGTCGCGGCATTGCGCGCGCGGCGCGGATCCTTATGCGGGCCATCGAGCACGTTTTGATCGTTTGTATACGAGTGAATGGTGGTCATGAAGCCCTTGATCCAGCCGAGGGAATCGATAACCGGTTTGACGGCCGTCGCCAGGCAGTTGGTGGTACACGAAGCGTTCGAGATCACGTGATGCGTCGCCGGATCGTAGCGATCGTCGTTGACTCCCAACACGATCGTGATATCTTCGCCTTTGGCGGGCGCCGAGATAATCACTTTCTTCGCCCCGCCGCCGTCGATGTGCGCGCGCGCCTTCGCCGCGTCGGTGAAGAGGCCCGTCGATTCGATCACGACGTCGACGCCTAAATCCTTCCATGGCAGCTTGCCGGGATCGCGTTCGGCGAAAACGTCGATCGCGCGGCCATCGATGCTCAGCTTGCCGTCCTTCGCAGTAACCTCGCCGTCGTAGATCCCGTAATTGCTATCGTACTTAAAGAGATGGGCGCACTGCTGCGCGTCGGTCAAATCGTTAACGGCGGCGATTTGAATCTCGGGATGGCGTTCGGCGATTGCTTTGGTGAAGTTTCGTCCAATGCGGCCGAAGCCGTTAATCCCAATGCGCATGATCGCGTTTACCGGATGGCTTTCGCGCTTACCTGCCCCGCCCGCAAGTGCTCGGCGAGACGGGAAAGCGCACCGAGGCGGCCGCTCACCGTGGGTTTGGAGATCGGGGGCGCGCAGCGGCGCCCAAGCTCCGTGAGCGACTCATCAGGATGCTTGAGACGAAGCTCCGCAACTTCACGCAATGCGGGCGTCAGCCGGTTCAAGCCGTAGGCGCTGCGGACATATTCGATGACCTGACGTTGTGCGGCGGCGGCTTGAGCGCTGCGCTCGAGATTCGCCGCCTCGGTGTTGACCAAGCGATGAATGCGATTCTTCGTTTCACGCAGCGCGCGCACGTCTTCGAGGACGAGCACCGCGCCGTAGGCGCCGAGGTGCGTGAGCAACTCGGCGATAGCGTCGAAGTCTTTGTAGTACAGAACGAAGCGGCCTTTTCGCCGAGCCGCTTTTGCCGGAACGCCGGCGCTGCGCATCATCCAGCTCAAGCGTGACGCCACTGTCTCGTCGCGCGCGACGAACTCGAGATGATATCCGTGCGCCCCTGCGGCCAGCGAACCACATGCAAGGAATGCGGCGCGCACTTCGATGAGACGATCGCATTTGTGGATGGGCTTTGGCGGCACGTGCAGCAGCCGTTCCGGGATCGCGATTGCAAACGTCGGGAGGCGGTGCAACCGCGTGGGCAGCCGAGTTTCGATCGGATGCGACTTGCGCTCGTCGAGCAACGACCAAAAGAGACGCGCAACGGCGTTGCGATGCGTAACGAACTCGCCGCAAACGTTGCCATAGAGCGCGAGGCCGGCGAGCAATGCTTCGCGGCAATGCGGCGCGCTCGGAACCTCACGCGCAAGCGCGTCTTTGGTGTCGGCCGAGATCATAACCACTCACTCTCGTCGCGCCGGCTATCGAGAATCTCGTAGAGATCGGCGGGCTTGAGGCTCGGCGTCACGCGTAACGGAACCTCACGCACGCGAACGGTGACATATTTCGTCGCGTAATGGATCTCCAAAACATCGCCGGGCTTTACCTGATACCCAGGCTTGAGCGGCTTGCCGTCTTTGGCGATGCGGCCGTGCTCGAGTGCCTCGTGCGCCTCGCTGCGACGCTTGGCGAGCCGAGAGACCTTCATGAATTTATCGAGCCGCACCGGCGTTCTTTCGGTGTCGCAACGGTACAGGCCCCGTTGACACTATCGCGATATATCGTATAATGTTCAAATATTATGGATACAAACTATTGGAGTAACCCGGGCCCCGATTGGTGGGGCTGGCACGGCGGTCGGCGCGGTATGCGCCGCATGCGCCGAGGTCTGCTCAAGCTGGCCGTTCTCAAGCTCTTGTCGGAAGTGCCGCGACACGGTTACGACCTCATTCGCACCGTGCGCGAACGGGGCTGGGGCGGCGGGGCCGGCTCGGTTTATCCCATCTTGACCGCTCTCGAGGGAGCCGGCCTGATCGCGGGGCGCGAGGAAGGCGAGCGGCGCATCTATCAGATCACCGAAGAAGGGAAACGGCTTCTCGGCGAGCATGCCGCCGAGCTGGAGCGGATTCTCAATGAGGATGACGGCGCGGCAGAAGGCGTCAATCCAATGGGGGATCGGCTTCGCGAATCGGCGGATAAGCTGATGCGCGCGGTCTCTGCGCTAGGTCCGTCGTCGAAGCCCGAAACCATCGAGCGAGCGTGCGAGTTGCTCAATGGAGCCCGCAAAGGGTTGTACGAACTTCTAGCCGAGGAGTAAGAGTCATTATGGCGCAGGCTCAGGCGACGCGCCGCCACGGAGTGAACGTTTTCGAGGAGGGCAAGCCGATGTGGCAGATCCTCCTCGTTTTTCTCGTGCCGCTGATGCTGAGCAACGTCTTGCAATCGGCGTCGCAGACGATGGCGAGCATTTGGATCGGCCGATTGATCTCGACGCAGGCGCTCGGAGCAATCTCGGCGGTCTTTCCAATCGTCTTCTTGCTCTTCTCATTCGTCTTCGGCGTTTCGAGCGGCGCGAGCGTCCTGGTTGGACAAGCCTTCGGAGCCCGCGACCTTCACAAGGTCAGGCGCATCGCCGGAACCGTTTTGGGCGCGGCGCTCTATCTCGGGATTATTGTGGCGATCGTCGGCGCCTTGGGGTCGACGGCCGTGCTGAGCTGGCTGCGAACGCCGCCCGACATCATCGCGCAATCCGATGCGTATGCGAAGGTCATCTTCCTAACGATGCCCGTCTTTTTTGTCTACTTCGTCTACGCGACGATTTTGCGCGGAACCGGCGATTCCACCACGCCATTTTACACGCTCATCGTCTCTTCGGTGCTGGCAATCGCCATCACGCCGCTCTTTATCGTGGGCACCTTCGGGTTGCCCAAGCTGGGCGTGGTCAGTCCGGCGATAGCGGCATTAATCGCCAATACGACGGCTATGGCGTGGCTGCTCTACTACTTGCAGCGTCGCGACCACCCGTTGAAGTTCAACCGAGAGATGCTTCGCGATCTGCTGATCGACTGGAAAATCCTCGGGGGCGTCGTTCGCATCGGCGTGCCGACGGGCTTTCAGGTGATGATGGTTTCGCTCGCTGAGATCGCCGTGATCTCGTTTGTGAATCGTTTTGGATCGGGCGCGACGGCGGCGTACGGCGCGGTGAATCAGGTCATCGGGTACGTGCAGTTTCCCGCCATCTCCATCGGCATCGCCGCCTCAATTTTCGGCGCCCAGTGTATCGGCGCGCGACGCGAAGATAAACTCGGAAGCGTTATTCGTTCCGCGGTCGGCCTGAACTACGTCGTCGGTGGTATCATCATCGGCCTCTGTTATCTCTTTGCCTGGGCGATTTTGGGGTGGTTCATTACCGATCCGCAAACCCTGCAGATCGCACACCAGCTGCTGATGATCACGCTGTGGAGCTATCTGTTCTTTGGAAACTCCGCGGTTCTCAGCGGCGTCATGCGCGGCAGCGGCACGGTACTCTGGCCGACGATCAACGGCGTCTTCGCGATCTGGGCCGTCGAGGTTCCGGTGGCGTATTTCTTGATGCATCGCATTGGCCTCGACGGTGTCTGGCTTGGCTACCCGATCTCGTACTGCGTCGTGTTAACGCTGCAGTTCTGCTATTACGAGTTCGTTTGGAAGCGCAAGACGCACGAGCGCCTGGCCTGATCAGGCGCTGGGCGGAGGTTGCTGCTGGGCTTGCGTTAGGCGGATGGTAAAGGCGGCGAGCGTGCGTCCGCGCGACGTGAAGCGGACGGTATAGACTCCCGGCCCGGGCCAGGTCACGCCGCCAAAACCAACCACCGCGCGCTGACTCATCTGATCCGGACGAAACGCAATGTCGGCGATTGCTTGCGCGGCAATCGGTTCGCCCTGTTCGGGAAGAATCTCGACGCGGCACTGCATCAAGAATCCGGGCAACGATCGCTGAAAACCGAAAACGACGAACAACATGCCGGTCGTCACCGGAAAGACTGGTGAGGTGAGTTGCTCGGCGATGTTGTGAAACGTGACGCGCCCGAACGGATCGGTGCTGAAATTGTCGCAAGCAAACGCCATCTGCACGGTAACGTCGTCGGCCACTCTGATCTGCCCGGAGTCGTTCACGATAAGCCCTCGCGTTGGTGGCGTTGTTTTGCTTTTGGTGTCACGCACGTGCCCGACGCACGGCAAACGACCGCCGGTGGGTCGAGCAGCTCGGCTGCGCTCTCGCCGAGATCGGGACGCGCCGTAATGACTTTGCGCGCCTCGAACTCCATCCGTCGCGAGGTCTTTCCGATCTTGACGAGGCGCCCCTCCGCCTCGATATAGTCGCCGGCATAGGTGGGGGCGAGAAAGCGAATCTCGTCGTAGGCGGCAAAGAGCCCCTCGTCGCCATCCAAGCGAACCAGCAACTCGGTCGCGACGTCGCCAAAGAGCGCGAGGATGCGGGCCCCGTCGACGAGATTGCCGCCGTAGTGAGCGTCCTGCGCGCTCATGCGCACGCGAATTATCGCGCTGGAGCCTTCGCCAGTTGCCATAACTCCTCGAGTTCGTCGAACGAGAGATCGGAGAGACTCTTCCCGCCGGCCGCGACGCGCTCTTCCATGAAAGAGAAGCGCCGGTAGAACTTTTCGTTCGCTTCGCGCATCGCGGTTTCGGCATCGATGCCCAGCGCCCGCGAGAGGTTGACCAAGGTGAACAGAACGTCGCCGAGCTCCTCGCGCACGTGCGGATCGTCTTGATGCGCACGGCGCGCGGCCGCGAGCTCGCCCAGCTCCTCCGAAAGCTTGTCGAGAACGCCGGCGACGCGCGGCCAATCGAATCCGACGCGGGCGGCCTTCTCCTGCATCCGCTGGCCGCGCTGAAGCGCGCCCAAATGTTTGGGAATTCCGTCGAGGCGGCTTCGCCGCGATCGGCCCGTCTTTTCGAGCGCTTTCAAACGTTCCCAATTCCGCCACTGCGCGTCGACATCTTCGATCACTGCGTCGCCGAAGACGTGGGGGTGGCGCCGCACCATTTTGTTTGCAAGCGCGTCGATGACATCGGCAATGCTGAACTTTCCAACCTCGGTTGCGAGTTGGGCGTGGAAGAGCACTTGCAGGAGCAGATCGCCGAGCTCTTCGCAGAGCCCGTCGAGGTGGGCGATTTCGATCGCATCGACGACTTCAAACGTTTCTTCGATCAAGTAGGGCACCAAGGTGCGGTGCGTCTGTTCGCGGTCCCACGGACAGCCCATGCGCAGGCGCGCCATGATCTCAACCATGTCATCCCACGAGTGATGGCTCGATTGCGGCGGCAGCGGAACGAGCGGCATGGCGATGGTTGCGCAGAGCGCGGCCCGCGGGACGCCGGTGATGAGTTCGGTCGCAATCCCGCGCGCTTCGAGCGAGCGAAGCAACGAGGGCAGTCCTGGAAAATCCGAGAGCGGATTGCCGAGAACGCCGAGCCCTAATTGATCGCCGGGCGCGTCGCGTAAACGCGCGACGAAGCGCGCAATTTCCTCGTTGCTTCCGCGCACGAGCAGCGCCGGATCGTCGACCATGCCGGCAACGATCTCGACGCCGTGACGTTCCAGGTAACCGACGAGATCGGGCGGTGCGAGAAGAACCACCGCTCGTCCGATCGCGCGCAGCGCATCGAGAGTACCGATGGTGAGAAGTTTGGGATCGCCCGGCCCCAGACCGGCGATGCGAACCAGCACGCTACGTGTGGTTCGCATCCCGGGTTATGACTACTTCGTCTGCGCCGGTGCGGGAGTAGCGGCCGAGCCACCCGATGCCGCCGGCGGCGCCATTGCGGGCGGAGGCGGCGTTACGAAGAGTCCGGCAAACTGCTGATCGGTTACTTTGATGTCCGCCTTTTGCTGAAGACCTTGCAAGAACGGCTGAATCAGCGGCGCCTCTTGCTGCTGGCGCAAGGTATCGACAATTTGCGGCGTCACGCTGGCGAGCGTCGCCTTTTGGCCCGGCGTACGCGATTCGACTTGAATGATGTGATAGCCGAAGGGCGATTTGGTCGGCGGGCTGATCTGTCCGATAGGCGCCGAGAATGCGTATTTGTCGAAGGCCGGCACCATCTGGCCGCGCCGGAACGTGCCAAGATCGCCGCCTTTGTCCTTGGTGCCGGGATCGGTCGAATACTTCTTGGCGAGGTCGGAGAAATTCTGACCCGCCTTCAAGTCGGCTTCGACTTGGGTCGCCAGCGACAGATTCGGCACGAGAATGTGACGCGCGCTCACCTGTTCGGGCTTGTCGAACGTCGCGCGGTTTTTCTTGAAGTAGTCGTTGATCTGTGCCGGAGTGATCGTGACGTCTTTGGCGAGCGCCTTGTCGAGGATAAGTTGCTCGCGCAATGCCGAACGTACGTCGGTCTCGGTCAGACCGCGCGCCTTGAGCATCTCGTCCCACGAACCGCTCGGAAAGTTGGCTTTGATCTGATTTTCGCGAGCGTCGATCTCAGCGTCGGTGACGGTGATGTTATTGTTCTTGGCATATTGCTCGATCAGCGTCTCCTGCACGAGCTGTTGCAGCACCGTGCGGCCCATTGGGCTACCTTCGAGGCGTTGATCGAAGGTCGACCGGCTGACCGGTTGACCGTTCACCGTAGCAACCGAGCCGCCCGAGCACGCGGCAAGTGCCGTGCCCATGAGAAGTGCGGCGAGGCCCACGGTGATGCGTAGGGCTTTCGACATGATAGCTCCGTTATAAGGAAGGTTGGAGTGCGTAGGAAGCGGAGCCCAAGGCCCCGCGGTACGGCGCCCTGGGTTCGCGCGACGCGAAAGAGCTCCTCTAATCCGGCGGGCTAGGAGGCTCCTAGATCGCTTCGAGCAGCTCGCGGAGCAAGGGCATCCAGGCGCCCGACGATGGCAGGTCGACGAGAATCCGCTGGTCGCCGAAGCGGAAGCGATTCTTCGTGAGCGATTGCACCTTCGGCAACGCCGCGGGGTTCAGTTCGAACCCCGAGCCTACACCGAGGGTGAGCCGGCGCTCGTCGACGACGACCCGGGTGACGTGCTTGCGCAGGGCAATGGCCCGTAGCTTGGTGAGCTCGACGAGGTTCGCCAGCGGCGTTGGGAAAGCGCCGAACCGGTCGCGGACGCCGGCGGCGACCTCGTCGGCCTCCTCCTCGGTGCGGGCCTTGGCGAGTTGCTGGTAGACGGCGATCTTTTGCGAGACCTGCGAAATGTAGTCGTTCGGAATGAAGGCGTCGATCTTCACGTCGATAACCGCCTCGCGGCGATCTTCGAGCGCGCCAGGCGCACCGCGCCGGCGCGCGATCGCTTCGGCGAGCAGCTCGCAATAGGCGTCGAAACCAACCGACGCGATAAAGCCCGATTGCGCCGACCCCAGCAGATTGCCCGCACCGCGAATCTCCAAATCGCGCATCGCGATCTGCAAGCCCGAGCCAAGATGCGCAAACTCGCGAATCGCCTCGAGGCGAGCCTTCGCCTCTTCGGTCAACGCTTTGTGGCCCTGGTAGAGGAGATAGCAATAGGCCTGGTGATTCGAGCGGCCGACTCGTCCGCGCAGTTGATAGAGTTGCGCCAGCCCAAAGCGGTCGGAATCGTTGACGATCATTGTGTTGACGTTCGGTATGTCGATCCCGTTTTCGATGATCGTCGTGGCGATAAGCACGTCGAGCTCACCGTCGATAAAGCGCTGCATCACCGGCTCGATCTCCGCTTCGCGCATTTGGCCGTGGCCGACACCGAGCCGAGCGCGCGGCACGAGCTGCTCGAGCGCATTGCGAACGCCGTAGATGGACTCGATGCGATTGTGCAAGTAGTAAACCTGGCCGCCGCGATCGAGCTCGGCGTCAATCGCGCGCTGTACGACGGCGTCGCTCGCGGGAACGACCATCGTCTTGATCGACATTCGGTTCTTTGGCGGGGTTTGAATCAGCGAAAGATCGCGCACGCCCATGAGCGACATGTGCAATGTGCGCGGAATCGGCGTGGCCGAGAGCGTCAACACGTCAACGGCAGCGCGATACTCTTTGAGGCGCTCTTTATGCATGACCCCGAAGCGCTGCTCTTCGTCGACGACGATCAGCCCGAGATCGGCGAATGCCACGTCTTTTTGCAGAAGGCGATGCGTACCGATGATGACGTCGACCTTTCCCTCGGCTAAATCCGAGAGAATGCGCTTCTGATCGGCCTTTGGCGTGAATCTGGAGAGCTCTTCGACGCGCACGGGGAACGCGCCGAAACGCGCACCGAAGGTGCGGTAGTGCTGATCGGCGAGGAGCGTCGTCGGCACCAGGACCGCCACTTGCTTCTTATCGGCGATCGCTTTGAAGGCCGCGCGCATCGCGACCTCGGTCTTACCGTAACCCACGTCGCCGCAGACCAAGCGGTCCATCGGCCGAGCCGATTCCATATCGCTTTTTGTCGCGAGGATGGCTTTGAGCTGATCGGGTGTCGGCTCGTACGGAAAGGCTTCTTCCATCTCGGCCTGCCACGTGGTGTCGGGGCTAAAGCTAAAACCGCGCGACGTCTCGCGTTCCGCATAGAGCGCAACCAGCTCGTCGGCGACTCTACCCAATGCTTCGGAAACGCGCGACTTGGTGCGCGCCCAATCCGCGCCGCCCATCTTGGAGAGTCGCGGCGTTGCACCCTCGGCCGCGGCGTACTTCGCGATCTGATGCATTTGGGTGACGGGCACGAGCATCCGGTCGCTGCCGGCATAACGAAGGTCGAGATAGTCTTGCGTCGCGCCGAGGATCGTCTCCGCGCGCAGGCCGAGGTACTGACCGATCCCGTGCACGGCATGCACGACGTAGTCGCCGACACGCAAGTCAGCAAGCGTAACCGGCACGCCTTCTTTAACGGCGCGCATTTTGACGCGCTTTGGCGGCGCGCCGAAAATCTCGCGGTCGCCGAGGACGCGTAGACGAAGGCTGGGAATCCGGAAGCCGGCCTCGATCGATCCGTGATGGATGAAAACGCCGCCGCGAGCGCGCTGTCCCACCGCGACGCCTGCCGCGCGCAGCAGGTCGGCGGTTCGCGACACGGCTGAACTTACGATGTGGACCGTCTCACCGGCAGCGCTCCACTCGCGCATCGCGTCGGCGAAGAGCGCGATTTGACGGCTGAAATGCTCGATCGCGATGCACTCGAAGACAAACGATTCCAGCGCGGCTGGAACCCATTGCAAGGATCCTGCGGCGCCTTCGATCGCTCCGGGAAGAATTAACGTGGCCTGCTGCGCGAGTGCGCCGGAAAGCTCGGCCAAGGAAACCGGCGCCGCTCCGAGCTCGGCGGCAAGCGTTTCGTTCGCATCCTCGCCGGCCAGTAGTGTGTGGCGCTCGCGCAGGCGTTCGTCGTCGAGCGCGGCGGCCACGGCCGAGATCGTTGCGGGCTCGTCGAGCACCACCGCCGCGTCGTCGCGAAGGTAATCGAAGAGCGTCGCCGACAAACCGTCCGGGCGATCGCTCCACGGTGCGACGATCAGCGACTCGACCGGCGCATTGCTGCGTTGCGATTCGATTGCAAAGCTGCGCATCGATTCGATCGTGTCGCCGAAGAACTCGATACGAACCGGCGCGTCGGCCGTCGCCGCGAAGCAGTCGATGATTCCGCCGCGAACCGCATACTCGCCAACCGCACTCACGACGTCTTGGCGCTCGTAGCCTAAATCGAAGAGACGCCGCTGCACCCGTTCGAAGCCGGCCTCGTCGCCCGTATTCAAGGCGAAGCGCATCGTATCGAACTCCTGCCTGGGCAGCACGTGCTGACGCACGGCCGCGATTGGCGCGAGCACGATGCGCGATGCGCCGCCGGCAAGATCGGCAAGCAGCGTAATCCGCGCGCTTCGCTCCGACGGACTTTCAATTGCTCCGACCGCTTCATCGCGCGAGCGAAGCAAGGCAACGCGGTCGGCATGCGCGCCGAGATAATAGAGGAGGTCGGCAAAGGCACGCTCGGCCACATCCGGCGTCGGCACGATCACCAGCAAGGTTGCGCCTAGGGAACGTTGCAACGACGCAAAAAGCGCTGGCCGGGCCGCGGCAATGGTTTCGTGCAGTGTATAGGCGCCCGGCTTTCGCCCCGAGAGTCGCGAAAGCGAGCGAACGCGTTCGATCGTGCTCTGCCACGGACGGCTTGCCTCGAGCGCCTCGAGCACATCGTTCGCATCACCGCCAATGTCATCCTGAGCCTGTCGAAGGATGGTGTGTGTGTCATCCTGAGCCTGTCGAAGGATGGCCTTGGCGCTGTCAACGGTCATACGAGTCGCTCATTATACCAGCGCGGCGCGACGAGCGTTAGCAGCGGCAAGGTTGCGGCGATGCCGAGCGCGACGCTGAGGGGCGGCGCCGGCGTGGCAATAGCATCGGGAAGGTAACGAAGCAGCGAAGTGAACGAAAGCCCGATTGCCGTCCAGGCGGCGGGTGTGGTGGGTGCGAGTGCTGCCAGCGCGAGCAGCCAGGTTGCGTACCACGGATAGGGATTCGGCACGAGCATCCAGGCGCCGATTCCAAGCCAGATCCAGCCCTCGTCGTCATGCCGTCGCAGCAAAAAAATACCGCGCATTGCGAGCGTAGCGGCGAGCGTTGCGGCCAGCAATCCGGCGGGAACCCGCCCGAGCGGCGCGATTATCGCTTGCAGCGATGCCTGCGGCGCATAAACGCCATGCGCTGCTGCCTGCGTCGCGACGCCGGCGACGAGCGGGATCGAGAACGCTGCGACGATAGCGATTCCTACGGCAACGCCGATCCTTGCGCGCGTGGTGACGACGCCCAACGCAATCGCCGCGGCCGCTCCGGGCAGTTTAATCGATGCCGAAAGCGCCGCGACCGCCCCTGCGAGCGACGCCGATCGTTCGCGCAGCAGTGCGAAACCGAGCAGCACGATCGCCAGCGCGAGTGCGTCGTTGTGTCCTTCCACGGCACACCAGATCGCGACCGGATTTAAACCGAACGTTGCTGCAGCCCGCAAGCGGCTCGCCGAATCGCCGCGATACGCGGCATAGATCAGCGCGATGCAGAGGAGAAATGCCGCGCTCGATGCGACTCGAAACGCATCGAGCTGCGCCAGGACTCCTAGCGGGCCGAACACTGTCACCGTCCACCGCGCCAGGGTTACAAACGCGGGTCCATAGACGCAGATCGGAAATGCGCTCACCCATTGCGCTTGCGCGGCGTGTATCAACACATCGGCGCTCGCTGCGGGCGCATGCGCGTAGACGTTGAGTCCGAGGCGCGCCATTTCGCCATACGCTGCATATGCGTACACGTCGCTTGAAAAGAGAACGGGTGAACTCCACGCGATTGCCAGCGCCAGGGTCGCGCATGCGAGCAGCAAGCCGAACGCCGGCGGCTGGGCACGATGAAGGGCTCGCCAATAGAAGAAAGCCGCGGCGCCAATGCTCGCACAGAGCAGCGCCAGCGGCAGTGCACCGCGGGCGCCCCAATCGGTGACGACGACGAGCGGTTGCCCGACGGCGCCGCTTGGGACGAGCGGCGTCATGAGACGGCCGCGACTCCGACCCCGATCAAAATCCACCACGCGCCGCCGACCTTTGGATAGAAGATGAGGTAGTCGACGATTTGATGCAGTGCGAGCGCCAAGGTCGCGGCAATCGCGGCAACGACCCACGGTGACGCGCTGCGCAAACGTGCAACGCGCGGAAATCCCGTCAACGCGATGAAGATTGCGGCGAGCAGTCCGATCGTTGCAGCCGCAAGCAAGATTCCGCCTTCGGCCAACGCCTGCAGGTACCAACTATTGGCATGCGTGCGGATTCCGAAGACGCCGTACGATGCCAAGAGAAGCTCGAAGTTCCCCGCGCCGACTCCGAAGAGCGAATGGCTCAGCCACATCCGCCACGCCGCGTGCCAAAGCTCGCCACGGTTGCCGACGCCTCCGGCATACATACTTGGTTCGAATGACGCGCGAAGCACCGCGGGGGTGCGCGCGTAGATCGCCCACCACGCGCCGCCGGCCAGGCCGGCGATCAATCCGTAGAGGCCTCGGCGCAGCGAGCTCCACGCGCGTCGCCCTCCGGCTACGGCGAGCACGACCCCGACGACGGCCAATGCAGCCCACCCGGCGCGAGAGAAGGAAAGAATCTCGGCGCAAACGGCGAGCGCTAAGGCAACGTCGATCAGGGCGCTGCGCGCAACAAAGGTCCAGGCGCCGAGTGCAGCAACAGCGATTTCGCAATAACCCGCGAGCTGATTTGGCCCTTCGAGCAGGCCGGCGATACGCGGAACGACGGCGGAGCCAATGTACAGTCCCGATGGCGCGCCGATGAACTCTTGCACGAGTGCCGAGAGCGCGACGGCAATGGCGGCAATTGCAACAGCATTGCGCAGTGCCGCGTCGTCCGCGTCGAGCCGGTAACCAACGAATGCCGCGACGAAAAGAGCCGCATACTCAACGACTTTGAACCCCTCGCGAAGCACGGCCTCGCGCGCAACGGCCTCGCTCGCCGACAGCAGCGTAGCAATGAGCACGAGCGCGAGCGCGCCGAGCAGCATCGCCGGTCGCCGATTGCGTAACGTCGCGAAAGCGCCCGCATACGTTGAGAGGCCGAGCAGCACGCCGAGCAGCGCCACCTTCGCAAGCGTTATCGACGTGCCCAGCACTTCGTGCGCGAAAGCGATCGGAGCCGTCAGCACGAGCGCACAGAGACCGTAGGCGGGGCGGCGCGCCGTCAGCAGTGCAACGGCGATGAAAATCGCGACGAAGAGTGCGGCCGACGGCGGATCGAGTGCGACGGGGGCGACGAAGCGGTCGACGACCGGGCGGTACGTCAACGCATCAGCTTTTCACGAGCGATCGATGTCGCTGATGAGATAGAGAGGACGCCCTTTGACCTCGTCGTACACGCGCCCCAGATATTCGCCGAGAATACCTAAACTCATGAGCTGCACGCCGCCAAGGAAAAGGACGACGACGATCGTCGAGGCCCAACCAGGCGTGTAACCGGGCGGAGTCAAGCTAAAGAGCTTGAACGCGATCACGATCAAGGCGTAGACGAACGCGATGGCGCTGACGACAAATCCGAAGTATGAGGCAAAGCGCAGCGGAATGTCGGAGAACGACGTGATCCCGTCCATTGCGAAGCGAAACATTTTGCCGAGCGGATATTTCGTGGCGCCCGAATATCGAATGTCGCGATCGTACTCGATCGCCGTTTGGTTGAAACCGACCCAGCTGACCATGCCGCGCAAGAATCGATTGCGTTCCGGCGAGCGGCGCAGGGCGTCGACGACGCGCCGGCTCATCAAGCGGAAATCGCCCGTATCGAGCGGTATCGCGACCTTCGTCAACCGCCGGATGATGCGGTAGAACGCGCCGGCGGTGAACAGCTTGAAACGGCTCTCGCCCGGACGCGCCTTGCGAACGGCGTAGACGACGTCGTAGCCCTCGCGCCACTTTCGCAAGAAGGCATCGATCAGCTCGGGCGGGTCTTGCAGATCGCCGTCCATCAAGACGACCGCATCGCCCCGCGCGATGTCGAGACCGGCCGTGGCGGCGAGCTGATGGCCGAAGTTGCGCGAGAGATTGACCAGCACGACGTGCGGCCGCCGTTCGAGTACGCGCCGCACGGCGGCCGCCGTTTCGTCGCGGCTGCCATCGTTGACGAGCACGATCTCGCTATCGACCTCGGTACCAAGACGATCCAGGACGTGACCGATCCGCTCGAGCAAGGGCGCGACGTTCGCGGCCTCGTTGTAGAGCGGCACGACGATACTGAGCAAGGGACGCGCGGCGGGTGCCATTCAGACAAGGATTTTCAACGTCGCGGGGGCAGAACCAGCCGACATGTTCAAAGTGCGGCTTTGGATTGCGCTCGTGCTCGCACTTGTGGGCTGCAGCCATACCGCTCGCGTCACAGCTTCGCACCCGCCTGCCGGGGGCCGGCCGCGCGCTTCCGTTACCGCTCCTTCGACACCGGCCGCCTCACCGGCGGCGACGTCGGCCGCCACTTCAACGGCGCCGGTGGTCACTCCATCGAGCGTTTCTTCCGCGAGCGGTAAGCAGGCGACGGTGCTTCCGCCGGCGCCCAAGAAAGTTGCACGGCTATTGCCGGCCGCTGCGCCGCAGATACTCGGCGTCGCGATCAGCGAGACCTTGGTGCATCCGGGCGATCGAGTTTTTGGGCGAGTGGTGACGACGTCGAATGTCGCCAGCGTCGAAGCGCGGATCGGCGGATACGCGGTGAGCCTTGCAAAAGTCGGTGTCGGACGGTTCGAGTTGACCTACACCGTCGGCCCGCTGCCCTGGTTTGTCCACGGTAATTTTACGATGCAGGTCATCGCTCACAATACGCGCGGCGATACGGTGACCCGCGATGTTCCGCTCACCGTTCGATGAGCTGCGTCACAGACATGGGCTATTCTAATCTAACGTCTACGCATTAACGGAGCGGCGCATGCTATAGTGCGCTCGCGAACAGAGCGCGGACGCACGACAATTGCAGGGCTACCATATAGAAAGTCGGCGCGTCCCCGGTTCGTCGAGTGCACGCGACGGCAGGCGGGCTACCGCCGTTGCGTGCCCTCGTCTTTATCGACGGTTCAGCGCGCCGGAGTGGTTCTTTGGAGAACGACGATGTCGTCGCGATCGCTGATCACCGTGTAGCGGCCATCATCAACGGCTCGCCGTACTGCGGGTTCGTCCACGGCGTGGGATCGCGGCGAATAGTGCGTTCGGTCGTAAACGAACCACCGTTGCCCGCCAAAGCCGATGGAGGCTTTCGGGTCGAGGGCGAGATGCGCGAAGATTTCATCTTGTGCCCCGACATCGGCTTGGCGAGGCAGCCTCGCGAGCGTTCGTTCCAGCAATACGTCGTGCGCGTTTGGGAAGCGGTAGAGGAAATACCAGTACTCCATCGGACTGGCAAAAATGGTGATCCATATGGATGCGGCGGTCCCGGCAGCCACCAGCCATTTTACGAAGTGCGGTCGAAGGGCGGCTAGCCGAGAAGCGCCGTCCACGAATCCGGCCAACGCATAGCCGGTGACGAGCGCGCTGTAGTGTGCTCCCGGCACCATCGTAATCGGCTGGTGAGCGGCAAAGATTTCCACGAACCCCGGAATCATGAAAAGCCCATAACGCGAGAGGCACGGAAGAAAGGCGAGCGGCACGAGCATGATCGCGAGATAACGTAATCGCGCGAGCAGCACGGTTCCGATCGAAGTGCGCCATTCTCCGTGCGCGGCGCTCCAGTCGAAGAACCGTAACGATTCGTACGCGGCATGGGAGTCGATCGCGGGACGCACCAATGCAAAATAGAGAACCGCCATAGCAACGGCCATTCCGCAAACCAGTAAACCGATGCGCTTTGCCGTGCCGTCTCGCGCAGTTACTGCGAAGAGCGCGCCGTTAACCGCGAGAACGACAAACTGATCCTCCTTGGTACAAAGCAGCAGGAGCGCCGCGCAGACGCCCATCGACCAGCGGCGTCGATCCAGAGCGTAGACGAGCGTGGCGGAAAGGAGCGGTACGAAGGCCATCTCGTGAAAATCGCCGACGCCATTTGCGCAGAGCGTTGGATAGATCGCGGCAACCACGACCAATGCAAAGGCCGGCGCCGTCGTGAAACGCGTCCGGGCGAGAGCCCAAATCGGAAAGACGACCGCCGCGACCGCGATCGCCTGGAGATACTGGAGTCCGAGCGGGCCGAAGATACGCACAAAGGGCCACCCGATCGCAATGATGGGCGACCAATGGACCAGCAAATGATTGGTGCCGCCTTCGGCCGTGCTCGAGAATCCGTGAGGGAGGCCGGCGATGACCTGGCTGAAGATGCCGAGATCGACGCCGTTGCGGAAGATCGCGTAGCGCCAGTAGGTAATCGTGCACAGCGCCGTAGCCAACACGGCAAAGGGGACCCACGCCAATCGGTGAGTGGGCGGCGTTACTGCGGTGGTTGCGGGCAGTTCGACGGCGGGCGCGAATGGCCGCCCGGCTCTGGCGGCGGTAAGCACGGCGGGAGATTGGGGAACGGTGCGGGGTTATACGGCGTCGGCATGATCTGCGGCTGGACTTGCTGCACGCCGCCGGCAACCGAATCTTGCCACGCGTAGACGGTATCGCGAATCACGCGCACGTCGGCATTGGTGATGATGAGCTGACGCGGCGGGCGTTGCAAGCCGTTCTGTGCGGACTCCTGCGACTGGAATGTGCCGCGATCGTAGAGATAGCGGAAGATCGTCCCGGAGTTGTAACGGCGAGTAATCTGATAGTGCAGCGCGTCCACCCGGTCCATTGGTATGGCCTGGGCGTTCCAGCCGCTGACGTCATTCGTAATGTAAACGCTCGACGTGAACGGCGTATTCGGCGGCACCTGCACGATGAACGTCACCAGCACCGGCTTGCCGGAGAACTGCACGATCGAGGCGACCGACGACGGCCCTCCCAAATCGTTGGGCTCCGGCGTGACGACATTGCGCAAGAGATCCGGATTTGGTACGGGCGTCGAAAGCGCGACTGCGAAACGCGAAACGTCGTCGAAGCTGCCCTCCGGCGGCAATGGCGAGCGCGAAAGATCGAGCTCGGTGACCGTGCCCGAGGGATCGAAGGTCGCTCGCGCCCAAACGCGCGGCGCCGGACGGATCGAACTCGCGGCGCCGGTCTTCGCGTCCCTGAGCACGATATCGTGCGCCACGCGGAAACCGTCGCCGGTTGTGAAGAAGACGTAGCCGTCTTGATAGGCTAAGAGCTGCCCGCTGACGACGACCGGCGGTCCGGCCGCTAAGAGCGTCATCGCCAGTGCCGCAATGGCGATTGAAAGAATCGCGCGTTTCATATCGGCAAGATCTGCACGACGAAGCTGGGTTGCCAGAACGCGTCCCGGTAAGGATTGCCGTACCAGTAAAACGTTCGCGAAATGTCGGCGAGCGCGTGCGGGAAGATGACGAAGCGCACGTCCGCGGTTGCGTCGTACGGAGCTTCGCCGAGATACCAGTTGTAGAGCGGCTGTCCGAGAATGTTGTTCGGCGGTGGACCGAAGACGTTGGGAACGGGTATCGGAAAATCGTCGTGATGACGCACCAGCAGTGAAAAATTAAAGTTCGGCGTTGGGGTTTCGTTCAAGCCGAAGCTCGTCGTGCGCAAGGTCGAAATGCCGCGAAACGACGTGAAACTGAGCGGACAGTAGCTCGTGCCGACCGGCTCGCAGGGCAAATAGCCGCCGTGAATGTAGTGGTCGCCGACGTTCTGAATTTGGTAGCCGACGTACGTGTGAAGCGCGCGGTTGAACTGACGGCTGATCGTGAAATTCTCCTGGGTGTTGCTGATCCAGTGCGGCAACGAGTTCCACTGATACTGTTTGTTGAAGCTTGCGTTGAAGTAGTACGTCTCGTACGGGCTCTGCGCCAGATTGAGCTTCAGCGAGGGAGTGAACAGGTTGACGCCCAGGACGGTATTCCAAATCGTCGTGTAGACCGGGCAAAAATATTGCGGCGGATTCTTCACGCCGTACTGATTCGGACACGGAGCGCCATAGGCTTGCAGCCCGGGGGTCGGGATCGGCTTGAACTGCGGGTATCCCGGGAAACCGTTGAGGTACTGCCCTGCGCCAACCGAATCGTGGTTGAAACCGTAGCCTTCGTAAATCTGCTCGAAGAGCGGCAGATCGGCGACTTTATTTTGAAAGCTCGTCGCGGTCAGCTGAACCTGCGTCGGATGGTTGAGGCTGCCGCCGATGGACTTGGGCTCCTCGAGCGAGCCGGGGCCGAGCACGTTGTAGTTGGTAATCTGCGACGTCGCGGAAACGTAGGAGTGCGGCATTGCGTACGTCGCGTTCAAGAAGGTCGTCTGCTGCGCGGCGCGCGGCTCCGAAAGCCAATTCTGCTGCGCGTAGTATTGCGTAAAGCTTTGAATCTGAAACCGGCTGCCCAGCTTTTCGTAGAGCAGAAGGTTCCACCACTTTTCAGCGCGCGTCGCTGGATTCACGGAGAAGACGGCATATTCGTGGTCGCCGACTAGGTGCTGCTCGACCGAAAGATAGGTGTGATAGGTCGGGTCGTAGCGCGCGTGAAGCGCCGTCAGCGCGTTGGGGCTCCCGGCCATCGTCCAGGTCAGGTCAACGGTGGCACCGGAGAGCGTGTTCTGCGCGAAGTATTGATTCGACGAGAAGTTCACGACGTCGGTGCCGAGCGGAATCTCCGTCTGGCCCAGATAGGTGTGCGAGTTCACGAACCGCACGTAGGTTTTCGTTCCGATCACGGCGCCGCTCGCGGTAATGCTCGGGTTCTGGCTGATGATCGGAAAATAAAAAGTGTCGCCCGGCATCACGCGGCCTTTTACCGGATGCACGAGATCGCCGTCGAGGAACGTCCAGCGATCCGGCTCGCTGGTGATGGGAACGAAGTAGATGCGCCGGAAATCGAGGAAATCAGAGATCGCCGCTCCATGGACGGTTCCGCTCGCGTCGTGCAGCGTAACGTTGCCGGCGACCAGGAAGCGATTGAGTTTCAAGTCCATGGAGAACGAGTCGCCGGTCACGGTGAACCCGTCGCTCGTTCGCAGGTGCACGTTGCCGTCGGCTTCCATCAAGAAACGATCGTAGTAAAAGTCGATGCGATTCGCGGTCAGGTAGAGCACCGTTCTCGGCGGCGGGGCCGACGGCTGGGGTGCGGGTGCCGGGGTCGCAGCCGCGCGAGCGCAGGCGCACGCGAGAATCCACACGAGCGTTCCGAACGCCGCAGAGAGCGCGATACGTGGCACGTGCTGACCTTTTTGAGAGTAAGAACCGACTCCTTGAGGGAACCACGGCGCGATGGCTCGCGCGGTCGTGATTGTGATCGATTCGGGCGGGATCGGAGCGCTTCCCGATGCCGGTCGGTATGACGATGCACCCGGCGCGAACACGATTGGCAACGTGGCGCGCCATCTCGGCACGCTACATTTGCCCAACTTCGAGCGTCTCGGCCTTGGCCTGCTTACCGACGTTGCGGGTGTGGCGCGGCCGAAGCAGCCTGGTGCGAGCGTCGCGCGCTTACGCGAGCGCAGCGCCGGCAAAGATACAATTACCGGACATTGGGAAATGATGGGAATTGTTACGGCCGTTCCCTTTCCAACATATCCGAACGGCTTCCCCAGCGAAGTCGTCGAGGCGTTCGCGCAGATCACCGGCAAAAAGCCGCTCGGCAACACGACGGCATCGGGGACGGTGATTATCGAGGAACTCGGACCGCAGCACCTCCAGAGCGGCCGCCCCATACTCTACACCTCGGCGGATTCCGTTTTCCAGATCGCTGCCCACGAAGCAATCGTCCCACTCGGAACGCTCTACGAGTGGAGCCGGCGGGCCCGTGAGATGCTGGTGGCGCCCCATAACGTCAACCGGGTCATCGCCCGGCCGTTTACGGGCAAACCGGGGGCTTTCAGACGGACGCCGAATCGGAGAGACTATGCAATCGAGCCGCCTCCGAATTTGCTCGACCAGCTTCAACACGGACGCGTCGAGGTGCACGCGGTAGGAAAGATCAGCGATATCTACTGCGGGCGCGCGGTATCGTCGTCGGTTCGCGTCGCGGATAATCGGGATGCGATCGAAAAAACATTCGGTTTGCTTGAAAAGGTCGATCACGGCTTCATCTTTGCTAACCTCAACGACTTCGATTCCAAGTACGGACATCGCCGTGACGTACGCGGATATGGCGCGGCACTTGAAGAACTCGACACGATGCTGCCGGGCCTCGAGGAGCGGCTGCGGGACGGAGACCATATGATCCTCACCGCCGATCACGGATGCGATCCGACGGCGCCGGGGACGGACCACACCCGCGAATACGTTCCGTTCCTTCATGTAAACCTAACGCGCGAAGGCGGCCGCGCCCTCGGCGACGTCGAAGGCCTCGACTTCGTAGGCCGGACCGTCAAGGAGGCGCTGTTGGGATGAGGTTCTCCGGTGCGGTGCAGATGACGATGAGCGTACCGGCAGGACGCTCGGTCCCATCGTGGTGGCCCTTCCTCAAGCGAAGCATCGACGTCATCGTCGGCTCGATGTTGCTTTTGATCGCGGCGCCGATTGTTGGGTTGGCGGCCCTGGCGATCGTTTGCATCGCCGGCGGGACTCCGTTTTTCACGCAAGAGCGCGTCGGGATGCACGGCCGACGCTTCAAGATGTTCAAACTGCGCACGATGGTCAACGGCGCGCACGATATGCGCCAAAGCGTCATGCACCTCAACGAGGTCGACGGACCGGTTTTCAAGATCCGCAACGATCCTCGCCTCCACCCGCTGGGGCGCTTCCTGCGACGAACCAGCATTGACGAGCTGCCGAATCTGATCAACGTCGTGCGTGGGGAAATGTCATTAGTGGGTCCGCGCCCGGCGCTGCCAAGTGAGGTGGAACACTACGACGCGCTCGCCCGGCGCCGGCTGAGCGTGCCCCAAGGCGTCACCTGCCTGTGGCAGATCAACGGACGCAGCGACGTCTCGTTCGAGCATTGGATGGAGCTCGACAACAAATACGTCGACGAGTGGACGCCGCTGGGCGATTTGCTGATCGTTGCCAAGACAATTCCGGCGGTCTTAGGGAGGGACGGAGCACATTAGATCGCCGCCGCACCTGCGTGTCGTCCCCGAACCTCGCCCGCGTCATCGGATCTCCATCGCGGGCTCGACATTTTTTATCATGGGTGCGACCTTCGCATCCACCTTACTCGGCTTCTTGCGCGAGGTCGTCAGCGCGCGCTATTACGGAACGCGCTGGGAGATGGATACGTTTCTTGCCGCGGCAACAATTCCGACGATTCTCTTCGGCGTCTTCAACGGCGCACTGGTGAGCGCGCTCGTCCCCACGTTCTCGGAATATCTGACGCATCGCAAGGAAGACGAGGCGTGGCGTCTGGCCAGCACGGTGCTCAACATCTTGGCGATCGTTTTGACGACCTGCGCGGTGCTTGGTTTCGTCACGGCGCGCTGGTACGTGCCGCTCATCGCGCACGGATTTCCGCGCCCGCAAATGGACGTCGCAATTCGCATGACGCGCTGGCTGATGCCGAGCATCGTTGCCGTGAGCTTGAGCGGCGTGCTCTCCGCGATGCTCTACGCCTACCATCGTTTCAAGGCCGCATCGCTGCTCGGCGTCGCCGTCAACGTGGTGACCATCGGTTGCGTCGTGCTTCTCAGTCACGGGATCGGGATCTACGCGCTCGTCTTAGGAACGGTGCTCGGATTGACCGCGCAGATGCTCGTGCAACTGCCCTCGTTTCTTTCGATCGGCAAGTATCGGCTCATCATCGATCTGCACCATCCGGGCCTGCGCAAAATTTGGGTTCTGCTCGGACCGATCATCGTCGGTTCTGCCGCCGGGCAACTGGCGCTCTTCTTCGATCGATTCTTCGCTTCGACGTTGGCGCCGGGCTACATAGCCGGAATGAACTATGCGACCAAGCTCGTCAACTTTCCGCAGCAGATATTCGCAGCGGCGATCGCGACGGTCATCTTCCCGCTCCTCGCCGCGCAGTTTGCGCGCGAGAACCGGCGGGGGGTGGCGCGCAGCGTGGTTACCGGCCTTCGCCTCGTAAACTTCATTACGATTCCCTCGGTCTGCGCGCTGATCGTGCTCGCGCACCCAATGGTGCAGGCGCTCTTCGAGCGCGGCACGTTTCAAGCCGGCGCAACCGACTTGACCGCGTCGCTGCTGCCCTACGCAGCCATCGGTTTGATCGCGCTCGGGGCCAACGTCGTGCTGACCCGCTGCTGCTTTGCCTGCCGCGAAACGCTCTGGCCGGTAACGATTTCGGTTGTCACCGTCATCGTGAACGTCTTGCTCTCGCTGGTATGGCTGCCGACGTTAGGCGCGCGCGGTTTGCTGCTCGCGAACTCGCTCAGTCAAAGCATGCAGGCGCTTCTCCTGTTGGTCGTAATCGCGCGCCTCGTTTCCGGGATCGATTGGGGAGCCTTGCTGCTCTCCTCCGGCAAGGTGCTCATCAGTTCGCTCGCGATGCTCTTGGCGCTGGGGTGGATCGGCGCGCTCGGCGTTACTCCCGAGGCCACGCTTGCTTCGCGCGCATGGTTTCTCTTCGGACAGATCGGCATCGGCGGGACAGTCTTCGTCGCGGTAGCCCGCATGCTGGGAGTCGAAGAGCTCGATCTGGCCTGGCGGACCATCGTGGCGAAGTTCGAGCGAAACCTCGTCAGCCCGCCGGAGAACCGGGACGCCCCCATCGCCTGAGGGCGGGGCGTTGACTACAATCACCTTCCAAAGAGCAGGCTAGCTTTTTGCGATGAGCCAACCTTCCAGCGCTATGCTCTCGGTTTTGATGCCCGCGTACAACGAGGCGCATTCGATTGCCGAAAACGTTTGCGAAACGGTCGAGACGATGCAGTTGCTCGGCAAAGCTTTTGAGATCGTCGTCATCGATGACGGAAGCCTGGACGGTACGCATGCCGCCGCGAGCAGCGTCTTGCGCGCGTGGCCCGACCACGTGCGCGTCGTCCGTTGTTCGCGCAACGAGGGCAAAGGCAACGCGCTGATTTGCGGCGCGTGGTACTCCAAGGGCGAGTACGTCGCCTTCCTCGACGCCGACATGGACCTGCATCCCGAGCAGCTCGCGAGCTTCTTTGCGATCATGAAGTCACGCGACGCCGACGTGGTCATCGGCTCGAAGTTCCATCCGGCGTCGAAAGTGGATTACCCGCCGCTTCGCCGCGTTTACAGTTTCTTCTATTACATGCTGGTACGCACGCTCTTCGGTCTGCCGGTTCGTGACACTCAGACCGGCATCAAGCTCTTCAAGCGCTCCGTCTTAGACCGAGTGCTGCCACGAGTCTTGGTCAAGCGGTTTGCGTTCGATCTCGAGCTGCTCGCCAACGTTCACCATTTGGGGTACCGAATTGTCGAGGCGCCGGTGACGGTGAACTTCCAGCGGGTGGGCAGCCGGCTGCGCCTCGGCGCCGTCTGGAACGTCTTTCTCGATACGCTCGCGATCTTTTACCGAATGAAAATTCTGCGCTACTACGATCGCCCGAATCGCGAGACCGTCGATCTCGACCGGGCCGCAGGCTCTCAGGAGATCGTGGTCCCCGTCGTTATCGGCGAATAACCCGTCACTTGGCTTCCGGTACCGCACTGGTGCTCTTGCTGCCAGGGCTCGGCGACGCCCTGGCCGCGGGACCAATCCTTCGTGGGTTGAGTCGCGACGAATGGACCGTCGACGCGCTGACGATGCACGAGCCGGTCAGCGAGTACTTGCGCGCGCTCGGCATCGTGCGCGACATTACCGAGCTGCCGATCCGGCCGACGGCGCGCGACGCGCTGCGGGCCGTCGGGTCGTTGCGCAAGCGACGGTACGATTGGTGCATTCTGCCCTTTCCGGCGACGCGCTGGCAGTATACGATCATCGCGCGCGGTGCCGGCGCGGCAAAGCTCTGGATGCACGAGTATGGCGGCGCGGCGAGTTTCATCGCCCGCACCTCGCGCAACGCCCGCGTCCCGCTGCGCGGCGGTCACCGCCTGGCAGAGAATCTTCGGCTCGCCCGCGCGCTGGGGGTTCGCGCCGGCGATGACGATCTCCGATATTGGGTTCCCGACGCGTGGCGCGCGCCGCGCGTAACCGGAACGCTCGGAGTCCATCCCGGCTCGATGGCCTGGAAAGGGAATGAGGTAAAGCGGTGGCCGTACGAGCGATTTGCCGATCTCGCGCGCGAACAAGCGTCACGCGGACGCAGCGTTCGGTTTTTTCTGGGTCCCCACGAAGAGCGTGAAGCGCAGCGTGCCGAGCGAGATTTCCAGGCGAGCGAGGGAATCCGCATCATCCGCGAACCGCTCGCGCAAGCGGCTCGGCAACTCTCGGAATGCGAGGTCTTCGTCGGCAACGACGCCGGTTTCAGTCATCTCGCTTCGGGGCTTGGCGTGAAGACGCTCGCGCTGTACGGAATGACCAGCGAAGTGCGAGGAGCGCCGATCGGACCGGCGATTGCGCTGCGTCCATCGCTCTGTCCCGCCTGTCATGACGAAGGTCTGCGCGGCTTTGAATGCGTGCGCCGGATCGACTATCGGTGTATCGTTCGCGATATCGACTTCGACGTCGTGCGCAAGCACGTCGACGACCTTTTCGATGCGGCGGCGGTCGAACAGCACCTCGCCTTGGAAGGTCCATTCCGCCTCTACGGAAAGGCTCACGCATGAAGGAGCAGACGGCTCCGGCGAGGGCGCTGGATCGGCCGATACCGGCCACTTTGCAGCGGTGGCTCGTGCCGGCGCTCTTCGCTGCGCTCGCGTTGCTCGTTACGACCGGCTACGGTAGCGGCGTCCAGCTCAACGACGGTCAACCGGGATTGCACATCAATCCGCTGCGGTTTCTCGGGCGTCTGCTGCACGCGTGGAATCCGGATCTCGCGCTCGGCACCCACACCGGCTTCTGGGTGCCCTATCAAACGCCGTATTCGTGGATTTATGGATTTGCGCAGTTCGCGCACATCCCCCAAGATCTGGCGCAGCACGCCGCCGTTTTCTTCGTGTATCTCGGCTGCATCTGGTCGATGTACTTCTGCTTGCGCAGCGTCGCACCGTGGCTCGATGAGATTTCACGCATCGCCGGTTCGGTCGCGTACCTCTTCAACATGTACGTCGCGCTGAACTCGCAAGCGCAGATCGTCTGGCTGCTGACCTACGGAACGCTCCCGGCAATGGTGGGAGTGACGGCGCGTGCGATCCGCGGTGAGATGAACTTGTGGCGGGCAACCTTGGCGATGGCCTTGCTCGTGCTCGTCGGCGCCGGCGTCAATCCGCCGCTGGTCGCGATCAACGCGATCGTTTTGGCGATTTTCGTCGTCGTCACGATTGTCTTCGATCCCAAACCTTCCGCCGCACTTCATCGAACGCTGCCCGTCATCGCGGCAGCTTTGGTCGCGGCGATTTTGATCAACCTCTATTGGTTCGTCCCCTTCGTCGACTATTTCCGCGGAGTTTGGCTCAACGGCGTCCTCAGCGAAGCGCCGTCGCTGCACAACGCGGCGACGTCGTTTGCGAACGTCTTGCGCGGACTGGGCCACTGGGCCACGTTCGTCTCGTTTGCCGGGCGCTGGTATTTTCCGTGGGCCGCCACCTATGCCTCGGGATTATTCAGCGCCTTACTCTGGTTCGTGCCGATCGTTGCGTTGGGCGGTATCGCCTTGCGTCGCAATCAGCGTCCGATCACGCTGTTCTTTCTGCTCGTGACCATCGTTTCGGTCCCCATTGTCGTCGGTTACTATCACGACGAGCTCGGCGACGCGGTAACGACGCCGCTCTACGACCAGTTCTATCGGAATTTTCCCGGATTTCAGATGTTTCGTTTCTCGTACAAATGGGTCGCGGGGGTCGAGTTCGGCATAAGCGGCCTCTACGGGTTGGCGTGCTTTGCGCTGCTCGGCGCGTTGCGCGAGCAGATTGCCAAACTCAGCGCGGTCGATCGACGCAACTGGGCGTGGCTGCCTTCCGGCGCCAGAACGGTGTTGATCGCGCTGCCGATTCTCGTCTTCATTCCGGTGGTTGTCAGCAAGATGAACTATCCAGGTGCGCCGGTCCCCGGCTGGGAGTATCGAGAAAGCGCATTGGTCGGAGCAAGTCAGCGCCAGCGCGTCGCGCTCTTTCCGACGCAGTTTCTCGAGCAGTTCGATTGGGGGAATCCGCAGTTCTACATCGAGGATTCGCTCGTCGAGCGCCCGTTGATCTATGGCTTATTGGGAAGCGAAGCATCGGAAGGCGCCGATATGTGGATTCGCCGTTCCTATCGGGCCACGCGCGAAGGTCTGGGATTTTCCGCCAACATGTTCCGCGCTATGGGCGTCGACACGATCTTGCAGCGCGACGACTTTATACCGGCAATTGATTTCAGTTCGCCGGGCGAATGGCGCTACAACAGCACCACCTTGACGCACGACTTGCTGCATCGAGTCATCGGCGCCTCGCCGATGCGGAGCGAAGGGCCGCTGCGGGTCTATCATCTGGGCGGAGCGCTGCCGCTCTTTTACGGCGTCATCCATCCGGTCATCAGTACGCTTCCTACGTTTTCCGACGCATATTTGGGCGATGTGGACGCCATGGCGAGCGGTAAGGCGCAGTTCGATCCTCCCACCCGCTCGAGCGATGAGTTTACGGCCGCGATGCAGTCGCTTTCACCAATTGTACCGGGCGCGCCCGAACAAGTGCGCGATCTCGCCGTGAATGAGACGCTCGCGCGTGGCATCCGAGTGCATGCGGCGTCAGCCGATGCGGCGTGGCTGACGCAGTTCGCCGTGAAGACGAGCGGCATCTATTCGATTTTTGCGCTCGATCAAGGGCTGCTGTTCGACCGCGCGCCGCCGCAGACACTGGAAATCGACGGCCAGTATCTTACGCTGCAAAGCGCGGGCGGCGCTTGGACGCAGTACTCCAACGTCGCTCTAACTCCGGGCAAGCACTGGGTCTCCGATGGCTACCTCGACCCGGATCTGGTCGTGGCCGTCGTGAACGCCGACGACTTGCGGGCTTGGGAAGATCGCATTGGCGCACTCGCCCGCGGGTTGCCGCAGAATCTTGCGATTTCAAGTCTGGTGTACGCATCGCGAACCAGCATCGTGGTTCCGTCGTCGGGCGCGTATCGAGTGCGGGCAACGCCGGTTGGGCCGTTCGGACCCGACGGGCTGTTCACCACTCGCATTCTGCCGGGCTCGGCGGCGCGCGGCGCGTTCCCGGCGGATCTTGGCACGACGTTACCCTACGTCTTTGGCAGCGGCGTCGTGGGAACGTCGGCCTTGTTGGCTCCGCCCCAATGGTACCGCGACGACCCGTCCATCTACGATTGGCAACGGGGCGATCCGATTCCGTGGTTTCTTTTTGCGAGGCACGCCAGCGTGCGCGTGTTCGTGCCGGGACGCGCCGGCGCGCGCGTACAGGTAGCGATGCGCGTCAGCCGCCTGCAGGTATCGAATGCGATGACCGTCGGCGTCAAGGGCGACGCCTCGCAAACGGTAACGATCGGCGGTCCTTCGGCAGGCGATCGGCAATACGATACGATCGATCGGCTCGATGGCCCGGCGCCGGTTCCCGTCAACTTTGAACTCGGCTTGCATCCAGGGTGGAATGACGTTCGCTTCGATCTCCAAGCGCAGAACGGCGAGCGCGCGGATCTTGGTACGAACGTGATCTCCGCGGCGGTTGCGCCCGACCTTTCGTTCACGAAGTTGAAACCCACACTCTCGACGGCAACTCCCAAGCGCGACGATACCTTTACGGCGCTGCGGATCGCCACGCCGCGCGCGGGCCTCGAGGGCGATCCCGACCTCGTCGGCAACCTCGCCAACACCGCCGGGCGTGGTGCGGCGGTAGCGGTTGCACTGCAGCAAGGCGGCCACATCGTCTACCGAGTCTTTCCGATCGCGCGCGAAGACTCGTTCGACGTCGCCTTCATGCACGCGTTTCCAAATGGTTGGGACGATGCGTCGGAGCGCGTCGTTGGAATCTGGTTGCTCGCCAATAGTCGTCACCCGAAACTCACCGGGCTCTCGTATAACTTGCACGCATTGCCCGCCGCCAACTTGCGGCACCCTCAGGCGCTGGCGGCGGTACCGATTCTTCTCGATGGAAAGCCCGTCGGCGCCGCGCCGATCGTGCTCAATCGGGGACGCCATATCGTGAGCAGCGGCGACCGGCAGGTTAAAATCGGGCTGTTGACCGTGGAGCCGGTGTCGTTACCGCGCACGCGCGACTTTGGACTAGTCTGGCAGCGGCGCTCGGCGACTGCCGCCGACGTGACGGTCAAGAGCACGGCGAACTCGTTCCTATTGGTCTTCGGTGAGGCGTACCACCCCGAATGGCGCGCGACGCTCAACGGCACCGTGCTTCCCCACGTCATCGTCAATGGGGCGTCGAATGGCTGGATCGTGCCCAGCCTTCCCGACGGCGGGCTGATTCGGCTCACGTTTGCGGGCCAGCAATTGTACGTCATCTCGGCTGCGGTTTCGATTATCGCGCTGATCATCATGATGCTGTTGGCCTGGGCACCCGATCTTTGGCCGGTTCGCCGGCAGGGGTCGGGAGACGTTTCCGATTGACTCGTTCGGCAATCGCGTGGGCGCTCGGTGGTGCTTTGCGATTTGCGGTTGCAACGTGCGTGGTTTCGCTGTTGCTTGCGACGACGCTCTCGGGTGAAGGCGCCGAACGTTTTGCGACGGCCGCGTATCTCTCTGCGATTTTTGCTGCCGTAGCGCTCGCGCTGAGCCGGTTCTTTCCCGCGGCAACCGTCGAGGATCGAACTGCGACCGAGCCGCCCACGCCGCTTTTTCCAAAGTTTCTTGGAAGATCGGTTGCCATCGTTCTCTTGCTGGGCATCGTCGCGGCGTTCGCGTCGGCTCCCGGCGCTGAGGCTCTCGTCCTTGGTACGTCGCTCGTACTCATCGTCATTGCGGCTCTGGAGCGTTCCGGCACCATTGCGTCGTTCAATCGAGCCCTGCGCGGAGGCGGTTTTCTCCGTGCCGCGGCGCGCTATGGAGTGGTGGCGGCCGTTGCCGCGCTCGTTGTTGCTGCGCTGCCGGGAAACGACAACGCCGACGCGTTTGCGTCGGTCGCTTTTCGTATCGCGGTGCTTGTAACGATCGCGCTCGCAATGTCGCTGCTTGCTCCGACGAAGGCAGGGGTCCTTGCGCGCCTGGCGTGCGCGCGCACCGTGGAGAAGCTGGATCTCTTGACGCGCGCCCTCGTTTTCGAACGAGCGGCGACGTTCGCGGGTATCGCCGCCGTCGTTGCATTACTTCCCGCCAGCGTCATTCCGCAGCCCTATGACGAACCATTTGCGATTCTCGCATACATCGCAGCGATCGCCGCGGCGGTCGCCGTCGCCATGGAGTGCCGGCGATTGCGATCGTAAACGCCACTTCGCGCAAGGCGCCGGCGTTGGTCGCACTTGCGGCCGGTGTGACGTTCGCCGCCTTCATCGAGGCGAAGGGGATTCCAACGCTTCGTCACGATTGGAACTGGCCGATCGATCGGGTCGCGATCTCATCGTTCGTTAGCTCGTCCGCGTACGGATGGCTCTCCGCCGGTCTGGGAACACCCAACCCGCATCCAACGACGTATCTCATCGCCCTTCCCCTCGCCGCAGCCATGTGGCTGGTGGGACCTTTCGCGGCACTCGGAATGCTCTGCGTCGTAGTCGGTTACTCGTCGTTGCGCGCGGTCGCCTCGCTGGCCGCGCATTGGGATAACGCGTGGCCGGCCGTCGTCGGGATCGGCCTCTTCGCTCTCTTCAACCCGTGGGTGTACAACGAGGTCGTCGCCGGACATCTGGTGATGGTGCTCGCATACGCTGGACTTTTGGGCCTCTTCGGCGAGATGCTGCGCGGGCGCAACGCGTCGCTCGTGCGCTTGGCGCTCTGGATCGTGCTGATAGAAGCTCAGCTCCAATTCTTTATCGTGGGCATGTTTGCGTTAGCGATTTTCGCCGGCGTAACGCGCAAATGGCAGCCCTTGCTCGCCGGCGCGATCGTCGTCTTGCCCTCGACGATTGGGCTTATTGCCGAGCGCGCGGCGCTTTTGGCAACGCCGTACAGCGTGGAATGGCAGAGCAATCAATCCGTACTCCCAATCCCATTGCTAACGCTCGGTGGTTACTTCGCCGGCTACGCCGGCCGGCTGGGGTTCGTTGCGTCGGCCGCGGTCGCGATCGTTCTCGCGCTCGCGATCGCCGGCGCAGTGCTTTCGCGCCGATCTCGTATTGTGTGGGCGGCGCCGGCAGCGATCGTTCTGTATGCCTTCGTGTCGGGCGTCCATGGCCCGCTCGCGGCACCCTATGCCTGGATCGTCCGCAATATCCCCGAGAGCGGGGTTTTTCGCGAGCTCTACGATTTGGCTGGAGTCTTTGCGGCGCTGCTTGCGGTGCTGGCCTGCGCGGCGACCGCGGCGTTCCGCCCGCTCGGCTACGCCGCGCTGGCCGCCGGAATCGCGCTGCCGATCAGTTGGGCGTTTGCGCCGCCGAGTGCATTGTGGATTGCATCCAACGCCTATCCGCATCCCGTGGTCGCCACACCACCCTTCGCGCGCGTTGCGCTGCTCCCGGCATTTCAGCCGCTTGGTCTGCGCAACGACGGCGGCGACGGCGCCGACCCCGATGCGTACGCCTACGGCGACCGCGTAACGCCGCTCAACGAGTACTTTCCAACGTACCCGGTCGACATGGCACTCGCGCGATACGAGCAATCCGGCAACGCTGACGATCTGCGCGCGCTCGGCGTCGCCGAGATCGTGCCGCGACCGTGGCTTGTGTCGCGGATGCGCGGAGGAATCGGTCTTGCAGCGTCGTCGCTGGAGCCCCCACGTTCGCGACGCGATGCCGCGGCAGTAGGTCGCCTCGATCGCTGGATGCCGTTGGTCGCGCAGTGCGATCGGGAGCGCATCGTCGATCTTGGCGCGCGCTTTGGCGCCTGCGATCTTTTCGCCGGAGATGTGGGTGACCAATCTTTTCGTCCCGTCGTTGCCCGCGGCGAATCGATTGATTCGCAATCCGCATGGATTGATGCCCGACTGGCGTTTGTCGAGCGGCCGGCGCTCGCGCAGCCGCTCGGAGGCGCTCTCACGCAGTCGGCGCTGCCCTTTCCTGTCGAACCGAACTCGTGGCTCGTTGCATACGTACGCGGCGCATTGTTCGCGTCCGACGGAACGCCGCTCGCGCATACCGCCGGATCGTTCGTTTGGGCGCACGTTCCGACAAACGTCGCGCTCGTCCGCTGCCTCGGCCTCTGCGAACTGGTTGCGCAAACCGTGGCGCGTCCCGTCATCCCGGCGCGGCAAGCCCGCACGCACGTGGCCGCGCTGCACTTTCGGCGGCTCGCGCCGTGGCTCTACGTCGTCGGAGGTCAATCGGATTCAGCCGCGCTGCTTCGATTCAACGAACGCTACGATTCCGGTTGGTTAGCGCTGAACGCCGGTCGCGTGCTGCGACACGTACGCGTCGCGGCCTGCGTGAATGGCTGGTTTCTCGAAGCCGCCTCGGGTCGCATCGTGCTGGTACAAATCGTCGCAGTCTTGCAATTGATCGCCGAGGTCGTGGGCATCTGCTGCGTCGTCTATTTACTGAAGGCGCTCGCGACGATGCCGACGAAGCGCGTACGGTGACGATGCAAACGCTCGTTCCCTTTGTTGATTTGCGAGCCCAGTTCCGCGCGTTACGCGAGGAGGTCGTCCCTCGCGTTATGGCGGTCATGGAAGACGCTTCATTTGTTCTCGGTCCCGACGTCGCGCGTTTCGAAGAAAACTTTGCTTCTTACTTGGACGCTCGTTATTGCGTCGGTGTCGAATCGGGGACGGCGGCGCTCCAGTTTGCCTTGGAAGCGCTGGAAATCGGGCCCGGCGACGACGTTATCGTGCCTGCCAATACGTACATCGCTTCTGCAAACGCCGTTTGGGCGACCGGGGCCCGCCCCGTTCTCGTCGATATCGATGCGACGTATTTTATGGATCCGGCGCTGTTGCAAGCAGCGCTAACGCCGCGTACCAAAGCCATCATGCCGGTGCACCTGTACGGACAGGCCGTTCCGATGGATCCCATCATGGAGTTTGCGAAGCGGCATCGTTTACGCGTGATCGAAGATGCATGTCAGGCGCACGGTGCGCGCTGGAGAGGTCGCTGCGTCGGAACGTTTGGCGACGTCGGTTGCTTTAGTTTTTATCCAGGAAAGAATCTCGGCGCCTATGGTGACGGGGGCGCCGTCGTGACCAACGACGGCGGTCTGGCCGATACCGTGCGGCTTTTGCGAGATTTCGGTCAGCGTAAAAAGTACGAGCACATTATCAGGGCCGGAAACGGCAGGCTCGATTCGATTCAGGCCGCGGTGCTCGACGTCAAGCTTCGCCATCTCGATGATTGGAACGCCTCGCGCCGGCGCCACGCGCGCGCGTACGACGAGAAGCTTACGCGCATCGGAATCGCCCCGCCGCAGCGGCTTCACGACGAAGGACACGTCTATCATCTTTACGTCATTGAAGTGGAGAACCGCGATCGTATCGCCGACACGCTTCGCGAACGCGGCATTGCCAGCGGCATTCACTATCCCATTCCCATTCATCTTCAACCCGCCTACGCCGATTTGGGTTTGTCGCGCGGCGCATTCGAGCGAACGGAGCGCAGTGCGGACCGTCTGCTCTCTTTACCGATGTTCCCGGAGCTGACGCCCGAGCAGATCGACCTCGTCGTCGACGCTCTGGCGAGCTGTCGTCCGTCGCTGGTCGCTTAGCCCTTCCTTCAGTCCCGAACTCAATGCAAGACGCGCCACTGGGAGTTGCCGTGGTCGGTGCGGGATACTGGGGCCCGAACCTCGTGCGAAACTTTTCTGCGTCGCAGGAGTGGAGCGTTCGCGGGGTGGTCGAGCGCGATCCCGAGCGGCTCGAGCGCATCTTGCGGCTCTATCCGTTCATTCGCGGTTACTCCGAGATCGACGCGGTTCTCGCAGATCCCAATGTCGACGCAATCGCGCTGGCGACTCCGCCGCAGACACATCACGAGCTCGCGCTACGCGCCATCGGCGCGAAGAAGCACGTCCTCGTAGAGAAGCCATTGACGGAGCGGTCGGCCGACGCCGACGATCTGTGCGCACACGCCGCGCGTGCCGGCGTCGTTTTGATGACCGATCACACGTTTCTCTACACCGGGTCGGTCGAGAAGCTACGCGCGCTTCGAACCAGCGGCGAGCTCGGCAGCGTATACTACATCGATTCAACGCGGGTCAACCTCGGGCTCTTTCAAGAGAGCAACGTCGTTTGGGATTTGGCCCCGCACGATATATCGATTATCAATTACGTCTTGGAAGAGATTCCGGCGTCGGTCGCCCTTCAGCTCAACGCGTGCGTGCATCAAACCATACCCGACGTCGCGTTTTTGACGATGTGGTATCCCGGAGGCTGCCTGGCGCACGTTCATCTCAGCTGGCTGTCGCCCGTCAAGGTGCGCCGTACGATGATTGCGGGAAGCTTGAAGATGGCAGTCTGGGACGACGTCGAGCCGACTGAGAAAATCTATATTTACGACAAGGGAGTGGTGCTCGATCCCTCGAGCAAGACGTTGCAACAGCAGATGGTATCGTACCGGCTGGGCGACCTCCACGTCCCCCTGGTCGACAACCGCGAAGCTCTCGGAAAGCTGGCGGCGGATTTTGCCTTGGCGATCCGCTCGGGGTCGCCCACGCGCTCCGACGGAACGTTTGGCGCCGCCGTCGTGCGCGTCATCGAAGCGGCATTGCGGTCGGCGGATTTGGGGGGCGCGAAGGTTGACGTATGACGATAGATCCCGCATCGATTCGTTTTTCGTTGATCCTGCCGACGCTGAATGAAGCGGCACGCCTGCCGACCATTCTGGAATCGGTTCGACGGCAGCGCTATCGTCAGGACCTCATCGAGTTGCTTGTGGCCGACGGCGGCTCGACCGACGACACAATCGCCATTGCTCGCCGCTACGGCGCGCGTGTCATTCACAACCCGCTGCGGCGCGCCGAGCCGGGGGCCGGAATATTATTGGAACAAGCCACCGGCGACGTCGCCGTGCTGCTCGCCGCCGACAACGTCTTCGCCGACGAGCATTTCTTGGAGGCCATGGCTCGGCCGTTCCGGGACCAAAGAATTGCGGCGGCCTTTCCCGCGCTGGTCAACACGGCGCAAGATGGAAGCACGGCGCGCTATTTCAACGCGTTCACCGATCCGTTCAATCATTTCGTCTATGGCGGAGCGACCTCGCCCGCTTCGTACCGCCGTACGTATCGCGAAAAGCGGCGAACTCCCGATTACGTCGTCTACGATTTCGCCGCCGGGCCGCGACCTCTGATCGCGTTGGCGCAGGGCTTTGCGGTCCGTCTTCCATACCGAAAGCCGCTTGGAACCGATGAGGACGACATTGCGCCCGTCGAGATGCTGCTCGCCCAGGGTCTTGAGATCGCATTCGTGCAAAACGCGACGCTCGAGCATCACACCGTGCGCGACATTGGCGATGCGCTGCGCAAATTCGGCCCCCGCTTTCGCGCACGAATGACGGATTCTGAACAGCCGGTTTGGCAGCGTTTCAAGGTTTCGACGCGCGGACGGCGGTTACGAACGTACCTCTGGCCGTTCTACTCTGTCAGCGTCATCTTTCCGACCCTTGCGGCCGTGGTGGGCGCCGTGCGCGAACGGCGCCGCGAGTGGCTCTATCATCCGTTCGTCAGCGCCGCGTTCGGATTCGAATTTTGGCGACAAGCAGGGATCGTTGCCTACGAGCGCTTGCGGCGCACTACCGCGCGTCGTGCGGCTCCCACGGCGTCGTTAGATCGTTCGGACCAATCGGTCCGCGATGGCGATAGATGAAAAACTTACTATCCGGCCCGACGTAAATAGTGTCGAGCGTTAGCGGGTCTTGACCGTAGAAGACCACCGCATTGGCTGTCCGATCGTACACGGCGCGCCAACGGTAGCCGGAGGGCAAGTGATCGTAGCTATACTGCCCGACCGGTTTGCATCCCGTCAACGCGGGCAACGCGCTCGCGAGCGCGAGCGCGAGCTGTATCGGTGACTTAATACTCGCGGACGTTTCGCAGGCCGGCCGCCTTGAAGGCGGCCGCGACGGTTTGCGCGTCGGAGCCTGCATCGGAATAGAGCACGACGCTACGGCCGTCGGCCACCGCGTCGCCAAAATTTTCCCGCTCGTCTTCTGGGATTCCAAGGCCTTCGAGATAGCGAAGCGAGGCCGCCTCGTGGTGCGTAAACGATTCGAGCGTGGCTTGCGGGCCGGTGCCGCCGCTGCTGATTCCGGGCACCCCGGTGCCACCGGAATCCGGAAGCACGCCCGTGCCGTGGGTCATGTCGTCCGAGAGCGAGTTCGATTCCATGTCGGCGATGACGTCGACGAAGACCAGCTGCGTCGATTCGTCTTCGGGATCCGGCGCGTTCGCGCTGATCACCTTGACTCTACTCGGGTCGATCTGCTGCGCGGAGAGCGCGCTCTCCAGCGCCTGGTGATCGGAGTCTGGAAAGATGCCGACGACTAAACTTGTGGCCACATTGGGCTCCTCTAACGTTCGTACAGCCTGATGGCGTGGGCGAGCCGTTCGACGCCGACGCGGATATTCTTTTCCGAAGCGTTGGAGAAGTTCAGCCGCATGCCGTCGTGCACGTCGCGTGCAGGATAGAAGTTTACTCCCGGTACGAAGACCACTTTAGATTTGGCCGCGATTCGCAGCAGCTCGGTCGTGTCGATACCGGGCACCGTCACCCATAAGAACATGCCGCCCGCCGGACGCGTGAAGCGTGCGCCTTCGGGCATGAACTCGGCGAGTGCCTCAGCCATGACCCCGCGCCGGCTCGCATACGTCTGCGCGATCGCGCGTACGTGCGCGTCGAACGTTTCGCCGTCGCTGGCATACTCGTGAAACACGTACTGCGCGAACGTGCCGCTGTGCAGATCGGCTCCTTGTTTGGCAAGCACGATTTTCTCGCGGATTTCCTCGTCGGGAATGACCAGCCAGGCAACGCGCATACCGGGTGCCAAAATCTTGCTTCCCGTTCCGGAGTAAATAACGGGGGCGCTGCTTTGCAACGAAATGAGCGGAGGAAGATCGTTGCCTTCAAAGCGCAGCTCGCAATACGGATCGTCCTCGACGATCGGCAGATCGAAACGCTCGCAGACCCGAACGGTTCGCTCGCGCCGTTCGCGGGAGAGCGTGCGACCCGTCGGATTCTGGAAATTAGGAACGAGGTAAAGAAACTTCGGAAACGGATCGGCGCGTTCGAGCACGCGTTCGAGCGACTCGACGATCAAGCCGTCCTCGTCGGTCTCAACCGTGAGGTAACGCGCTTGATAAGCATCGAACGCTTGGATTGCTCCTAGATACGAAGGGTCTTCGATGACGACGTGATCTCCCGGGTCGAGGAAGACCTTTCCGATCAGGTCGAGTCCCTGCTGCGAGCCGTTGACGATTTGTACGTTCTCGGCTTCGAAGATGCGTCCGAAGCGTCGCGTCAGCCGTTCGGCGACCCAGATCCTCATTTCGGGAATGCCCTCGGTGACGCTGTACTGAAGCGCGGCCGGCCCAACGCGCTCCATCACCGAGCGTGTCGCTTCGGCAATCGCGGTCGCCGGAAAGAGCTCCGGCGCGGGAAGACCACCGCCGAAGGAGATCACTTCGGGCTGTTGCGTGACCTTGAGCATCTCGCGAATCGTCGACGCGCGAAGGTGCGCCGTGCGCTGCGCGAACTGCGCCGCTCGCGAGATGGTGTTCATTAGGGACGAATAGTTAGCTGGCAGCCATGGGGGGTCCGCTTATCGGGGCTCGCGCCCGCGGCGGGGCGGCCGGTCCGGCGAACGTTTCCCCGGCAAAGGACAAGATCGTCGCGCCCAAACCGATCAATCCGACCAAGATGAGCACCAAGGTGCCGACGACAGGCACGAGTTCCGCGGCGGTGATAAGCGCGATGCCGACGAGCAAGGCGATCAGCGGCGACGGGGTAGTCGAAGGGCTGAGCAGCTCGCAGAGACGGCGTCCGATCAACAACGCCAGCGCGGCGGTCCCCAGGAAGACACCGGCCAGAACGAAGACCAGCTCGAGCGGAATGAGTGGGATGAGCAAAATGGTGATCGCCAGCAGAACCGCGAGCGGAATGATCGCAATGCAGCCGAGGATGCCGGCCGTTACGCTGAGACCGGGATGCCCTTCCAAGCGATCGAGAACCATCCGCGTCCGTAGCGGAAAGATCAGAAAAACCAGCAGCGCCAGCAGATTCCAGGAAAGCCGCCACAGCAGGCGATGGTCGGGAACGAGCGGGTTGTACGGGACCTCCGTCGGTGCCCAAGGCACGACGGCTTGGGCGACCGCGCCCCCGACTTGATTGATCTGCCCGGTGACGACACCGCCCGGGCGAGGGTCGTAGGTTCCGCCGACCACGTTGACGTCGCCCTCGACGATGCCGGCAATCGTGGCATCGCCGAAAATAACGGTGAGATCACCGTCAACGACTTGACCCGGTTCGACGACAACGGAGCCGAAGTAGGTGCCGCCGTGGAAGATCGCCTGCGCCTGCGCCCACGCCGGAGCGGTGAGCAGTGCCGCGGCGACGACGAATACCGCGAGGGTTGCGCAAACGCGAAGCTTCATGGCCGAGTCCCCCGGCGAAGATACGTTGCGAGCGCCGGATGGAAACGGCGATAACCGTAGATGAGGGCCGCGAGTAAGAAAAGATCGACGAGCAGCACGCCGCTGACGGCCGCAGCCGCAAGGGGGGTCGCTGGAGCGAGCGCATGTGCGGCCGCGGAGAACGCCGCCGCGTCGCGGGCGCTCTGCGCGACCGCGTCGCCCCACCAGCCGGCCAAGTCGCTCGAGCGCGCGAACGCGAAAATCGCCAGCCCCCAAACAGCGCCCAAGTACAGGAGAACTGCCAATCCCAACGAGGGCCGCCGCGGCTTGTGTGGCGGGGCGGCCGTTGCAGCCGACACGACCGCCGCGGTGAAGTCGGCGGCGACACCCGGAGGGCGGGCCGTCGTCAAGAGCGCGTCGACGACGCGCAGTTCTTGCAGCAGCCCGGCGCACGCCGGGCAAACGCCGAGATGCGCTCGCAGCGCGCGCGCCTCGCGCGGCCGTAGCGATCCTTCGATATAGGCGTCGAGCAATGGCTCACACCACGAGCATCGCACGCACGCCTGCCTTCTGCGGAACGGGAAGAGATTCTACGGCGCGATCCTCGCGCTCGCGCATTTTCTTTGTTAGCGCGATTTTACCGCGGTGAATGAGGGTCTTGACGTTGCCGAGCGAGAGTCCAAGCGTGCTGGCAATCGTCTGATATTCCATGTTGTCGAAGTATCGAAGCGCCAAGACCGCTCGCGTGCGCTCCGGCAGTTCGGCGAGTGCGGCGCGCAGCTCGCGCTCGGCCTCTTGCCGCAAGACGCCGCCCGCGGGATCGGCCTGCGGCGATAGATCGGGGAAGGCGCTTTCGAGCGATTGATCTTCTCCCAGCTCCTGAAGTTGGGGCGCGCGCAATGACTTGGCGAGATACGTCCGGATCACGTTTCGCGCAATCTGATAGATCCAGGTGGAAAACTTTCCGAGCTGGGGATTGAACGTTCCCAGATGCGCATAGGCGCGCAGAAAGGTTTCCTGGGATAGGTCGGCCGTCTCCGACGGGTTCCGTACGGTTGCGCCGATGAAGTTCGCGATGCCGCGCTTGTAGCGATCCACGAGTACGCCGAAGACCTCTCTTTCCCCGGAGCGCACTCGATGCACCAGAGCTTCGTCGCTCTGATCATGGAATGCCATCACTCCCCCGATTCGGTTCCTCTGGCTGCTCTTACCTCGGCTCCCCGACGTTTGTTGCAAGCGGCGGATTGGCGGCGTCGCGCGGGGAGAGAATTGGCCGGCGGCCGGCGAGCGGCCACTCGATGGCTAATTCGGCATCGTCCCAAGCGATTGCGCACTCCGCGGCGGGGTCATACGCCGCGCTTTGCTTGTAGGCGAAAAGCGTCTCGTCTTCGAGTGCCAGAAACCCGTGAAGAAAACCGCGCGGCACGAAGAGTTGTCGACCGTCGCCGGCGTTCAACGTCGCCGAAAACCACCGGCGATAGGTGCTGCTGTTCGGGCGCAAATCCACGATCACGTCGAAAACGCTGCCGCGCACGACACCGACCAGTTTGGACATGCGACGGTCGCCATGGAGGCCGCGTAAGACGTCGCGGTGTGAGAGCGAAAGATTGTCCTGCACGAACTCTTCAGTAATACCGCAGCGACGATAGCGATCGCGCGAATAGGTTTCCGTGAAGAAACCGCGTTCGTCGGCGAAAACGCGCGGCGTCAGCATTAGCGCGCCGGCGAGAGGTAATTCCTCGATCTGCATGAGAACGAAGATACTATGAACGGGAGCATCAGTCCGCCCGGCACGTTTGTGCTCAGGCGCGGACTCGAGCGGCTTCGCGCGAGCGCGATGCTCAAACAGAGCTTGTTGGTCTTTGCGGCCAGCATGGTGCTCAACCTCTGCAATTTCATCGCGCACGCCGTAGCCAGCCGCGCGCTCGGCGTCACCGCGTACGGTGGCCTGTACGCGTTAATCAATGCCGCACTCATCGCTGCATTGCCGGCGGCGTTCGTCGGACCCGTCGTGGCGCAGCTCGCCGCCGAGTTTCGAGCGCTTCACGACGACGGACATTTGCGCGGCCTTACCGACGGCGTGGCCGATGGTTTCGCACGACTGGGATTGCTCTACATGGTGATCGCCGCGTTCGCGGCCATTCCGTTTTCGTGGTTCTTGCACGTACCGATCTGGACCGCGCAGTTCGTGGGCTTGATCGCCGGCGCGGCGCTCTATCTGAGTGCGTTGCGCGCCGTCGCGCAAGGAACGCAGGATTTCGCGGGTTATGCGCTCTCGAACTCGATCGAAGGAATCGCGAAAGTTTTCGGCATCGTCCTACTGCTTGCGGTGGGACTGAAGCTCGGTGGCGGAATCATCGGATTTTTTGTCGGGCCGCTCTTCGCGCTGGGCTATCTTGCGTTACGACTGCGGCGGCGTTACGCCAACGCCGCTTCACACAGCGTTCGATACGACTGGCGGCGGATCGTCAATGCCAGCGCCGGCGCCGCCGCTTCCACGATTTCGCTCGCGCTCATCGGCTCGGCGGACGTCGTCTTGGTCAAACACTACTTTAGCCCGCACGCGGCGGGTCTTTACGCCGCCGCCGCCTTGGGCGGAAAAATACTGCTGTATGCCGTCGGTTTCATTCCGACCGTCCTGCTTCCACAGGCCGCCGATCGACACGCGCGCGGCGTACGGACGCGCGAGGTATTGACTGGAAGCTTATTGGTGTTTGGGCTCGTTGCGCTTTGCGGGCTCTCGGTCTTCAAATACTTCGGCGTCGAAGTCTTGCACGCGCTCGTTGGGCGTGCGTTCGATGCTGCGGCCCCGCTCTTAGTAACCTACGGACTCGCGATGGCGTTGCTGGCGCTGACGAACGCCTTGACGTTTTACGGCATCGCGACCCATCGCTTGGCGTTCACCGTTCCTCTGCTGTTGAGTACGATTGGAACGCTCGTTGCGATCGTGGCGATCCATCCGACGCTTGCCGTGGTCGTCGAGATCCTTGTCGTGGGCAATGCTATTGGCGCGGTCGCCGTCGCAATCGCGCTGGTCTTGCAACGAAACACGAGCGGTCGACGGTCGACGGTGTGAAGCGCGTCCTTTTGATCGGCGGTTCGGGCCAGCTGGGAACGGCGATCCGACTGCGCTGGAACGACTGGGAAATCGTCGCTCCGGCGCGCCGAGAGTTGGCGATCGAGCAGCGCGGGCATCTCGTCGAGGCGCTCGATCGAATCCGGCCCGACGTGCTGATCAATGCCGCCGCGTTCCACGACGTGGACCGGTGTGAGACGCACGCCTACGATGCCTTCGCGGTCAACGCATTCGCCGTCGGGGAAGCGGCGGAGCTCGCGGGGCGGCGCGAGGTGCTCTTCGTCACGATCAGCACCGACTACGTCTTCGACGGAAAAACGAGCGTGCCGTACGATGAAGAGGCGCCGGCGAATCCGTTATCGGTCTATGGCATGTCGAAGCGGACCGGCGAATATCTCGCGCTGCAGGGTGGCGAACGCTCTTTGGTCGTTCGGACGTGCGGTCTTTACGGCGTTGCTGCTTCGACGTCACGGCATCCGCTCATCGAACGCGTACTGTGGCGTTCCGCGGGGGGCGAGCCCGTGCGCATCGTCGACGACGTCGTTGCATCGCCGACCTTTGCCGGCGACCTTGCCTGGGCGCTGCGCCAGTTGATCGAAGCCGACGCTTGCGGTCTGTACCATGCCGTTAATGACGGAGCGGTGAGCTGGTATGAGTTCGCGCGTATGGCGGCAAATTTCGCCGGCAAGAGCGTCTCGCTGGAGCCGATTTGCGCCGATCAATGGAAGGCCGCGGCGCCGCGTCCGCGCTTTTCGGCGTTGGCGAACGCAAAACTGGCGGCGCGCGATATCACGATGCCGTCGTGGCAGGCCGGAATTGCTGCCTACCTCGGCATTCAAGTAAGATAGAGCACCATGGAACTACGGATTGATCGCGAGTGCGTCGATCGTTGCCGGAAACTTGCCGGCGCAATTGCGGATCCGGTGGAAGACTTCATCGCGGCCCATTCCACGGTGTCGGTCGAACGGGCGGTCCTGCGATTACTTGGCGTCGACGGGGTCACGGCGCAAGAGATCCCGCTCCCGAACGCGGTCGTGGACGCCATGCCGGCCGGTAGGCTCGAAGACGGCGTCGCGATGTGCTTTGGGAAAGGCTTGGCGGAGACCGGTCTCGAGCCGCAAGCCTTCGCGCAGGCTCTCGCCGATGAACGCTATGCCTTCGAGCAGTTCGAGTCGACGCCCGGTGCAGCCGCGCGTGGCGCATTGCGCCCGTATGTCGAGGCGGCACTCGCGCGCATTCGCGCGCAACGTGAGGCTCGCGAGTCCCGGTTGACGCGCCTGCCGCAGATGCCTACGCCGCTGCTCTACGTTATCGTTGCAAGCGGAAACATTTACGAGGATCGGACTGCGGCGGTCGCCGCCGCCGAGGCAGGGGCGCAAGTCATCGCGGTCATTCGCTCCACGGGACAATCGCTGCTCGATTTCGTGCCCTTCGGCCCCACGACCGAAGGCTTCGGCGGTACGTACGCCACGCAAGCGAACTTCGCGATCATGCGCGCCGCGCTCGACGACGTAAGCGAAAGACTCGGGCGTTACGTGATGCTCACCAACTATGCGAGCGGGCTCTGCATGCCGGAGATTGCGGTGATGGCAGCGCTCGAGCGGCTCGACATGCTGCTCAACGATTCGATGTACGGCATTCTCTTCCGCGACATCAATATGAAGCGCACGTTCGTCGATCAGCACTTTAGCCGAATGCTCAATGCGTGCTCCGGAATTATCATCAATACCGGGGAGGACAACTATTTGACGACGGCCGACGCGGTCGAACAGGCCCCCGCAGTCTTGGCTTCGCAGTTTATCAACGAAGAGTTCGCGCATCGCGCCGGGTTGCCGGACCGTCAAATCGGATTGGGCGACGCTTACGAAATCAATCCCGACCTCGAAGACAGTTTTCTCTTTCAGGTCGCGCAGGCGCAACTCGCGCGCGAAATTTTCCCCGGCGCGCCACTGAAGTATATGCCGCCGACCAAGCACATGACCGGCGACATTTTCAAAGGTCAGCTCATCGATGCCATGTTCAACCTTACATCGGTCATGACCGATCAAACCATTCACCTTTGCGGCATGTTGACCGAGGCTATTCACACGCCGTTCTTGGGCGACCGAGTCCTTTCGCTCGAGAATGCGCGGTACATCATGAACGCGGCCCGGCACTTGGGTGACGAGATCGTCTTGCGGCCCGGCGGCGCCATCGAGCGCCGCGCCGAGTTGGTACTGCGCGAGTGTGCAGCGCTGCTCGATCGCGTGGCCGCGATGGGCCTGATGAAGGCAATCGAGGGTGCGACCTTCGCCGACGTGTCGCGGGCACCGGAGGGCGGGCGCGGCTTCGAGGGCGTCTTCGCCCGTTCGCCCGATTACTTCAATCCATTCGAGGAGGCACTCCGGCCCGCAGCGGTGCGGGCGTGAGCAATCTCGTGAAGCCGTACGGCGACACGCAGAACGACGGCAAAGTCCAGCTCTCGTTCACCTTGCCGGTTGAATGGAACGAAGCCGCCGATGAGGCGGCGCGCCAGCTGGTCGTCAAGATGGGTTTTACCGACGTTCACGTCGTCGATGGGCGGCGGATTGCGTCGGGGTTTTCGTTTTTTGTGCTCTACGCCAGCACGCCGCAAGCAATCGACGTCGAGGGCATTGCCGCGCCGTCGGTTCGCGCACACGCGATGACGATGGAAGAGATCGATGCCATCGTTGCGGAGCGGATCGGACGAAAGATTCGCATTGCGGGTGCCTGTATCGGAACCGACGCGCACACGGTGGGCATCGATGCGATTCTCAACATGAAAGGCTATAAGGGCGACTACGGGCTCGAGCGGTACCATATGTTTGAAACCTTCAATCTGGGCAGCCAAGTCGCCGTTGAGGAGCTGGTGCGATTCGCACAAGAGCGCGAGCTCGACGCGTTGCTCGCCTCGCAGGTCGTGACGCAAAAAGGTAGCGATGTGAAGAACTTCACCGCCTTGAGCGAGTTGCTCGAAGCTCAGGGTCTTCGCGACCGCATCGTTCTCATCTGCGGCGGACCGCGGGTCACCAACCGGTTAGCGAGCGAACTTGGATACGATGCCGGTTTCGGTCGCGGCACTCTTCCGAGCGAAGTCGCGGCATTCATCGCGCTGACGCTCGACGATCGCCTGCGGCAAGCGTCGCGGTAGAGGCCGATAGGTGCCCAAAACCGCTCTGATCACCGGAATCACCGGCCAAGACGGCTCGTACTTGGCCGAATTGCTGCTCGAAAAAGGCTATCGCGTCGTCGGCATGACCCGTCGTACCAGCACTGAAGTGCACGAGCGAATCGAGCACATCGTCGCCGACCTCGAGATCGTTTCGGGCGACCTGCTCGATCAAAGCTCCATCACGTCGATCGTCAACGACGTGCGGCCCGACGAAATCTACAATCTGGCCGCGCAATCCTTCGTGCCCGCTTCCTGGAGTCAGCCGGTGCTGACCGGCGAGTTCACCGCGCTCGGCGTCACCCGCGTGCTCGAGTCGATTCGCCACGTCGATCCGACGATTCGCTTTTATCAAGCGTCCAGCTCCGAGATGTTCGGCAACGCGGTCGAATCGCCGCAGACGGAGACGACCCCGTTCTATCCGCGCAGTCCGTACGGCGTCGCAAAAGTCTACGGCCACTGGATTACTGTCAACTATCGCGAGTCGTACGATCTGTTCGCCTGCAGCGGCATCGGGTTCAATCACGAAAGCCCCCGCCGCGGTAAGGAGTTCGTTACGCGCAAGGTTACCGACGGGGTTGCGCGCATCAAACTCGGCCTCGCCAAAGAGCTGCGCTTGGGAAACCTCGACGCGCACCGCGATTGGGGTTTCGCCGGCGATTACGTACGCGCGATGTGGATGATGCTGCAGCAGGATCGACCGGAAGATTACGTGATCGCCACCGGCGAAACGCACAGCGTTCGCGATTTCGTCCGGATCGCGTTCGAAGTCGCCGGCCTTGGGTCGTACGAGCCGTACGTCGCGATCGACCCGCGCTTCGTGCGGCCGGCGGAAGTCGACAAGCTCATCGGCGACCCCGGCAAAGCGAAGGCGAAGCTTGGTTGGGAGCCGCAGATAAGTTTCGACGCGCTCGTCGCCATGATGGTCGAGTCCGACATCGAGCGATGCGCGCGCTCGTAACGGGCGCGAGCGGATTCGTTGGCCGGTATCTCGTTGCTGCGCTGCGCCGTGATGGCGCCGACGTCGTGGCCTGCGGCGGCCCGCACGACTCACCCGCAGAGTACGTTCGTCTCGATCTCTCCGATAGCCGAACGCTCGCAGGTGCGCTCGACGCGGCGCGGCCGGACGTCATCTTTCACCTCGCGGCGCAAACGTTCGTTCCAGATTCGCTGCGCACGCCGATCGAGACGTACGACGCGAATATCATGGGGACTGCCCGTCTCGCTCAAGCCGTCCGCGAGTATGGCGGCGAACGGCGGCTGCGCATACTCTTTACCAGTTCGGCGGAGGTCTACGGTTCGCGCGAGCCGTCGGAATATCCATTGCGCGAGACCCTCGATCTGCGTCCGTCGAGTCCGTACGGAGCGAGCAAAGCCGCCGCCGAAGCCGTTCTTCTTGCCGAAGTGCGAAGCTTTGGTCTCGACGTCGTCGTCGCGCGAGCGTTCAATCATATCGGTCCCCAACAGGACGAGCGCTTCGTGGTGGCATCGCTTGCCGCGCAGCTCGCACGTATCGCTGCGGGTGCACGCCAACAGCTTTTGGTCGGTAATCTTGCGGTCGCGCGCGATTTTCTCGACGTCCGCGACGTGGTTCAGGCGTACATTGCGCTTGCGCGTGACGGCGAGCCGGGAGAAGTTTATAACGTTTGCAGCGGTGCGGCGGTAACGATTCGCGACGTTTTGGGCGAGCTCATCAGAATCGCTCGCGTTCCCGTCGAAGTTCGCGAAGACCCGGCGCGCATGCGAAACACGGACATCCCGCTCTCGGTCGGCGATCCGGCGAAGCTGCACGAACGCACGGGTTGGCGGCCTGCTCGCGCGTTGGTCGATTCGTTGCGCGACATTTACGAAGCTAGCCGATGAAGACGCCGCCATTCACGTTGAGCGTTTGGCCGGTGACATAATCTCCCTCGGAAACGAGGAAGCGAATCAAGGTCGCAACGTCACGCGGCTGACCGACGCGACGCATCGGGATCCGCTCGAGCAGTTTTGCGCGAACCTCGTCCGGAATCGAGCCCCACATCCCAGTCTCGATAAAGCCCGGACAAACGGCATTGACGGTAACGTTGTTGCGGGCAACCTCGAGGGCTAACGTCCTGGTCAGCCCGATGATGCCGGCCTTCGCTGTCGCGTAATTCGTTTGACCGAAATTACCGGCCTGCGCGACGAAAGAGGCGACGCTGACGATCCTTCCATAGCTGCGATCGAGCATCCCCGGAAGAGCCATCGCGCACGCGTTGACGACTCCGCCCAGGTTGACGTCCATGACCTCCCGCCAATCTTGCGGCGACATTTTGACGAACCGGCGATCGCGTAAGATTCCGGCGTTGTTGATCAAGATATCGAGCGAACCATACTGCCGAGAGATCTCTTCGCCCATGGCCGCTACCGCGGCCTGATCCGAAACGTCGCAGCGAATGCTCGTGGCCGTTCCACCAGAATTCCGTATGGCAGCCGCGACGGCCTCAGCGCCGGCTTGGTCTTCGCGGTAGTTGACGACGACCGCCGCGCCGTGCCGCGCGAGTTCCTCGGCGACGGCAGCGCCGATCCCTCGCGAGGCGCCAGTAACTAGCGCCGTCCGGCCTTCAAGAGCTTGCAGAACCGCCCTCACCTTCGGCCACGGCGCGTCCGGTCTCGGCGTTTCGCGCGCGAAACTCTTCAACATACGAGAGCGCTTCCGGCGGCAGGGGCGCGTTCGATGCGCAAGCCGCCGCAATCGCATCGATGAGTTGCTGCGAAAAACCGTGCCGCCGAAGCCCGACGCTATTGACGCCTCGACAACGCGCCGGGTTGCCCGTCCACTTCAAGAACGGGGGGAGATCCTTGGCGACGACGCTCGACATCCCCACCATCGAGAACGCGCCAATCGTCGTAAATTGATGGATCGTCGTTAGCAATCCGACCGTCGCGGCGTATTGAACTTCGGTGAATCCACCGATTTGAACGCCGTTGGTCAAGGTGACTTTCGATCGGATGATCGTATCGTGAGAGACGTGACTGTACGACATGAAGTAGCAATGGTCTTCGATCAGCGTCTGGGTCGACGAAGGTTCGTGGACCGTCGTGTACTCCCGAAACGTGTTGTGGCTTCCGATTCGAATCGGCAGAAAACCGGTTTCTTTATACTCGTTGCGTTCGGTGGCGTACTGTGCGGCCGTACCGATCGTCGTGTGCGGCCCAAACCAGTTACCGTCGCCGATCTGAACGTTGCCAACGATGACGGCGAAGGGACCGACAACATTGTTCTTTCCGACAACGACGTCGGGACCGACGACGGCCGACGAATGAAAGAAATTATCGCCAACCTGGATCATGCCGGGAAAGCGCGAGTGCATGCGCGGATCGGACGTCATTGAGAAGTTCTCAGTAGCGCGTACCATTAAAGCTATCCTTCTGCGATTGCGCGCTCCAAGGGGCACGATTGGAAAACGGGTAAGACGGCGAAGCATGGCTGACTCGGAGCAAGAAAAATTTCAAGCCTTCGTTTTTAGGAATCGCGGCGCGCTCCTCGCGTTTCCCGCCCTTGTCCTCGCCGCTTGCGGCCGGCCGAGTACGGCGAGCGCGCTTATCGGTCTTCCGATTGCGCTCGCCGGCGAACTCATCCGCTGTTGGGCGGTTGGCTATGCCGGGGTAACGACCCGTAACGATGCGGTGACCGCGGCGAGTCTCGTTAGCGGCGGTCCGTACGCGCACGTCCGCAACCCGCTCTACGTCGGCAACTTCGTCACTGCCGCGGGCTTCGCGGTCGCCTTCACCGGAAGGAACTCGTTGCCGGCACGGTTCGCGCTCGTCGTGGGATCGCTCGCCGCCATGGCTGCCGTTTACGGGACGATCGTCCCGCACGAAGAGGCCTTCCTTCGCTCGCAGTTCGGCGACGAGTTCGACCGGTATTGCGAGCTCGTGCCTCCCATCGTACCGCAGCTCCAACCGATGGCCGACGGCAAGGGTCGGTGGAACCCCGAAGTTTTGCTCGCGGCCGAGAGTAAGACATTCGCGGTCTTCGGCGCGATGCTGGCGGCATTGATCGTGCGTTTGCGCAAGACGTAAGACGGCGATGGACGTTCGCCGGCGGCTAACGTTCGCGCTGATCGCGGCCGCGTGCGTTGCGCTGCTCGAATTCTGGGGTGCCGCGGCCTCTCACAGCCTGGCGTTGATGAGCGATGCCGTGCACGTTTGTACCGACGTCCTGGCCCTCGCCGTTGCCTTGATTGCCACGATCGGCGCGGCCCGCCCGGCCGATCCGCGGCGCACCTTCGGCTACGGTCGGATCGAAGTGCTCGGCGCGCTCCTGAACGGCACCTTGCTGCTCGTGGCGACGCTGGTGATCGTGTACGAGGCCGCCCGGCGTTTCGAAAACCCAATCGAGCCGGCAGCCATGTTGATGACCGCGGTTGCGGCGGTCGGTTTTGCGGTCAACGGCGGCGTCGGTTTACTTTTGCGACGAAGCAGCAGAAGCGATCTTAACGTGCGCGCGGCGCTCTTCCACGTTGTCGGCGACGCCCTCGGCGGTGCGGCGGTGATCGCCGGCGGCATCGCGATTGCAATAACGCATCGCGCTTGGATCGATCCGCTCCTGTCGCTCTTTGTCGCGACGATTATCGTCATCGGCGTGATGCGGGTCTTGCGCGACGCCACGAACGTGTTGCTCGAAAGCGTCCCCAGCGACGTCGACTCCGCGGATCTGAGCCGCCACATCGGACGCATTCCGGGTGTCATCGGCGTTCACGACCTCCACGTCTGGTCGATCGCCAGCGGCTCGCACGCGCTCAGCGCGCACGTGCAGCTCGACGATCGCCGCTTGAGTGAAGCAACCGAAGTGCTGCGCGACATCGACGAATGCGTGAAGGCGCATTTCGGCATCGCCCACCTCACGATTCAGTTCGAGTGCGAGAATTGTCCGATCCCGGTCGAGCATTAGGACCGCTCCGAGGCCTTGCCGATTTCGAGGAGAAATTGCAGCCTCATGACTGATATGAACTCCAAGGCCGTCGTCATTGGCATGGCGCGCACGCCCTTCGGCAAGCTCGGGGGAGCGCTCGCTCCACTTACGGCGACGACGCTTGGGGCGGTGGCCTTGACGGGTGCCATCGAGCGCGCCAAGATCGATCCCTCCGAAATCGAGCACGTCACTTTCGGCGAGGTCCTGCAGGCCGGCGTCGGACAGAATCCCGCCCGACAGGTGCTCTTCAAAGCGGGTCTCGCCAAGACGGTTACGGCCGATACCGTGAACAAGGTCTGCGCGTCGGGCCTGCTGGCGATCGTTAATGCGATGCGCTCGATCAACGCCGGTGCGAACGCGGTGGTCGCGGCCGGCGGTATGGAGTCTATGTCGAATGCGCCCTATCTTTTGCGCGATGCGCGCTGGGGCTATCGCTTCGGCGATGGTGCGGTCGTCGACGCGATGATTTACGACGGGCTCTGGGACCAATACTTTCCGATGACGATGGCGACGCAAGGCAGCAAAGTCGCCGGCGAGCTCGGCTTGACGCGTGAAGAGCAGGATCGTTTTGCGTTCGAAAGTCATCGGCGCGCGGGAACCGCACATGCGGCCGGTCATTTCGCCGACGAAATCGTTCCCGTTAACGTCGCCAGCAAAGCGAAGGACAAGGTCGTCGTTGAAAAGCTCCCGCGACAGGGCCGCGCGCGCGTGCCCGCCGCGGTGGGTGCGCCGAGCAGTGTTTGGGAACACGAACCTTCGAACGAGTTCACGCTCGATTATCCGGCGTACGCACCGTTCGTTACCGGCGAAGTCGCGCACGTTGTGGTCGATCGCGACGAGGCGGTTCGCGGTGACGCGAGCCTCGAAGCACTGGCGAAGTTGCGTCCGCTCGAGCGCAACGGCACCGTGACGGCCGGCAACGCGCCCGGCGTGAACGACGGCGCCGCGGCGATGATTGTTTGCGACGCCGATTATGCGCGTGCGCACGGTTACGAGCCGCTGGCAACGGTCGTCGAGTATGCGACGGTCGCGTGGGATTCACCCTACATCGCCTTGACGCCGGCGATGGCCTCGCGCAAGCTCTTGGATAAAGCCGGATTACAGCACGGCGACATTGCCGTCTGGGAAATCAACGAAGCATTCGCCGCGGTCGCAATCGCCGCTTCCCGCCGGCTCGGCATCGAGGACGGTTTGATCAATGCCTGGGGCGGTGCGGTCGCGATGGGGCACCCGATCGGCGCGTCGGGAACGCGCATCACCGCGACGGTTATCAACCAATTGCGCAAACGCGGCGGCGGCTTCGGTGTAGCAGCGATCTGCTCGGGCGGCGGTCAGGGCGATGCGTTGCTCGTTCGTGTGGATTAGACGCTGCTGACGCAATCGCGGGCGCAGTTCGAGCTGACCGGCGAACAGCGCGCGATCGGCGCGCTGGCGGCGGAGATCGCGCAACGCGAGATCGCGCCGCACGTTGCCCGATGGGATCGCGAACACGTCTTTCCGCGCGAGCTCTATCGCAAGCTCACCGACGCCGGCCTGATGGGCATGCTGGTTCCCGAAGAGTACGGTGGTGCCGGCGCCGACTATCTTTCATACGCGCTGGCGGTTGAAGAGCTTGCACGCGTCGATGCCGGCACGGCGGTAACGGTTTCCGTACATTCGATGATCTGTTCGGCGATTCGCCGGCTCGGCACGACGGCGCAGCAAGAACGCTGGCTCCCGCAACTGGCGACGGGTGACGTGCTCGCCGGATTCGCACTGACCGAGTCGGACGCCGGTTCCGACGCCGCCGCGCTTCGCGCGACCGCGAAGCGCTCCGGCGATGGCTACGTTCTCGACGGCCGAAAACAATGGTGCAGCACGGGCAGCTATGCCGGCGTGATCATGGGCATGTTCCGTACCGGCGGCTCGGGCGCGCGCGGCGTCAGCGCGTTCCTGATCGAAGCCAATCTCGCGGGAATGGTCGTGGAACGCGTCACCGAAAAGCTCGGCATCCACACGAGCAACACCTGCGATTTGGCGTTCGACGGGGTGTACGTCGGCAGCGACGCGCTTTTGGGTGAAGAAGGTGCCGGATTCGGCAATGCGATGACGGCATTAACCGCCGGCCGCATCGGAATCGCCGCGCAAGCGATCGGCATCCTCGCCGCTTGCCTCGACGAATCGGTGAAGTTCGCAAAGGAGCGGATCGCGTTCGGCAAACCGATCGGCGCCTTCGAAGGCGTTTCGTTCAAGATCGCGCAGATGGCCACCGATCTCGAGGCCGCGCGTATGCTCAACTACCGTGCGGCGGCGATGGCCGACGCCGGCGAAAGTTTCGCTCTTGCCGCGAGCAAAGCAAAACTCTTTGCCTCGACCGCCGCGCGCAAACATGCGGCCGAAGCGGTGCAGATTCACGGCGGCTACGGCTATACGAGCGAATTCGCCGTCGAACGTCACTACCGCGACGCGAAGATCACCGAGATTTACGAAGGTACCTCGGAGATCCAGCAGCTCATCATCGCCCGCTCGTTGCTGGGACGGCTCGACTAGCAACAGGAGGCATTCTTTCGAACGCCTCCTGCGATGTGCGACCAAAGAGGCAAGGGCCGTGTGATGGTCGTGCGCGAACGTGTCGCGCCGCTATGAATCTCATGGAGTATCAGGGTAAGGAGCTTTTTCGGCGAGCCGGTATCGCCGTGCCGCGCGGTCGCCACGCGGCGACGCCCGGCGATGTTGGGGAGTTTCTCGGCGAGACGCCGGGCGATTGGGTCGTCAAAGCGCAAGTGCTCATGGGCGGTCGCGGCAAGGCGGGCAAGATCAAGATGGCGAGCGGCGCCGAAAAAGGACGCAGCGTCGCCGAAGAGATCCTGGCGACGCCGATGCCGCCGAATCGCCAGAATCCCATTGGCGAGCCGATCAAATCGTTGCTCGTCGAAGAGAAGCTCGAGATCGCGAAGGAAGCCTACTGCGCCATCACCATCGATCGCGCCGCGCGCCGGCCGGTAATTGTCGTTAGTCGTTTCGGCGGCATGGATATCGAAGAAGTAGCCGAGCATCATCCCGAGTCGATTGCGAAGTTCTATGTCGACACGACCATCGGCTATTCGCCCTTCATTGGAAGAGAGCTCGCGTTCCAAGCCGAGCTCGATCCGGGATATCGCAAGGAGTTTCCGGCGATCGTCGCATCGCTCTACGAGATTTTCTTCGCGTACGGCGCGAAACTGCTCGAGATCAATCCGCTGGCGCTCACGCGCGACGGCCGCGTGATCGCGTCGGATGCAAAAGTGGAGCTCGACGACGATGCGCTGTTTCGACATCCCGAACTGCACGAATGGCGCTCCGCGCTGCCGCTCGACGAAGACGAGCTTCTCGCCGCGGAAGCAGGTATCGGCATACGCAATTTCCGCCGCTTCCCCGGCAGGGTCGGCACGATGGCGAACGGCGCGGGCCTGGCAATGGCGACGATGGACGCGGTCGCTAACGCCGGCGGCGAGGTCGCGGATTTTCTCGACGTGGGCGGCGGCGCGAACGCACAGCGCGTGCAAAATTGCTACGAGCTGGTCGTCAATAATACCGGCGCAAACGTTTTTTTCGTCAACATCTTCGGCGGAATCACGCGCGGCGACGAAGTTGCGCGCGGAATCGTTGCCGCGATGGCGCAGACCTCGTCGCGCAAGATTCCGCTCGTGATTCGCTTGACCGGAACGAATGAAGAAGAAGGACGCCGCATTCTCAAAGAGGCCGCGATGACACCAGTCGAGACGATGGACGAAGGCGCGCGCGAAGCCGTCCGCCTCTCGCGGGAGGCGTAGAATGTCGATCTTCGTCGATAAGAACAGCAAGGTGATCGTGCAGGGCATCACCGGCGCCGAAGGCTCGTACCACACCGCACGCATGCACAAGTACGGGACCAATCTCGTGGGCGGCGTGACGCCGGGAAAGGGCGGCCAGAAGACCCCGCAAGGCCTGCCCGTCTTTAATACCGTGCGCGATGCCGTCGAGGCGACCGGGGCGACCCATAGCTGCATTTTCGTTCCGCCGCCGTTTGCCGCCGATGCGCTCTACGAGGCCTACGATGCCGGAATCGGCTTTGCCGTCTGCATCACCGAGGGCGTCCCCGTTCACGATACGATCAAAGTGGTCGGCGCGACACCCGGCATGCGGATCATCGGTCCGAACTGCCCGGGGCTCGCGTCGCCGGGAAAGGCGCTCGTCGGCATCATGCCCGGCCACGTTTTTGCCCAAGGCAGTGTCGGCGTGGTCTCGCGATCGGGCACGCTGACCTATGAGGTCGTCGACTTGCTCACCCGCGCCGGCTTCGGTCAGTCGACCTGTATCGGCATCGGCGGCGACCCGATCATCGGCACGACCTTCGTCGAGTGCCTGCGCGAGTTTAAGAACGACCCTCAGACCGATGCGGTGGTACTCTGCGGCGAGATCGGCGGCTCCGATGAGGAAGAGGCCGCGGCCTTCATCGCCTCGCATCTGCCCGAGCTTCCGGTCGTGGCCTTCATCGGGGGACGCAATGCCCCCCCGGGTAAGTCGCTGGGCCATGCCGGGGCGATCATCTCGGGGCGTTTCGGCACCCCCGAGAGTAAGATCGCGGCCTTCGAGGCGGCCGGCGTTCCGGTCGCCCAGCGCCCCTCGGAAATTCCGGCGATGCTCCGGGACCGCCTCGGCGCGCGAGCCTCCGCTTAACAACGATTAAGGCTCTCGAAACAACCGAAGGAACCCACCCTTTCCTGAGCAAATCCTTGGAAGCAGTGGGTCACTCTGGTAAGTCCTCGCGCCACAAGGGCGCAGGCGCAGTGCGGCTCGCCTTTTGACAACTTCAAACGAATAGAGGGTTAAACGAATGAGTTCACATCGAACCCTCCGTCAAGTGGTCGTATCCGCGCTTGTAGCGGCGGCGTTTCTCAGCCAGGGAACATGGGCACTGGCTGGCGTCACCGGTAACATCGCGGGTACCGTCAAAGATGCTAACGGGGCTCCTGTTGCCGGCGTCCAAGTGCAGGCAACAGCGCCATCGCAAGCTTCGACCGTGACGACGGACGCGGGAGGTCACTTCGTGATCTTCTCGCTGAACCCCGATACCTACACGTTGAACCTTAGCAAGAATGGGTATCAAAGCATTTCCTATCCTGGCATCGTGGTCTTCGCCGACCAGACGCAACAAGAAGCGTTCACGATGTCGCCGGCGCTCCGAACGATCGCGCACGTGACCTCAGCGGCCGCTGCAGCGCTCGTGAAATCGGGCGTTAGCTCTGACCTTTATCAGGTCGGTCAGGCGCAGATCCAAGCCTCCGCGGCCGTGGGCGGCGGCGGCAATCTCAACAACATCTACTCGTCGATCGCCACCACGCCGGGTTTGATCGTCGGCACCGGTGGAATGGGCTGGAATCAGCCAGTCGTCATTCACGGCTCAAATCCGTTTACGAGCGGATTCGAGTACGACGGTATTCCCGTTAACCGTGCCTTCGACAACTACACCGCCTCGACGGGCTCGAGTCTGGGTCTCCAGCAACTCGAAGTCTACACGGGCGGCGGCCCGTCGGCGATTTCGTCGAACGGCGTCTCTGGTTTCATCAACCAGGTCATTAAGACGGGTACCTACCCGGGATACGCCAACATCAACGGTGGCGTGGCGACCGAAGCCTTCTACCACCAACTCGGTGTGGAAGCCGGCGGCTCGACTCCCGATCGTAACTTCTCGTACTACGTCGGCTTGAGCGGATACAATCAAGCCTACCGCTACGTGAACCAGCAGGACGGCTCGAATATCTTCACCGATAACTCGCCGTTCCAAGGATACGATTCGCTCGGCGAGGTCACCGGTGTCTTCGGCATCGGCGGCAACCCGTTTGGGATCGGCGTCTATCCGATCTGCTCGACCGCTAACGTCGGCAGCACCCCGACCGAGTTTAGCCCGTTCTTCGATAAATGGCTGGCTCACCAGCTAAAGTTGCCGCCCGGGTCGATCACTTACGACAGCTATCTGCAGGCACCGACCGACCTCGCGCCGGGCTGTTTGCTTCCATATAGCGGGCTCATCGCCAATGTCGGGTTCATCAGCGATCGCGAAGATATCGCGAACTTCCACTTCGGTATCCCGCGTGCCAACGGTTTGCGCGACGACATCCAACTGCTCTGGAGCGCCTCAGCGCTACAGTCCAACTTCTTCTCGTCGCCGAACGACCTCGGCCCCGGAGCCAATCAGTGGGGACTCGACAAAGTCGGTTGGTACGGTCTCTCGCCGCAAGGCCTCGGGCTGACGCCCGGGTTCCAGGCGCGCTACAGCGACGCGCTAACCTACAACCAGCCATTTGGAACGCAGATCGCAAGCTGCGCGACAGTCGATCCAATGACCGGTGCCTGTACCGGTGGCGAATCGGTCAGTCCGGTCGGGCAATATTTCCAACCGAATAGCCCCGCGCACTCATTTGGCGGAGTTATTCCTGGAAATCTTTCCGACCTGACCCACAACGACACCGGAATCGTCAAGGCCCAGTACACGCATCCCCTCACCGAGAACTCGTACTTGCGCGCGTACGCGTACACGTTCTTCTCGGATTGGACCTTGGACGGACCGAACTCCGGTTCGACGCCGCTCGCGGGCGAGTTCCCGTACACCGGCGTTGCGCCGAACTACAACCTGATCACGCACTCGTCAGGTGGCGAGATCCAGTACGCCAACCAAATCAACGACCAGAACCTCTTGCAGATGACCGGCAACTACACGCAAGCCAACGTCATCCGCTTCAATAACGAAGGCTTCTTTGCCAACGGGACATCGCCGATCGGGCTGATCTCGGAAAAGAACGGGGTTTACTCGTGTTGGATTCCCTCGAATCCGAATGGGACCGGTCCTGCGCCGGGAACGTCAACGCCGTGCTTGCCGAACGGCCCCTGGCAGGGTACCGCCGCGGGCGGACCGACCGGATTTGCGCCTCCTGGAAGCCCGGGAGCCAATGCCGGAGCCTACTGGGCAACTCTCTGGAACTACAACGCCTCGGGGCCGGCCAACTTGGTGAAACCGCAGTTCTATAACGGCGCAATCACCGACCAGATCCGCCCCAACGACAAGTTGCTCTTCGACCTGGGCGTTCGTTACGACAACTTCACCTACAACATGCCGGCGGGCAATAGCGAGCCGCAGAACCCGTTCTACGCTCAGCAAATCAACGACTTCGTCTGCTACGACTACGCCACGAGCGCAGTGCTGACGAATCCGCTGGGTCCGGGCCAGGCTCCGCCTCCGTCACCGGTACTCACCTCGGGAGCATGCCCCGCGAAGGGCTATGTGCATCCCGGCTCGACGAACCAACCCTTCACCTTGACCTACCCGACGTCGTACTCCCAGAACTACTGGGAACCGCGTTTCTCGGGAACCTACACGCAATCGCCGGACACGGTCTGGCGCTTCTCGGCAGGACGCTTTGCGGAGCCGCCGATTTCGGCGTCCGTCAACTACCTCTATAACGGCGGAAGCCCGGTGGGCTTCTGGTCGAACTTCATGAACTTCGGCTTCCTGTCGCCCTTCCACCCGATTGTTGGCCAGACGTCGGCTCAGTATAGCCTTTCGTACGAGCGTCACATGCGCGGTACGCAGTGGAGTCTCAAACTCACGCCGTTCTACAACCAACAGTCGAACTGGGAGCAGCAATCCTTCATCGGCGCGGGCTTCGTAACGCAAGTCCCCGTCGGCAAGGCCGAGTCGTACGGTTCGGAGTTGGCGCTAAACTACGGCGACTTCAGCCGCAACGGCTGGTCGGGCGTGCTCGCCCTGACCTACACCTACTCGGCGGTGCAGTTCCAAAATCTGCTCGGACCGAGCCAAATCGACCTCGTCAACGAGGCGATTCAAAACTACAATCAACTCACGAAGGCCGGCGGCGGAGCCGAGTGCTATGCCGGAGCGAACCTCCACAACGGAACCTTCGGTACGCCGGTATCGTGCAACAAGCGAAACGCGATCTACAACCAGTTCTACAACCAGCCGGCACAGGGATTGCTCAATCCCTCGGGATGGTACGCACCGGGAACCTTGGCGCTCGGCGTCGCCGGCGTCAATAACAACCCGGGCTTCTACAATACTCCGTGGGTCGCAACGCTCGTGGCGAACTGGCGCCACGACCGGCTCGCCATCACTCCGAGCCTCCAGTTCGAATCGGGTGCGCCGTACGGCAGCCCGCTCGACGTCATCGGCGACGATCCGCGTACCTGTACGAACAATCAGGGCATGGACGGCGTTGCTGACAACGGGAACTTCGGTCAGCCCGGTAGCGCCAAGTGGTGCGATTACCGGACGGTCCTCTCCGCCTCGGCCTCGACGTCGAGCAAGTTCCCGTCAATCGGATACTTCTACATTCCTAACCCGCAGACGGGATCGTTTGCGTCGATCGGCCAGTTTACCGAGCCGGATATCCTGCTTGGAAACTTGCAAGCGACGTACGACATCTCGCCGAAGGTCAGGCTCCAACTAACCGCCGCGGGCATCTTCCATGCCTGTTTCGGCGGTACCGCGGAGCCCTGGACGGCGCAGTTCCCGGCCGGTGGGCCAACCTGCGGCTACCTGCCCAACGGCTTCGGCACGGCCAACGCCTTCAACGGCGTCAGTCCGTTCGATGCCAAGGCCAACGGGCTCGCGGCGCCCGCTTGGGAACCTGCGACCTATCTTCCCAAGACCAACAATACGAGCGGTGGTTACCTGCCGTTCAACCTCTTCATCAGCGGGCAGCTTCGCCTGTAACGCTTCGAAGAGAGTAAAAACCGCAAGGGCCTGCCTCGGCAGGCCCTTCGCAATTTTTTTTCGAATTGCGACGAAAGATAATGCCCAGGCCCACGGCGCCGTTTTTGCTCGCGCTCTTCCTCGCGCTCGGTTCGACTCAACCGCTTTGTCTGACGGCATCGGCGAATTCGTCGAGCGTCGCTTCGCCTGCGCCGACGAAGCCGCCGCAAATTTACTACGTCGTCGCGCGGCCGATCTGCTCGGAGCTGCAGCGCCATATCGCGCCGGCCATCGGAATGCTGTTGCAAAACGACGTAAGCATCTCGAAGAGCCCGCCAATTTTCAAAGAGTACATCCGGAACGCGTTCATGACCGCCGATCCCAAGTCGGCCTCAGACTCTTCGAACAACCCTTCGCCCGGACGCGACATGGCGCTCCAGCACATGGAAGCGCTCGTACCGAGGCTGGCGCAAAATGTCATTGCGGTGCAAAAAATCGTCGAGAACACGACGTTGGCAAACCCAACCGGCGATGCCGCCGACGACAAGCGATTGCAACAGATTCGCGAGGAGCTGATGAAGACGCTTGGGCTGCAGAGTGCCTCGCTCGACTTGATCAACGGATTTGTGACGACACAACAGTTGGGCGACATCCAGCACGCCGGTGAAGAGTATCTCGGCGCGCTGCAGGGGGGCGGAGTGGAGGCGACGGCAGCGCCGCCGCCGGGACCAAACGCGCTCATGCAAGATCCTAATCAGCCGGGACTACCGCCGAATCCGTACTCGTTCGACGTGCTCGCAATGCCCGGCTTGAGCGTCGGCTACAATCCCGTCTCGCGCATCGTCGACGCGCTGCAGTACATTCGTGGCGCAACCACGAGCCGTGAGAATCAACTGGCGAGCACCGTATCAAGCGTCGCCGCGAGCTGCGGCGTCGCTCCCCAAGCGTCACCCACGAGGCATCCATGAAGCAGATTGTATTGGCTTGCGCCGTTTTGTGCGCTGTCGTACGCCCCTTGCCGAGCGCTGCCGTCGAGACCGCGCAGGTGCGCCATCTCGTCTACGCTTTCACCTTCGACGTGCGCCAAACCGGCGAGGTGACCAACGATCCCGGCACGCCCGGTTTGGCGCTCGACGCTCCCGGTCCGGGGGGCCTGGGTGCGGACGGCACGGGCTCGAAGTCATCGCAAACGACCTACGCCGACGGCAACGGGCAAACGTATTCGGGTCACCAAGGCGACGCCGGGACGATTTCCGTCGAGCTCGTGCGCGAGCAGCCGGACAACGGGCGCGTCGTCAACGTGAGCGAGCAAGGAAGATACGGCCGCAACGCCGCCGCAGCGACCTGCGTCGTCTATAGCAACACCTACGTGATCTGCGATCCGAATGCGAAGGTAAACGCCGAAGAATACACGCTCTTGCGTTTTCTCGGAAAGTCATTTGTGGATCCAAACACGATCGATGCGAAGAATCACTGGCAGATCGCCGACGACGTGCCGGCAATCAAAATCCAGGCCGACTATACGATTGCGAGCAACGACAAAGGGCTGATGAATATCGGCGAAACGCGCAGCGTCGATCAGCGCGACGTTGGCACGCTCAAGTCGGCGATTCAGTCGAGTATCGTTTACGATTACAACCGGCTCGTGCCGATCCGCATCAACGAGTACGACACGCAGCGCCAATATGGCGGTTCTTCGGGCACGTCGACGTCAACCTATGAAACAACGTTGACGCTCGTTTCGGATTCGGCGACCAAACCATAGCGCAGTACGGCTATAAATGCGAAGACTGCGAGGTCGCGGTCTTTCCAACCACGACGCGAAGCGAGCTCGCTTGGCTCAAAGACCGGCTGCATGTGGTGCGTGAAGTTGCTCGCCACTCCCCTAACGGTCTCGATACCTGGATGATGGACGGCCTCGCGTTTCTCGAGGAGCATCAAGGCCACAGCCTCGTTCTGGTCTCGCGTCGCTAGCATTACGGCGTATTTTTTCGCCATGATAGAATAGCCGCGATGGAGCAGACGGTGCTTCCCTATCCAAAATGGTGGCTGGACCGGGCGGCCGAACGAAAGGCACTTCTCGACAGCGCGGTAGAGCGACTGGCCGTGCATTGCGCGCGCAATCCGACCATTGTGGAAGCGCTGGTCTTTGGTTCCCATGCGCTTGGCCGCGTGGGACCAAAGAGCGATCTTGATGTTATGATTGTCCAGGAATCGAACGCTTCACAATCCACGCGGACAGCTAAGCTCTATGTAGAGCTCACCGATGCATTGGATATGGCGATCGACCTTATCGTCTATACACCCGAAGAGTTCCGCCGCCTTTCCAAGACCAGAAACTTCGTGATCGAGGCCGTTGCGCATGGCCAGCGGATTTATGCAAGAACATCCGCTTGAGCAGGCTCGGCGCTGGTTTTCGCAGGCCAGTGCCGACTGTGATATCGCGGCGCGGGTTTTCAATGAGGAGCGCTACGATTTGACGCTCTTCCTGTGCCAGCAGTCGGCCGAAAAAGCTGTCAAATCGCTGCTTATTTGGTATTGCGGCGATTTTGCTCGGACCCACGTGATCAAGGATTTACTCGGTGAGCTACGTGCTGCAAACGCGCCGCTAACGGATCGGCTCGCCGGCCTTCACGCACTCGATGCCTATTATCAGTCGGCGCGCTGTCCCGACGCGCTTGGGGGAGCCGTACCTGCCTTCACGTTCCAACGAGAAGAGAGCGAACTCGCCCTCCAGCGTGTTCGAAAGGCAATCTCGATCGTGGGTGAAGTTCTCACAGACGCCGCAAGCGGCGGATCGGGGTTACTCCGGGATTCGTAGACGCTCGCCCGGCTGAATGTTCCCGTTCTCGAGATGGTTCGCGTCGCTTATCCGGTCGACGGTTTCCTGGACGTCGGCGTTGGACTTGCCATGGGCCGCGGCGATTGCCCAAAGGGTATCGCCGGGATGGACGGTGACGACCGCGTAACGCTGGGCGGTGGCGGCATAGAGCCGCACGCTCGAGAGGGTCGGAAGCGCGACCATGAGCCCAAGGGCCGCCAGCGCGATGGCCGGCATCAGCGTGAATCTCTTCCTTCTGCTCATTCTCTCCCTCCTATATGTTGTGCCAAACGCGTGTTCGTCCCCAATATTTTACCACGGGCTCGCCCTGGAGTGTCAAGGTATTCCGAACGTATGTTTGCCTTCTTTGACGATTTATGTTAGGGTTGTACCCGTCGCGAGTGCCATACGGTTGGCATTGTTACTTGGAGGTTTATGCGCAAGGAGACAACGGAGAAGCCCGCCACGGAACGGCAACGGCGCATTCTCGAGGTCATTCGGACGTTTACGGCCGAGCACGGCTATCCGCCGTCGGTTCGCGAGATCGGTGAGTTAGTCGGTCTTTCCTCCTCCTCGACGATTCACGCTCATCTCAAGGCTCTCGAACGGCGGGGCCTCATCTCGCGCGACCCCACGAAGCCTCGCGCTTTGCGTTCCGGCGGACTACCGCCGATGCCCGAAACCCTCGTGGTGCCGATTTTGGGCCGCGTGGCCGCCGGCGTCCCGATCACCGCCCAGGAAGACGTTGAAGGCGAGTTCGTTCTGCCGACGGCCTTCGCGTCGCGCGGTTCCGATGCGTTTATGCTGCGTGTGAAGGGCGATTCGATGGTCGATGCCGCGATTCTCGACGGCGACCTCATCCTCGTTCGGCCGCAGCGCTCGGCCGACAACGGCGAGATCGTCGTCGCCATGCTCGACGGCGATGCGACCGTCAAACGTTACTATCGGGAGCCTGGGCGGATCCGGCTGCAGCCGGAGAATCAGACGATGGCGCCAATCTACGCGAGCGATGTCGAGATCGTCGGTCGCGTCGAAGCCGTCGTCCGCCGCCTCTAAAGCCTCCGCGGTCTTTCGCGCTTTCGAAACTCGCGCGACGCCGTTGATGCGGCGCGTCGGCGAGCTGCCCTTCGTCGTCGCCGTGCGTGAAGCGTTGCCGTGGAGTTTCATCGGCCTTGCCGCGGCCTTCGTCGTTATCTTGGCCCTGCAGCTTCATGCAGGCACCGGCCGCTCGGCCCCGCTCGGTCTGCGCCTGGCTTCGGCGTTGCTGCCGGCCTTTGGCGTGATGGCGATGGCGCTCGTCGTGGTCTTGCCGATTCGGTTGGCGAAAGCGGCGCGGTACTCGCTGGCACCGCTGTTGGTGGGAAGTGTCGGCGGCTTCGCGCTCGCGCTCCCGCGACCGTTCGGGCCCAACCTCGTTGCGTACTTGCGATTCTTCGGTGCCTCGGGACTCTTCATCGCTATTCTCGCCTGCGGAATCGCGGCGGCGTGGATAGCGCTCGCGCGCCGCCGGTTACGCTCGCCCATCGCCGATTATGCCGGCGCGGCGCTCGGAATCGCGACCTTCGCCGCTTTGCTCGTCGTGCATTGGTCGCTTCCGGCGGCGATTGCTGCGGCGATGCAGCCGATTGCACGATTGGGCGACACGTATCTGGCGTTGATCGTCATCGTCGCCATCGAGACGTTGCTCTGGACGGCGGGAGTCCACGGCCCCGCCATGCTGGCGGCTATCGTGACGCCGGTCTACCTGACCATGCAAATGCAGAACACGCACGCCTTCACCGTGCATACGCCGCTGCCGTATATCGTCGTGGTCTCGCTCTTCCTTTTCGTCTTTCCCGGCGGTGCGGGCGCGACGCTGCCGCTGGCAGCGCTGCTCGCGATCTCGCACGTTCCCCGGCTGCGCCGCGTTGGGCGCGCGACGCTTCTCCCCGCCCTGTTCAATTTGAACGAGCCGCTGCTCTTTGCCGCGCCGATCGTCTTCAATCCGCATCTCGTAGTGCCGTTCGTGGCGGCACCGATCGTATTGGCGACGGTCACATATGCGGTGGTCGCGATGGGACTCGTCTCACGCGCCGCGTTCTACGTACCCTCTTCCGTGCCGACGTTCATCTCGACCTATCTCGCGACGCAAGACCTTCGCGCGCTTGCGCTTGTTGCGTTTAATATCGCGCTTGCCACGGTCATTTGGTATCCGTTCGTGCGCGCGTACGAACGCCATTTGCGCGAACAACAGTGATCGAAGAGCTCTGCGAACGCTTCGGCGTGGGAGGACGCGTTCGCGCCGCAGGGATTACCGCGTACGGGCGCGTCGCGGCGTTGTCGTACGACGTACAGCGGCGCGTGGCAGCCAACGTGCTGCAAGCGTTCTTCGAAGAAGGTCTCGTCGAAAGCGATTTCGCCGGTTCGACGGGATACGGCTACGACGATGCCGCGCGCGTGCGCTACGAGTCGCTGCTGGCGCGCGTCTTGGGCGCGCAGCGCGCGCTTGCGCGCCTTTCGATCGTCAGCGGAACGCACGCCATCGTCGCGGCGCTTTCCGCCTGCACGCCGCCGGGGCGAACGCTGCTCTCGATCTCGGGGCCGCCCTACGATACATTACGCAATGCGATTTGCGCCGCGCCGCACGCCCTGGTCAGCGAGGGCGTCGTCTATCGCGAGATCGCGTTGACCGGCGACGGCGACGTCGATCTTGGCGCGCTGCAAGAAACGCTGGCACAAGCGCCGGACGCGACCGTCTTCATTCAGCGCTCGCGTGGATACGCGCCGCGACCGTCGCTCTCCGTTGCGCAATGCGAGCGCGCAATCGAAGCGGTAAAACGCGTTGCGCCCGCGGCGCTCGTCCTCGTCGATAATTGCTACGGCGAGTTGGTGGAAGAACGAGAGCCGACGCACGTGGGCGCCGATCTCGTGATGGGCTCGCTCATCAAGAATCTCGGCGGTTCGCTCGCATCCGCCGGCGCCTATATTGCGGGCCGGGCGGATCTCATCGAACGCGTAGCTGCGCGTCTTTATGCACCCGGTTTGGGCGACGGGCTGGGACCGACGCTCGGTCTGGGACGTTCGCTCTTTCAGGGATTGTTCTTGGCGCCGCTGATCGTCGAGCAATCTCTGCGCGGACTCGATTTCATCGCCGCGCTCTTCGAAGAGCTCGGTTACCGCGTGGATCCCGCGCCGGGCGCACGCCGGACGGATATCGTGCAAGCGATTGCACTCGGCTCGTCCGAGCGCTTGCAGCGTTTCGCAGTCGGACTGCAAGGCGCGATGCCGGTGAACGCGCGGTTTCGCCCCGAGCCGGGGCCGGTGCCAGGTTATCGCCAGCCGGTGATTATGTCGTCGGGGGCCTTCGTCAGCGGCGCGACCATCGAGCTCTCATGCGACGCGCCGCTCCGCGAGCCGTACGAAGTCTACGTGCAAGGCGGTCTCAACGTCACCTACGCGTACGTCGGTGCGCTTTTTGCAGCGCGAGCCGTCGTCGGTTGACTTATTGTGCGCGGTCGGTTCCGAGAAAACCGTAGAAGTAATAGCGGCGGCCGTCGGTGGTCGCGATCGCGACTCGCGTCTCTTCAACCTCCGCCGAGGCAATGGTTTTGCCAGGGAGGCCTTCGAGAACCGCCTGGGCGTTGAGGAACTCCGCCGTGCGAAGGCGGTCGGGCTCGACCTCGATGAGGCCGAGAAGCTTGTCGATCCGGTCTTTCATGGTTCGTCATAGTAATCGGCAGTAACGGCGGCTCAGACAAGGGCCGCGCTCGACGCAGCGGTAACGAGGTCGGAGCGGGCGTATCTTTCGCTTGGGAGTGTGTGCGCCAGGGTATTTGCGCAACTCTTACAAGCTATCGGCTGTTAAAGAAAGGTTATGACGATTTCGAACGAGCCGATCGCGGTTCTGGACATCACCGCGACCACGCCCACCCGGGCGCTCTTGGAATCGACCGAACCGGTCTACGGCGGCTACGAGAACCGGCGCGGTGAGGTCGTGCTCTTCGGCAAAGAACTCGCCTATCGTGTCAATTTCAAGAATCAGACGCTACAAGAACGCCCGCAGTTGAATGCGGGCGCTCAGGAGCGTTACGATGCTACAACGGCGGGCGAGCCTTTTGAGTATGCCCGCGCCACCTTTCGCCGATTGAGCCACGAGCAGATCGTTGAGATTTGCTCGTCGGGCCGCTTTCGGCTTACATCGAAGTACTAGGGCTATCGGCTAGCGATAGGTCGATTGCTGCGACGCAAAGCAGTCGCGGCAGTAGACCGGTCGGCCGGTACGCGGCTCGAACGGTACCTCGGCAACGCCGCCGCACTTACTGCAGGTGGCTTTGAAGAGTTCGCGCCGGCTTCCGCCGCCCGCGCCGTAGCCGCCGCCGCCTCCGCGGCTTCCTCCACCGTTCCGGTGGGCTGCACGACAGTCGTCGCAGCGGCCAGGTTTATTTGCAAAACCCTTGCTGGCGAAAAACTCTTGCTGACCCGCGGTAAATGTGAACGAGCGCCCGCAGTCGCGGCAGCTCAGGGTTTCGTCGGTATACACTTAAAAAGATCTCCTAAATTCTATGGTGTTTGTTGTTCGGACCTTTGCGAGGTCCGGCGCTCTTCTCCGGCGCGATAGCGGTAGACGATTCGGCCCTTCGTTAAGTCGTAGGGCGAAATCTCGATCTCCACGCGGTCTCCGGGAAGAATCTTGATTCGGTGGCGGCGTAGGCGTCCGGCGATATGCGCCAAGACGACGTGGCCGTTGTCCAGCTCGACGGAGAACGTCGTGCTCGGGAAGACTTGTTTGATGCTGCCGAAGACTTCGATGGGCGCTTCCTTGACACTTTGGGGAGCGGTGACCTTCGGGGTGCGCGGCTTTGATTTCCGGTTGCGATTGCGAATAGGGATAAGACGTACTCCTCGTTGTGAAGGCTCGAACGAATATAAAAAATCGAGCCTTCTGGGCGACGCGTGAGGCTCGATGAAACAGATAAATGCTTGTGAATCGAAAGAACGCGCGTGAACTGAACTGTGGGCGATTATCTCACAAGTCGCCCCTTGAAGCAAACGCCTCTACCGGTAGGAGGGGCGAGCAGCCGCTAGAGAAGGGCTGGCAGCCATGTACCTGCTCGAAGTGCTGAGCGGTCCCCTCGACGGCAAAACCTGGCCGTTCGAGCGTGAGATCACGATCGGCCGCGACGACGCGCTCGCCGAGGCGTGCCTGGCCCTCGATCGCTACGTCTCGCGTGAGCACGCCCGCCTCGAGATCGAGGCCGAGGCGATTCGCCTCGTCGACCTTCGCAGCCGAAACGGCACGCGGCTCGGCGGCCATACGGTCGTCGGCGAGGTGCCGCTGCCCGTCGGCGTTCCCTTCGTAGTGGGACGAACCGTCCTCCGGGTGACGCGCGCGTAATATCGTCGTGGAGCGAGTGGCTGCCATTTCGCGCGCGCGCGAGCTCTTCGCCGCGTCGCCGCGACCGCTTGGTTTTGTGCCGACCATGGGTGCGCTGCACGAAGGGCACCTCGCGCTCGTCGCACGAGCGCGCGAGCGGTGCGCGGCTCTCGGCGCGTCGGTCTTCGTCAATCCATTGCAGTTCGGGGCCGGGGAAGATCTCGCCCGATATCCGCGCGATATCGAGCGGGACTGCGCTCAACTCACGGCTGCCGGCGTCGACGTGCTGTTCGTGCCCGATGCCGGCGAAATGTATCCGGCCGGCTTCGCCGCCGCGGTCGACGTGGGCCCACTCGGCGACGTCTTCGAGGGCGCGCTTCGGCCCGGGCACTTTCGCGGGGTGGCGACCGTGATCGCCAAGCTGCTCAACATCGTGCGCCCCGACACCTTGATATTGGGGCAGAAGGACGCGCAGCAGATCGCGGTCGTGCGGCGCTTGGTCGCCGATCTCGATTTCGGCGTCGCAATCGACATCGCACCGACGGTGCGCGAGCCCGACGGACTGGCGATGTCGAGCCGCAACGCCTATCTGGACCGAGCGCAGCGCGCACAAGCGCCCAGTCTCTATCGTGCTCTGGTGGCAACCCGCGACGCGCTCGAGCGCGGAGAGCCCAAACGCGAGGCGACCGCCGCCGGCAGAGCCGCGCTGAGCGCTTCGGCGCAGCTCGACTACCTCGACCTCGTCGATGCGCAGACATTCGATACGCTCGAGGAACCGCGCGAGTCCGCCATTATTGTCGCCGCCGCCCGATTTGGGGCGACGCGCCTGATCGATAACCTGTGGTTACGCCGTCCTTCGACAAGCTCAGGATGACACAATGTCCTTCGACAAGCTCAGGATGACACAATGTCCTTCGACAGGCTCAGGATGACACAATGAAGGGGGCGCGGATTTTTTTGGGCGTGAGCGGCGGCATTGCCGCCTATAAGGCAGCCGCGTTGACGAGCACCTTGGTGCAGCGTGGGGCAATCGTTGACGTGGTCATGACCGCCGAGGCCGAGCACTTCGTGACGCCGTTGACCTTTGCGTCGCTGACGGCGCGGCCAGTCTATACGTCGCTCTGGGACGCCCCCGAACGAATTCCCCACATTCGCCTCGTCCGCGAGGCACAAGTGGCGCTCGTGGTCCCCGCGACGGCGAATCTGATCGCGAAGCTCGCCGGCGGAATCGCCGACGATTTGCTGACAACGGCCTTGCTTGCCGCGCGCATTCCGCGAGTGCTTGCACCGGCAATGAACGAGGCGATGTACGACGACGCAATCACGCAGCAGAACATCGCCGCGCTACGTTCGCGTGGTTACGAGTTTATCGATCCGGAGCGCGGGTTTTTGGCCGAGCGTGAAATCGGCGTCGGACGTTTGGCGACCGAAGAGCGAATTCTCGAACATCTCGAGCGCATGCTGGGGCGCGGGGAATCGCTGCGCGGTAAGCGCGTCGTGATTACCGGCGGCCCGACCCGCGAGCCGTTCGATCCCGTGCGATTTTTGAGCAACGCTTCGACCGGAGCGACGGCCATCGAACTGGCACGTGAGGCGGCGCTGCGCGGCGCCGCGGTCACATTGCTGCTCGGACCGACGCTGCTCGCACCGCCGAGCGGCGTTGATGTCGTACGCTTTAACACGGCGCAGCAACTATACGACCTGGCCTTGGCGCATAGCACCGAAGCCGATCTGGTAATCGCCGCCGCCGCCGTGGGCGACTGGCGTCCCGCGCAACACTCGGAATCGAAGCTGCACAAAGGCGGCGAAACGATGAGCGTGGATCTCGCACCCAATCCCGACGTGCTCGCCGCGATCGGCCAGCGCAAAGGATCGACTTTTCTCGTCGGTTTTGCCGCTGAAACGGACGATCACGAGACGAGCGCGCGGCAAAAGCTGCGCGGAAAACATCTCGATGCCATCGCGGTGAATGACGTGCGCGACGAGCGCGGCTTCGGCACCGGCGAGAATTCGCTCGTCTTGCTCTGGGGCAACGACGGACGCCGCGATCTGGGTACGGCCGGTAAGGACGTTTTGGCCGCACGACTGCTCGATGCGCTGCAAGAGCTGATGCGATGCTCTTAGTGATCGACGTCGGCAACACCGAAACCAAACTCGGCTGCTTCGACAACACTACGCTGCAGCAGACCTGGCGCGTCACCACCGAGCTGCGGCGCACACCCGACGAGTATGGCGTCTTCTTTACGCAGCTCTTTGCAACGAGCGATCTCAAGGCGAGCACGGTCGACGCGATTGCGATTGCCAGCGTCGTTCCGCAGCTCGACCTGGTGCTCGATACGGCTTGCCGGCGTTTTTTCGGGATCGCGCCGCGGTTTTTGCAGCCGCAGTCGCAGCAACTCATGAAGATCGCCACCGAGAATCCCGCCGAAGTCGGCGCCGATTTGGTCGCCGCGGCAATCGGCGGACGCGAGCGCTTCGGCGCTCCGTTGATCGTCGTGAGCTTCGGAACGGCAACGGTCTTTATTGCCATCTCGAGTCAGGGTGAGTATCTCGGCGTTGCGATTGCGCCGGGAATCTTGGTCTCCATCGACGCGCTGATCGGGCGCACCGCCAAGCTTCCGCAGATCGCGTTGGAGGCGCCGGCACACGCGATTGGACGTAACACCAATGACGCCTTGCAGAGCGGCATCGTCTTTGGATTTGCCGGCCAGACCGAGGCGATCGTCGCGCGCATGCGCGGCGAAATGGGAGTTGAGGCGAAAGTCGTTGCCACCGGCGGCCTCGCCGACGTCGTCTTCAAGCAGACGCCCGTCATCGGGGCGGTAGATCCGCACCTGAGTTTAGTGGGATTGGAGCTCTTTCATCGGAAATGCTAAACTCCACACGACCATGCGCCTCGCTCCGCTGAAGATCGGTCCGATCGAGATCTGGCCGCCACTCGTTCTGGCGCCCATGTCGGGCGTCACGAATCGAACCATGCGCGCCCTCTATCGTCCTTTTGGGCTCGGCCTCACCGTGACCGAGTTCGTTTCGTCGAACGCGCTCAAATACGGCAGCGCGCGCACGCTGGAGATGATCGATCAGCACGGCCTCGAGAAGCCCGTATCGACGCAGTTGTGGGGTGACGATCCGGCAACCATGGCGCTCGCGGCCAAGGTCGTGCGCGAATGCGGGGCCGACATCGTCGACATCAACTTCGGCTGCCCGGCGCCGAAGGTGACCAAGACCAATGGCGGATCCGCGTGTCTGCGCGATCCGGATCGCTGCGAGGCAATCATGCGTGCCGTCGTCGGCGCGGTCGACTGCCCGGTGACCATGAAGATGCGCTTGGGCTGGAGCGAGGACGCGCTGGTCTACGTCGACGTCGCGCGCCGCGCGCAGCGCAGCGGCGTTCGGGCCGTCACCCTACACGCGCGCACCGCCAAGCAGTTTTACAAAGGCGCGGCCGATTGGGAACACATCGCGCGTCTCAAGCGCGCGGTTGACATTCCCGTGATTGGCAACGGCGATCTCGACGATCCGCACCTGGCGATGTCGCGCATGCGCGCAAGCGGTGTCGACGCGATCATGCTCGGGCGCGCGACGCTCGGTAATCCGTGGCTGATCGCGCAGATTCGCGATCTGATGGAAGGTCGCAGCGCGCGCGCGCTTCCGGCACCGGACGATCGACTGCGCTTTGCGATCGTGCACTATCGCGCGATGGTCGACGAGCTTGGCGAAACGCGCGCCGTTCCCCAGATGCGTAAGCACGTCGCGCTCTATCTCAAAGGCATTCCGGGCGCGGCGATGCTACGCGAACGCATCATGCGCATCGAGCGCGCCGCCGACGCCATCGAGGTCATCGAACAGACGATCTCGCGCCTCGAAATGCTTGCGCGGGCCGCCGCATGATCGACGAGCGTGCGGAGCTTTACGGGGCGGCGACGGCGCAAGAACTCGCGGCCGAGGTGTACGAGAACTACAAAGAGTTCGTCAATCCGCCGCTCGCGCGGGTAATGAAGCTTTCGGGTTCGCCGGTCGAGGTGCGCGCCCGAGGATGCACGATTTGGGATCAGAACGGCAAGTCGTATCTCGATTTTGCCGGCGGGTATGGCGTCTTCACCTTGGGCTACTCGCATCCGCGCGTCGTCGAGGCGGTGCGCGCGCAAGTCGAGCGGATCGCCCTGTCGGGAAAGACGATGTTCAACGTGGTGCTCGGGCGCGCAGCGCGGCGGCTCGCCGAGCTGGCACCGGGAGACCTGCAGATCTCGTTCTGGTGCAACAGCGGGACCGAGGCGATCGAAGGTGCGATCAAGCTCGCGCGCGCCGCCACCGGCCGCGCCAAGATCGTCGGCACGGCCGACGCGTTTCACGGCAAGACTCTGGGCGCGCTCTCGGTCAGCGGGCGCGAAACGTTTCAAACGCCGTTTCGCCCGCTGCTCGCCGATTCGATCTCTGTGCCCTATGGCGTAACCGACGAGCTGGAAGATGCGCTGCGCGACGCGGCGGCCTTCGTCGTCGAACCGGTGCAGGGCGAGGGAGGCGTGCACGTTCCACCGGCAGGATATCTAGCTGAAGTGCGCGCCATTTGCGATCGAAGCGGAGCGCTCTTGATTGCCGATGAAATTCAAACCGGACTCGGACGCTGCGGCTATCGCTTTGCCTGCAATCGCGACGACGTCGTTCCCGACGTGATGACCTTGGCCAAAGGACTCTCCGGCGGCGTCGTTCCCGTCGGCGCGTTCGTTGCCCGCGCGGGGTGCTGGAGCCGCGCGTTCGGCAAAGCGCCGCTGCTCCACACGTCAACCTTCGGCGGCAGCGAGATCGCGTGTGCTGCGGCGCTGGCCTCAATGGACGTTCTCGAAGAAGAAGGCCTGGCCGAAAAAGCGCGCATACGCGGCGAGCAGCTGCTCGGCGGCGCGAGGGCAATCGCTGCCGAGTTTCCCGCGGTCGTTCGTGAAGCGCGCGGGCTTGGACTGTTGGTCGGCGTCGAACTGACGAGCGAAGGCTACGGTGGCTGGATCATTCCGGAAATGCTCAAGCACGGCGTCACCGCCGCTTGGACCTTGAACGCCCAGCGGGTCATTCGGCTCGAGCCGCCGCTTATCGTGAGCGCCGGCGAAGTCGATCGCGCGCTGGAAGCTTTGCGCGCCGGCGTCGCGACTGCCTACGAAAAACTCGGAGCGCTCTGATTCTCACGCGATGCCGTATGTTGAGAGTACGATCGTGATCGATGCCCCCGCCCGTCGCGTCTACGAGCTCGCGAAGGACCAAGAACGCTTTCCGCAGTTCATGCCCGACGTCGAAACGGTGACGATTCTGCAGCGTACTCCCGGCGGCGCAATTTCGCGCTGGAAGACCTTGGTCGAGGAAGCCCCGATCGAATGGACGGAAGACGATCGCTTCGATGACGAGGCACTGCGAATCGACTACAAGCTCATCGAGGGCGATCTCGATAAGTTCGAGGGCGCGTGGACGTTCGAGCACCGCGACGGCGTTACGCACGTGGTCCTTGGCGTCGACTACGATTTCGGCGTACCGACGCTCGCGGAGTTGATCGGTCCGACGCTGCAGAAAAAAGTTCGCGAGAACAGCGAGATGATGCTGGCCGCGCTTAAGCTGCAAGCCGAATCGCAGGACGCTCCGTGAACAAGTTTTGCTTTGTCATCCATCCGCTCTCGTTCGACGACATCGCGCGCTACGAGCCGGGCGCGAAGGGCAAGGGTCAGGCGATCATGCGCAAGATCATGGAGTGGATGCCGTCGTACGCCGCGGTGCACGTCACCGGAGTTCGCGCGCCGGACGGCCGCGAGACCGAAGGCTGGTTCGTCGCCGCGCCGTTGCTGCCGCAGCAGCTTCTCGAGTTTCCGCGTGAGGAAATCTACAGCCGCGTTTTGCGTGCGATCGAAATCGGCGCCGAGCTCGGTGCGCAAGTCGCGGGGCTCGGCGCCTACACCGCCGTCGTCGGCGACGCCGGCGTTACGATTAACGCGCGCTCGCCGATACCGGTCACCACCGGAAACTCGTTGACGATCGCCGCCGGCGTTCAAAGTCTTTTTCGCGGCGCGCGCGAGATGGCGATCGATCCGCGGGGTTCCACCGCGGTCGTTATCGGCGCAACGGGGTCGATCGGCAGCGCCTGCGCTCGCCTCATCGCTCCGCAAGTGCAGCGACTCATCTTGGTCGCGCGCAACGAGACGCGTCTGCGAAAGTTCCATCAGGAGAACGCCGCCGAGTTGCCGTGCGAGACTGAATATACGACCGACATTCCCAGCGCCGTGCGCAGGGCACAGTTGATTCTCACCGCCACGACCTCGACGCAGGACATCATCGACCCCGGCGATCTGCGTACGGGCGCCGTTATCTGCGAGCTCTCGCTGCCGCACGACGTTAGCCGGCGGGTCGCGTCGCAACGACCCGACGTGTTGGTGATCGAGGGCGGAAATATGCTGGTGCCGGGAAACCCGCGCTTCGAACGCGTCCGCGAGCGCGGCACCGACTTCGATTTGAACCTGCCGCCGCGCACCGCGCTCGCATGCATGAGCGAGACGATGATCCTTGCGCTCGAAGGGCGCCTCGAACCCTACACGCTCGGGCGCGGCATCGAGCTGCGCAAAGTGATCGAGATCGAAGCGATGGCCGAGAGATGCGGCTTTACTCTGGCCGACATGCGCGCCTTCGACGCGGCGATCACCCCCGAACGAATCGCCGCTACGCGCGAAGCCGCGCTTGCACGCTCGTGAAGCGCGTCGTTTCGGTGTCGTTGGGATCGAGCACGCGGGATCACCGCGCGCAGGTGACGTTGATGGGCGAAGAGTTCGACATTTCGCGCGTCGGCACCGACGGCAAACTCGACCTCGCAATCGCGATGGTGCGCGATCTCGACGGAAAGGCCGACGCAATCGGCTTAGGCGGCATCGACGTCTATCTCTATGCGGGTCGGCATCGGTATGCGCTGCGCGACGGATTACGACTGCTCGAGGCTGCAAAGGTGACTCCCGTCGTCGACGGCAGCGGCTTGAAGAACACGCTCGAGCGTAAAGCCGTGCGTTTCATGCAGGACGATCTGGGGATCGATCTGCGCGGGAAGCGCGTGCTCATGGTGAGCGCGCTCGACCGCTTCGGTATGGCCCAAGCCTTCGTCGACGCCGGCGCCGACGTGCTCTTCGGCGACTTCATCTTCGCGCTCGATAAAGACATGCCGGTTCGCGATCTTCACGAGTTCGAAACGATGGCCGAAAAGTATCTGCCCGACGCGTGCAAGCTGCCGTTTCAGTTTTTCTACCCCACCGGAAAGAAGCAAGAGAAGCCGCCCGAGCCCAAATATCCGCAATACTACGAGCAAGCAGAAATCATCGCCGGCGACTTTCACTTCATGCGTCAGTTCATGCCCGCGCGCCTCGATGGGAAGATCGTGCTGACGAATACGGTCACCCACGCCAACGTGGAAGAGTTGGGCGCGCGCGGCGTCAAGCTGCTCGTCACCACCACGCCGGAGATTGCGGGACGATCGTTTGGGACGAACGTGCTCGAGGCCGCGCTCCTCGCGTTGCTGGGTAAGGCCTGGAGCGACGTGATACCGGCCGATTACGAGCGCCTGCTCCACGATTTGAGTTTACGGCCGCGGGTGGTCGAGCTTAACGCTTGAATTTCGAAGCCCTCGGGTATACCCTTTGCCTGCGAACGCGCAGAGAAGGCCTTGGAGCCGCCCAATGAGAACAACCGGCGCCAGCGTTCGGGAACGCCGTTTTTAAAGCTGGGGCTCTCGTCATGAGCGCCCGTGAGGGTCTAGTAGTTGAACGACAAAGAAATCGTGCTGACCGCCGAGGGTCTGACGAAGTTGGAACAGGAGCTCGACGAGCTCAAGACCGTCCATCGGCGCGAGGTCAACGATCGCATTCGCCAAGCCAAAGAGTATGGCGATTTGAGCGAAAATGCGGAGTACGAAGACGCCAAACAGGAACAGGCCTTCATCGAAGGGCGCATTCTCAAGCTCGAAGCGATGATTCGCAATGCTCGCATCATTGACGAATCGGAGTACGCCGCCGACGAAGTGCATCTCGGCGCGATCGTTAAGGTGAAAGATCTCAAAAGTAACGACACCTACGAGTTCTCGATCGTCGGCTCGGCCGAAGCCGATCCCCCGCGTCAGCGCATCTCCAACGAATCGCCGCTCGGGAGCGCGCTCATGGGGCACAAGAAGGGCACGACCGTCGACGTTGCCACGCCGCGCGGACTGGCAAAGTACAAGATAGAATCGATCAAGAGCAGCTCACCGAAGAAGGCTGCGAAAAAGGCCTCGTAAGGCCGCCTTCGAGGAAAACGATTGGACGAACTCGGCAAGACCGAAGCGTCGCTCGTAGCGGCCAGACGTGAGAATCTGGCCGCTTTGCGTTCGCGGGGGAGCGATCCGTTCGCCGCCCGCCGCTTCGAAGTGCAGGCGACGGCCGCCGAACTGCTCGAGCGGTACGGTTTCCTGGTGCCTGGCCAAGACGCGAGCGCCGAAGGCTGGAGCCTCGCGGGGCGTCTTCTCTCGAAACGAACGATGGGCAAGACGAGTTTTGCCGATCTCGGCGACCGCTCGGGGAAGCTTCAGATCTACATCCGCAAAGAAGAAGTCGGCGAGTCGGCCTTTCGCGATTGGGCCGATCTCGATCGGGGCGATCTCATCGGCGTTCGCGGCTGGATGTTTCGTTCGAAGATGGGCGAGCTTACCTTGCACGTTACCGCGTTCTCGCCGCTGGGTAAGGCGCTCATGCCGTTGCCCGACAAGTGGCACGGCTTGCAAGACGTCGAGAAGCGGTACCGCCAGCGCTACGTCGATCTGATCGTCAATCCCGACGTGCGCGATACGATGATCATGCGCAGCCGGCTGATCGCGGAAATGCGCCGCTTTATCGACTCGCACGGGTTTTACGAAGTCGAGACCCCGACACTTCTGCACGTCGCCGGCGGCGCCGCAGCGCGGCCGTTCGTCACGCAATGCAACGCGCTCGATCACATCATGCAGCTGCGGATCGCCACCGAGCTCAACCTCAAGCGCCTCATCGTGGGCGGACTCGAGCGCGTCTACGAGATCGGCCGAATTTTTCGCAACGAAGGCATCGACACGACGCACAATCCCGAGTTCACGATGTTGGAGCTCTACGCGGCCTACTGGGATGTCGGCGATATGATGGCATTCAATGAAGAGCTGATCGCGCACCTCGTTTCCATTGCGACCGACGGCGGCACCGAGCTTGCTTACGACGACGCCAGCATCTCGTTCGCGCGACCGTTCGCGCGCGTTGAATACCTGGACGCGATGGCGAGCTACAGCGACGGCAAGTATACCCGCGAGCGTTTGCTCGACGCCACGCAAGCGCAAGCGATTCTTCGCGAACTCGACATACCGGAGTCGCCCTCGCACGGTCACGCGCTCGACAAGATCTTCGAGCGCGTCGTCGAGCCGCACTTGAACGCGCCAACGTTTGTCACCGGCTATCCGGTGGTGATCTCGCCGCTATCGAAACGGCGCGCAGGCGACGAGGAGATCGTCGACCGATACGAACTGTTTTGCGGGCGCATGGAGATCTCCAACGCCTTTACCGAGCTCAACGATCCCGACGATCAGCGTGCGCGCTTCGCCGCCCAAGTCACCGAACGGGCCGCCGGCAACGACGAAATTCCCGAGCCCGATTGGGATTACGTCCGGGCGCTCGAGTACGGTATGCCGCCGACGGCCGGCATCGGCATCGGCATCGACCGTCTGATTATGTTGTTGACCGGTCAACGATCGATCCGCGACGTCTTGCTCTTTCCGCTGCAGCGCCAGCACGGATGATGCTGCGAGCGGCGTTCGTCACAACGATTCTGCTCGCCGTGATGACGGCGCCCTGCGCCGCCGCGACGCAACCGTACTACTATCTCAGCCCGAGGCAGCTCGACTTAACGGTACTGCTGCCGCCGCCGCCCGACGCTGCGTCGGCCGAACAGCGTTCCGACGAAGAGCAGGTGGCGGCCGCCGTCGCAGCCCGCAGCCCCGCGGAACTTCTCGAAGCGCAAGAAGCTTCCAAACGCAGCGTCTTTTTCTTCGTCGCGTCGGTAGCGCCGCAGTTCACCGCGCAGCGTCTTCCGATCACGGCGCGATTCTTTTCCCGCGTGCGCTCCGACGTTGAAAATTTGATCGACTCGGCAAAGGCCTACTGGCAACGGCCGCGGCCCTACGGAGTGCAAAGACAGCGCGGATCGTATCCAAGCGGCCATGCTGCGTTCGCCGCATCGGCGGCGATCATACTCTCGCAATTGATTCCGTCCAAGCGCGACGCGATTTTCGCGCAGGCCCGCACGTTTGCCGAGAATCGAATTCTCTTAGGGCTGCACTATCCCAGTGACGTGGCCTCGGGTTGGACCGCGGGGACCTTGGCCGCCTACGTGATGATGCACGATCCCGCGTTTACGCGCGATTACGCCGCTGCCAAAGCGGAGCTTGCCCGAGCGAATCTCTGACGAATCTTCGGTTGACCGTCGAATACGACGGGACGGATTTTTGCGGCTTTCAGTGGCAACCCAACCTTCGGACCGTTGCCGGCGTCTTGGAGATAACGCTCGCGCGTTTGTTTTCGCACCCCGTCAAACTTACCGCGGCCGGCCGAACCGATGGCGGCGTTCATGCGACCGGGCAGGTCGTTTCGCTCGCGACCTCCGCCACGTTTCCGTTCGAACGACTCCTCCCCGCCCTGCAGGCGTTGCTGCCGGCCGATTGCAGCGTGCGCCGAGCCGAGGTCGTGCCGGAGGGCTTCTCCGCGCGCTTTTCGGCCGTCGAGCGGACCTATTGCTACGCAATCTCGAACCGGCGCGAGCCGAGTCCGTTGCTGAGCCGCTACGCCGCTCACGAATCCCAGCCGCTTGACCTTGCCGCGATGCGCGCGGCAGCGGAACACCTCGTCGGCGAGCACGACTTTCGCTCGTTCAGCGCGCTCGGAGACGGAGCACCGACGACCATACGACGGGTTGGCCAGCTTCGCATCGCCGCCCGAGGCGAGCTGGTCGGCCTCCAGATTACGGCCGGGGGCTTCCTCCATCACATGGTCCGGACGATTGCCGGCACGCTGATCGAGTGCGGGGTTGGCCGCCGACGGCCGGCGGAAATGCCGGGGATCCTCGCGGCGCTCGACCGGCGCGCGGCCGGGGCTACGGCGCCGCCGCAGGGACTCTACCTGGCCGGCGTCCGCTACGCCGACGGCTATGACTCGTACGCCGACCCTCCGGCCCTGCGCGGCTTCGCCGAGGCTGCGCTTGACGGCCCCTGCGCTTTCCCGTAGGATACCTTGGTTGTGCGCACCTACCAACAGAAAACGGCACAGACGCAGCACGAATGGTATCTCGTCGATGCGTCGGGAGAACGGCTCGGCACCCTTGCGGTGCGGATTGCGCGCGCGCTCTCGGGCAAGCACAAGCCCACTTGGACCCCCCACATCGACGACGGCGACCACGTGATCGTCGTTAACGCCGATAAGGTAGAGCTCGGCGGTAACAAGTGGACGCAAAAACTTTACTACCGCCATAGCAACTTTCCCGGCGGGCTGAAAGTGCAGACCGCGCGCGAAATCGCCGCGAAGCATCCCGAACGCCTAATCGAGAAGGCCGTACGCGGCATGCTCGCGACCAATCGCATGCGCGACGTGCAGCTCGGGCGCTTGAACGTCTATAGCGGGTCCGATCATCCGCACGAGGCGCAGAAGCCGGCGCCGCTTTCGTCGCTGCCGTAGGAGTCATATTGGAAAATACCGTCGACGTCATTCAATCGACCGGGCGCCGAAAACGCGCTGTCGCGCGCGTCAAACTTTCGCTCGGTCAGGGCGTCATCACGGTAAACGGAAAACCCGCCGACGAGTATTTCCCCCGGCCGCAGCTCATGATGATCGTGCGTCAGCCGCTCGAAGCGACCGATAGCAGTGCCCGCTTCGACGTGAGCGTGAAAGCCGAAGGCGGCGGCGTCACCGGACAGGCGGGCGCGATTCGTCACGGCATCGCCCGCGCGCTCGTGGCCATCGACGAGGGCTTCAAAGCGACGCTTCGCAAGAATGGTTTTCTCACGCGCGATCCGCGCGAAAAGGAATCGAAGAAGTACGGTCGCAAGCGCGCCCGCAAGCGATTCCAGTACAGCAAACGCTAAAAACCAGCTTCAGCGTTCTCCTGGTCGCGCTTGGCGCGACCGCGCTTTTCATTCAGCCCAGCGCGCAATGGATCGAGCGCGCCTATGCTAACGGCGCCTATCCGCACTGGGAGCATTTCGCTTCGAGCATCACCGCATCGTTGCCGTGGTCACTCGGGGATTTCGCCGCGCTCGCCGGCATTGCAGCGATTATTTGGCAAATCGTCGTCTTCGCGCGCCTGCGCCGGCGCCGCGCGCCGCAAGTTGCGGCTTTACTCCTCACCTGTGCGGCCATCGCGGGGCTCTATGCGCTGTGGTTTGAATTGAGCTGGGGCTGGAACTACGCGCGCGCGCCGCTCGAATCGCGGGTGCAGTTCGATCCGGCGCGGGTCACTCCGCGGGCTGCAGCGGACTTGCGCGCGCGGGCGATGGCGCAAATGAATGTGCTCGCAGCGGCGGCGCATGGCCGTGCGGCAATCCCGCTCGACCGTGGCGCACTCTATACCGCATGGCTTCCGGCCGTCCTGCGCGCCGGCGATAGCTGGACGCCCTGGGTCGGCGGGCCAAAACCGACGATTGCCGATCCGTTCATGATCGCAACGGGAACGAGCGGCTTCATCAATCCACTCACGCTCAACGTCGCCATGGCCTCCGATTTGCTTTGGTTCGAGCGGCCGTTCGATCTGGCGCACGAGTGGAGTCACGACGCAGCCTATGCGCGCGAAGACGAAGCGAACTACCTCGCCATCGTCACGTGTCTGCGGTCGCCCGATGCCGCGGTGCGCTATTCAGGCTGGTTCGAGCTTTTTTTGTACCTGCCGCAGAAGCGCCATTACCTACGTCGCGAGTTCGTGCCGCTTGTTTTACAAGATTTCGCCGCGATTCGCCGCCGTGACGCGCGTCACATCAACGTCATGCTGGCCCATTGGTCATGGCGCACGTACAACGTTTACTTGAAAAGCAATCGCATCGCTTCGGGCATCGCCAACTACGACGAGGTGACACGGCTGATGCTCGGCGTGCCGCGCGACGCGGCCGGCTTGCCGATCGCGCGATAGTGAAACGGGGACTCGGATGAGTCCCCGTTTGCAGCGAGTGTTTTATTACGTGGTTAGCGTCGCGGCGGTTTGCCCGGATGGTCGCCGCCACCGTTAGGATGGCCTTCCATCGACCCGCCCTGCGGGGGATGTCCGCCCTGCGGATGTCCGCCCTGCGGAGGATGCCCACCCTGCGGAGGATGGCCGCCATTCATCGAGCCGTTGGGGTGTGAATACTGATTGTAATGATGCGGTTGGGCTTGCATCGTGTTGTGATGCGGTTGTCCCTGCATAGAGTTGTAGTGAGGCTGCCCTTGCATCGAGTTGGTATGAGTCTGCCCCTGCGTCGTTGTTGTGTGAGTCTGCCGGTCGGCAGCGGTTACCGGAGCGAAGTTTGCGGGCTTATTGCTCGCGTTGAACGGATGAGCTGCCGCGGTGACCGGCGGATGTCCGTGATTGACGTTCGCGTATTGATTGCGATCCGCGGCCGAGACCGAATCGTGTTGGCGTTGCACGGTCGTGGGCGCGATTCCGTGCTGACGCGCGGTAACTTGCGTCGGCGTTGGTCGGGCGGTGATGCCGCCGTGACCGCCGTTATAGCTTACGTGGCAGTTGTTGCCGCAGACGACGCCATGGTTGACGACGGTCTTATTCACGTAAACGTTGCGCACGACGTTGCGGTTGACGTTGACGATTGCGGTGTTGTAACGGAACGCACCGCCCGACCAATAGCCACCGTAGAAGCCGGTGCCATAGTAGCCGAAGCCGTAGTTAATGCCGCCGTAAAAGCCGACGCTGCCGCCCCAATAGCCGTTGTTCCAAACGTAGCCGCCGTTTAAGCCGCCGCCCCAGTAGCCCGGCGTCCAGTAGAGGCCCACCGAGGGCGGCGCAACCCAGGTTCCCGGAACCCAGTAGTAGCCGGCCGGTCCGTAGCCCCAGTAACCCGGCGTCCATTGATAGTTGGGGTAGGGTGCCGGGGGCATCGAGTAGACCGGCAACGGCGGGGGCGGCCCCCCGACATTGAAGCCGACGCCAATGCTGACTTGTGCCGGGGCTGCCAACGGCACCACGGCGATAAGAATGGTTGCGATAATTGCGTAAAACGATCTTTTGTTTCGCACGAGTCCTCCTTTATGGGGATCATTATAGACGAAATGGAGCCCAAGTCCGCCGATGGAATGGCGCGGTGGAGGCGGTTTCACCCGATTCTTACTCCTTCGTTATAGGTTGCTCACTCGGTTTTCACCCAGCTTTCGTCACAATCCGGCTATCGAGGGTATCTTCAGCGGCTACGTCGGCCTAGTAGCATCGAGCTATGTTTGACGTGGGTGAGTCGTTGCGCGAAGCTTTTTCGGATGCGCGACTGCGTTTGGCGCAAGCGCAGCGTGCCGTAGCCGTCGCGAATTTCGGGAAGGAGCACGGCCGGTCTGCCGATGCGGCGCTAGCGCAAACCGCTGGAGCCGCAATCTTTAGCGAGGCATTGCTCGCTACGGAGCGTGCCCGCTTCGCCGAGATCAAAGCCGTGACGAAATGAATCTGGATCTACTCGACTCGGCGGCGAGCGGAATGGACGCGCAGCGCGCGGCACTCGACGTTGCGGCGCGCAACGTTGCCGCCGCGGAGGCCGCCGGGCCCAACGGCGACTACGAACGTATGATTCCGGTCTTTCGCGTCGCTGATGATCCTGAGGGCGAAGCGCATGTCGATTTCGCCGGGACGCGCATCGAACGCGGCACGAACGTCGACATTCTCACCGAAATGATCGGCGTAATGAATGCATCGCGCGCCTACGAATCCGATGCCGCCATTTTTGACGTCGGCAAGCGGCTTGCCGAAAAGACGCTCGACTTGGAGCGTTTATGAAGGTCGAAATGCTAATCCCGGATGCGCCGCCGGCGGAGTCCGCGCAGCGGGGCGACGGCGCGGCGTTCGCACGCGCACTCGATGCGCTCCACGGGCTTTTCTCGGATGCCTCGCAAGCCGAAGACGACTTTGCGTACGGACGCGGGACCTTGCAGGCCGCAGTTTACGAACGGGCACAGGCCGACGTCGCGCTCTCCGTCGCCACCGCCGCGGCGCAGCGTTTGACGCAGTCCGTGCAGTCCATTCTCAACATGCAAGTCTAGATCGTGCTGGGTATCGCGCAGCTGCTCGCCCGATGGAAGGCGGTGCCGAAAGCGGCGCGGTTGCTCGTCGGTGGCTTCGTCCTCGTTGCGCTCGGCATTGCGGTTGCCGCCGTCATCGTCGGACACCCCGCGCGCAACGCGCTTTTCGCGGCGCCGCTCCACCCCGAGCAGCTCGCGGAGGTTGAAGAACGTCTGGCAGGCTGGAGCGTCGCGTTCACGCCGACTGCCGAAAACGTGATCGTCGATGCGAGCCGGCGAAACGATCTGTTGCTGCGACTCTCGCTTGCCGGCGTTCCACATCCGCATCTGTCGAGTACGGACGAGGCGCTGGCGAACGTTGGCGTTCTGACGCCGCAAGCGGTCATTGACGCGCAGACACGCGCGGGCCTTGCCGGCGATATCGAATCGGGATTGCGCGGCATCGACGGAGTAGACGACGCGCGCGTCATCGTTGCGCCGGCGAAAACGGGCGAGTTCGCCGACGAGTCGGCGCACGATGCGAGTGCCTCCGTGCGACTTCGATTGCGCGCCGGCGCACGGCTTTCGCGCGATGCAATCGCCGGAGTTCGAGCGTTCGTCGCCGCCAGCGTTCCCGAGCTCGAGCCGGCACGAGTAACGATTCTCGACGATCGTGGCGTTGCGCTCGGAACCGATGTCGCGGGGGTCGACGCGGCAGACGACGACACGGCAGAGGTTCAGCGCTCGTTGCAATCCGCGCTCGACACCGCCTTCGGGGCTGGTGCTGCCATCGTCCGCATTCGCTCCGAATACGACGCCGCCCGCACGTCGCGACACGACATCCGCCGGTCGCCGATCCTCGGCACGGGCGTCGAACGCGTGCGCCATAGCGAAAGTTACGACGGCGGCGGGAAACGCTACCGCCGCACGGACGAAGGCGAAGACCGCGGAAGCGAAACGCACGAGTCCCTCGCACAGATCCCCGCTGGTGCGCTCAAACGGTTGTCGGCCGCAGTCTTCGTCGATCAGAGCCGCGCGCTCGATCTCGTTAAAGTGCGCGGACTCGCTGCAGCCGCGATCGGCTTTGACGCTGCGCGCGGTGACGCGCTGGCCGTCGAGGCGGTCGACTTCCACCGCGATCCGCTCCCGCGAGCAAATCCGTGGTTGATGCTCTACGGAGCGATCGCTCCGATGATGCCCGCGGTTGTCGTCGCGCTTGCGCTCGTCGTCTGCGCGCGTTTCGCACTCTCGCCCGTCGCGGCACTCGTGCAAACGGTGCTCGAGCGCGGCTTGGTCGAACGCACGACGAAAGCTGCCGCCACGTTTCCGCCGGCACGCGTGCGGAGTCTGCTCGAACGCGAACCGCCGCACGCAGCGGCGGCCATCATAAGCGCGCTGCCGGCCGCGACCGCGACGGCGGTGCTCGAGCTCTACCCGCCGCACGAGCGCGAGGCGATCGTCGCTCGAATGCAACGGCGCCATTCGCCGTTGCTCGCCGACGCTCAGGAACTACTGCGCCGCCGTGTCTAGTGCGTTCGTGCCGCTTGCACTTTTCTTGCGTCCGGTCACGCGCGCAGCCGCCGCCGAGGAAGCGCCACCACCGCCCGCGGTCGCCGCGCCGGTTTGCGGCGACATCGATGAAGCGTTGCGCGCTGCACGGCGATTTCGCGCAGGACTACAAGACGCGATCGATGCTGCCGTCGAGGAACTCTTGCCCGCAATTGCGCGCGACGTGCTCGCGCGCGAGCTTCAGATCGCCGCCGCCGACGTCGCCGAGATCGTGCGCGGCGCCCTGGGTTCCGATTCGCACGACGTCACTTCCATTCGCGCACATCCGGACGATCTCGATGCGCTCTGCGCGGTCGAGTTCGAACGCATTCCCGACGCGACGTTGAGCCGCGGGAGCGTTCGGCTCGAACTGCGCAGCGGCACGATCGATCTAACGCTCGACGCGCGTCTCGACGCCGTTCTTCGCGCGCGGGTGCAGTGACTGCGCCGCAGCGCCTCACATTAGGCACCTGCGCCCTGGGTCGCGCAATTGACGCCCGCGGCGCGCCCCTCGACCGCGGACCGTTGCTGCGAGGCCGAAGCGTTTCGCTGGAGTTGCGGCCGCCTCGACCGAACGAGCGAATCGCAATCGCCGCTCCGCTCTGGACGGGAACTCGCGCGATTGACGCGTTGCTGACAATCGGGCGAGGCGCGCGCGTCGGCATTTTTGGGGCGCCCGGAGCTGGTAAAACGACGTTGCTGGAGTCGATTGCGCAGGGTTGCGCGGCCGATGCGACCGTTGTTGCGCTCGTCGGTGAGCGCGGACGGGAAGCCCAGCGTTGGATCGAACGGCGCGACCATCGCACGACAGTCGTTTGCGCGACCAGCGACCGTCCGGCCCGGGAACGCAGCGCCGCCGCGCACGTCGCAGCCGCCCACGCCCGGGCCTTGCGCGAGCGCGGATTGCACGTGCTCTTCGTGCTCGATAGCTTAGCACGCTGTGCTGCGGCCTGGCGCGAACTGCGTGTCGCCGAGGGCGAAAGCGCCGGACGAGGGGGATATCCGCCGGGCGTCTTCGCGCAAATGGCCCAGCTCGTGGAAGTCGCCGGCTCGCTGGATTGCGGATCGATTACACTGGTTTGCACCGTGATCAACGACGGCGACGATCGGGATCCGGTCAGCGAGGCGGCGCGCTCGCTGCTCGACGGACACGTCGTGCTTTCGGCGCGTCTGGCCGAGGCCGGATGGTTTCCCGCCGTCGACGTTCTCGCCAGCGCGAGCCGTACGATGGATGCAGTTGCCGATGAGTCGCATCGGCATGCGGCTCATATGGTCCGTCGCGCGCTCGCTCTGCTCGATCGGACCGCCGATGCTCGCTCGTTGGGCATCGATCCGGATACCGATGCCGCGCGTGTGGCAATGGCGGCTGAAAGCGGCCCTCGAAGCCTTCTTGCGCCAAGAGCAGGCGTGCGCGCACGATGAGACGCTCGCGGCGCTTGCGAGCCTTGCAACGCGGCTCGTTCTCAACTCGGCAATTTCGCGATGAGCGCGCGATCATCGCCGTTTGCAATCATCGTGCGATGATGACGCATCAGCTCGAAGTGAGCATTCTCGCGGCGCCGTTGGCGAGTATCGACCGCCGAGTTCTTTCGCAGGCGTGGTACTCGGCACTCGGTTTCGTGCCCAACGCGTTGCCGGCGCGAGGCTGCAGAAATAACGCTTGCGGTGTTTCCGGCCGCTCATTTCCACATCGCGACACCGTCGAACCGGCGAAGCGGCTCGCGACTCAACTTTTCCGTACCAGTATCGTGCCGGCGAAGCAGCCGCCACGCCGCGGGAAAGACGAACACGATGTGCGTCGAGTTCGCACGCGCTGCGCGAAAGGCGCGGCACTCGAGCAACGAATCGAACGGGTCTTTTCTAACGCGAGCTTCAGTCCGCGACGAGCGACCTTTTCGCTGGGCCGAGGATCGGCTCGCATCCATGTGATCCTTCAAACGCAGGGATCGCGAACAACCTTGCTCGCACTCTGCCGGCCCGAGATGCGCGCGCTCGTTGCCGAGGCGCTGTCACACGCGCGCATTGCATTGGCCGCACGAAACATCGGCGTGGAAATGCGCCCCGTCGGAGGGCGTGAATGTTCTTAAATCCCAACCTCAGCGGAGCGCTCGACCGCATCGCCGAGCGGGCCGCCGACGTGCGCCGTGCCTATACGCCGGGCGCGATCCCGCGGAACGACGACGTTGCAACCTCGTCAAGCGTGGCCGACTTCACGTTGGATCCGCTCGCCGTCGCACTGCCCGACGCGACATACCTTGTTACGAACGAGGGGGACGGCACGCGAACCTACACGCGCAACGGCGCCTTGCATCTGGGAGAGGACGGCCTTTGTGACGCCGACGGAAAGCTCATTTTCGGCGTTCGCACGCCCGGCGCCGCGCTCGCACCACTCTGCGTCGATGCCGTCGACGAGGCCTTGGGAGGCGTGCGCGACGCCTCGATCGAGCGCGACGGCACGCTCGTCTATCTTCGTGAAACGATCGACCCGCGCAGTGGAAATCACGAATCGCAACGCGTCGTCGTGGGACGCGTCGCACTCGCGCGATTTCCGGCCGGCACTCGACTCGAAACGAGCGACGGCAACCATTGCGCCGCGCCGCCCGGCGTAACTGCGCACGTCGGCGTTCCCAACACCGAGGGCTTTGCGCCGTTGCTGCCGATGCACCGCGAACGCAGCCGGATTGATGTCAATGAAAGCCTCGTTCGCCTCAAGGAAGCGTATCTTGCCTTCGACGCGCTGCAAGCCGCGGAAACAGCGAAGGGGCGACTGGGCAAGACGGCGATGGATCTGCTCAAGTGAAGTCGCTGGCCTTTGACAAGGCCTGCCGGCAAAACGATGCGGCGAACGGCCGTCGCGTGCGCCGCGCGCGCTTCGAGACCCATTCATCGCTGCCGATCGGTGCCGCGTGCGTGGTTGCAAACGCCGTGCGTGAAACGCTGAGCTCGCTGCTGGCAGCGCCCGTCATCATGCGCCTGGTCGAGCCTGCCGTACCTCCGCCCGTCGCATGGAAGGCGATCGAACGCGACGCGCGCCTCTATTGCGTGCGCGCAAGCATTGCCGACGCTGCGATCATCGTGAAGCGGCCCGATGCAATCGCGCTGGCGGCCGCGCTGTTCGGAGAATCCAGCACTTGCGCCGAAGAGCGCGCGCTCTCGCCGCTCGAATGCGATGTCCTCGATCGATTGGTCGGCGTGATTGCCACCAACCTCAGCGCGGTCTGCGGGGCCCGCGACGGGCATAGCGTCGAACGCGTCGCTGCGATTGACGCCTTCACTACCTACTTCGACCTGCTCGTTGACGAGCCGGTGCACGGAAGAATCGGCATCGCGCTTTCGCGTGAACCCTCAGCGGAGTCCGGTCCGAAGCTGGACGTTGCTCATTTGGCCGGCGTGAGACTCAAGCCCCGCGCATTTCTTGCGCTGGGAACGATGGAAGCGAGCGCGATTGCGCGTTTCGACGTCGGATCGATCGTTTCAATGAGCGCGGCAACATTCGAGCGCGGCGTGCTTTCGCTGGCCGGTCGTCGGCTCGCTGCCGGAGCCTGCGGCGTTACCAACGGGCGATTTGCTTTGTCGGTTGCGGCCGTGCGCGAAGCGATGTGACGGAGAACGATACCATGGGCCTGCTGATGCAGGTCCCGCTGCGCCTCACGGTTGCCATTGGCAGCTGCACGATGCCGGTCGCCGAGATCCTCAAGCTCGGCGCCGGCTCGATTGTGGAGCTGGATCGCAGCGTTAACGTTCCGGTCGATCTGCTCGTGAACGAAAAGCCGATCGCTCGCGGCGAAATCGTTGCCGTAGAAGAGAGTTTCGGCTTGCGCATTACGGAGTTGCTCGCGCTGTGAGCCACGCAGCCATCCCGCTCGATCTCCTGGTTACCTTGACGATGCTCTCGCTCGTCCCGTTGATCCTGGTCATGTGCACGTCGTTCGTGCGCATCGTCGTTGTCCTGTCGCTCGTTCGCTCTGCCATCGGAGCGTCGGCGCTTCCACCGAATTCGGTGCTTACGGGGCTGGCGCTTGTCTTGACGTTGGTGGTGATGGCCCCAACGGCGCAGCGCATCGGCCGTGAGGCGGTCGATCCTTACTCGCGCGGTACCATCACGCCGTCGCAAGCGCTCGCGCGCGGCGCTGCGCCGCTGCGATCGTTTATGCTCCGCCAGACACGAGTCGCCGACGTGGCGGTCTTCGCGCGCATTGCGCGGCGGCCGCCCGAACCCGTACAGCGTGTTCCAATCACCGTGCTCGTTCCGGCCTTCGTCGTCGGCGAGTTGCGGAGTGCCTTTGCCATTGGGTTCGCCCTCTATTTGCCCTTCGTGGCCATCGACTTAGCAGTTGCGGCAATGCTGATGGGGCTGGGCATGATGATGCTCAGTCCGCCGGTGGTCTCGCTTCCGGTGAAGTTATTGCTCTTTGTTATGGTCGACGGCTGGGCGATGCTCTGCGGAGGCGTTGCGGCAAGCTTTCGATAAGGCCAGACGCCATGCGCATCAGCGACGCATTGGCAACGCAGCGGCCGTTCTTCTCATTTGAATTTTTTCCGCCCAAGGATGACGAAGGCTCCCGACAGCTGTTTGAGACGATCGCAGCGTTGCGGCCGCTGCGCCCGGCATTCGTTTCCATCACCTACGGTGCCGGCGGTTCCACCCGGGCGCGAACCGTCGCGCTCGCGAAGGAGATCCAACAACACATCGGTCTCACAGTCGTGGCGCACGTCACCTGTATTGGCGCAGACCGCGGACAACTACGAACGCTCTTTGACGACTTGGCCCGCGCCGGTATCGAGAACGTCCTGGCGCTGCGCGGCGATGCGCCGCCGGGTAGCGAGTTCAAAGCGGCGCCCGGCGGCTTTTCGCACGCAAACGAACTGATCGCGATGTTGCGCCGCAACTACGGCTTTTGCATCGGCGCCGCGTGTTATCCCGAGAAGCATCCCGAGGCCGCGAGTTCTAACGACGATCTCGCTAACCTCAAGCTCAAGGCCGATGCGGGCGCCCAATTTCTGGTTTCCCAGCTATTCTTCGACAACGAGCTTTTCTTCGAGTTCGAGCGCCGGACGCGCGCAGCCGGCATCACCCTGCCGATTCTTCCCGGGCTCATGCCCATCACCAACTACGCCCAGATCCAGCGTTTCGTCGCCATGTGCGGCGCGAGCATCCCGCCGAAGCTGCGCGTCGAAATGGAAGCCCGCAAAGGCGACGTCAAAGCGGTCGAGGATCTCGGGGTTGCGTTCGCGTCGATGCAGGCGCTCGGACTGCTGCAAGCCGGCGCGCCGGGCATTCATTTTTATACGTTGAACCGCTCGCCCGCAACCCGCGCGATCGTATCGTCGCTGTTGGCCGCCAGCGCCTGGCGACCGGCATTTCAAGCTTCAACAACCCGGTAACGATCCCGTAACTGCACGCCGGTACCGTTGAGAGGTGGAGGTCCTCGACGGATTGCTGCACGACGCGCTCGTAACCACAGCGACGCTTGCGCTTCCCGTGCTTGGCGTCGCGGCACTCGTCGGCACGGCGGTCGCCGTGGTGCAAGCGGCAACGCAAGTGCAAAAACAGACGCTCACCTTGCTGCCGAAAATCGTGGCCGTGGGTGCCACCGTAGCATTCTTCGGCTGGCCCGCGATGCATCTCGTCGCCGAACTCTTCGAACGATCGCTGGCAGCGATTCCGAGCCTGACCGCGGTTCCGGTACAGACTTCGCCGTGGTAACGGGGTTACTCGTCTTCGCGCGTTGTGTTGGCTTCGTTTTTCGCGCTCCGGGCTTCTCGCATCCAAGCGTGCCCTCGAGCCTGCGCGCCGGCCTTGCGGTGGTCCTTACTGGCGGAATTCTCTCCGGGCGACACGAGGCCGTTCGCGCCTTCGACGATGCCGCGCTGGTCGCGGCGCTGCTGACTGAGTTTCTGATCGGCAGCGCGCTTGGAATGACGGCGTCGCTGGTGTACGACGGTGCCTACGCCGGCGGTCGCATCGTCGACGACTACGTCGGCGTGCGCGCAATTGCGCCGAGTTTGCAGCTTGTCGCACCGAGCGGCTTCGGTCGGGTCTGGTCGCTCGCATTGACCGGTGGGTTCTTTCTCTCGGGCGCGTATCGTCCCGCGTTGCTCGGCTTTGCGCAGAGTTTCGCGCGAATGGCACCGGGAGCGCCACTGCAGCGGACGGGGTGGATTGAGTACGCGAGCGCGTTCTCGGAAACGATCGTCGTCGTCGCATTGCAGATTGCGGCACCGGCGTTAGCGACGGCATTCGTCGCTCAAATCGCACTCGGCGCGCTGTCGCGCGTGATTCCGCGCTTCGGCAGCTTCACGCTTGCGTTCCCACTAACGTTTGCCGCGGCGCTGATCGCGACGGCGATTTGTATGCCGGTGATGGCCGTTCACGTACGGGAACCCCTGCTTTCGATTCCGTGATGCTTGAATGAGCGATGCGTCGGAGAAGCCGTTCGAGCCGACGCCGCATCGAATCCGCAAGGCCCGACGTGAAGGAAACGTCGCCCGCTCGAGCGAGTTCGGGGCGAACTGTTCCTTCGCAGCCGGCGCTTTGGCGCTCGCGGCCGTCGCACCGGTACTCGGCGTGGTAACTCACCGGGCGTTCGTTGCTGCCGCGAGGCAGAGCGTGAAAGAAAGCTGGCTCATCGTCGCCGTCGCATTGTTGCCGATCGCTGCTGCCTCGATCGCCGGCGCGTTCGGTAACCTCTTGCAGAACGGCGGGCTGATGACCGTAGCGATCGGGCCTCAGTTCGGGCGCATCAATCCCTTCGAAGGTATCAAACGCATTCTCTCGCGTGAAACGGCGGCGCATTCACTGCGCTCGTTCCTCGCCTTCATCTGTGCTGTCGGCGCGATGGCGCCGTTCTTTGCGTGGGGCGGTTCGGTGGTCGTGCAGGCCACGACGCTCAACGATGTCGCGGTCTCTGCTTGGAGTGCCGCGCGCGGGGTGATGACCGCGGCGTGCATTGTCGGCTTCGCTTTCGCCGTTGCCGAGTACGGTGCGGCGCGCGGCACTTGGCTACGGCGCCTGCGCATGAGCTTCGACGAACGCAAACGCGAAGCTCGCGAGGAAGAAGGCGACGCGATAACCCGAGGCCGCCGCCGCGCGCTGCATCGTTCCGTATTGCGCGGCGGTCTTCGCGCTCTGAGCAAGGCGGCGTTCGTCGTCGCCAATCCCGAGCATGTCGCGATCGCATTGCAATACCGGCCGCCGGAGATTCCAGTGCCGCGGGTGCTCGTACGCGCCGCAGACTCGCTGGCGATGCGCGTGCGCGCGGCGGCGAAAACGTACGGCATTCCGGTCGTCGAGAACGTTTGGCTCGCGCGAGCCCTCTACCGCGATGCGCGCGCCGGCGAGGCGATCCCGCACGTCCACTACGTCGCCGTCGCCGAGGTCGTCTCGGCGCTGTTGCGTGCCAACGAGATCGCGGGATGAGCTCGCAAAAACGGGCGGTGTATGCGTTTGCCGCCATTTTATTGACGGTCGTGGCCATTCTGATCGTACCCCTGCCGCCATGGCTGCTGGACGCGTTGCTCGGGATTAACATCTTTGGTTCGGCGCTGGTTTTGCTGCTCGCCGTAACCGTTGAGGATCCGCTCGAGTTCTCGGCGTTTGCGCCGGCATTGCTGGTCGCCACGCTCTTTCGGCTCTCCCTCGACGTGTCGGCCACGCGTCTAATTTTAACCTCGGGCTCGACGCCGGGCGCCGTCGGCTCGATCATTCCAGCGTTCGGCGCGTTCGTGGTTCATGGAAATCTCGTTGTCGGCATCATCGTTTTTGCGATCTTGGTCACCATCCAGTTCGTCGTCATCGCCAGCGGCTCGCAGCGTGTGGCAGAAGTTGCGGCGCGGTTCACCCTCGACGCCATGCCGGGAAAGCAGATGGCGATCGATGCCGACGTGCACGCGGGCGCGCTCGACGCTGAAGGCGCGCGCCGTAAACGCGAAACGGTGCAGCGCGAGGCCGACTTCTACGGCGCCATGGACGGCGCCGGAAAATTTGTGAAGGGCGACGCGATCGCCGCGCTGGTGATCGTCGCGCTCAATCTGACCGGCGGCATCGTTGTTGGTGTGGCCTATCACGCGCTCTCGCCGCTCGACGCGCTCAACACCTTCGCGCTGCTTTCCATCGGCAACGCGCTCGTCACGACGCTTCCGGCATTTCTTATCTCGACGGGGATGGGAATGATGGTGACGCGAGTCGCGTCCGAAGGATCGCTGGGCGTCGACCTCGCCGCACAGCTCTTCGCGCGACCCGACGCGTTGCGCAGCGCCGGCGGCCTGATGCTCGCGCTCGCGCTCGTCCCGGCGCTGCCGCGTCCGCTCTTTTTCGTGCTCGGCGCGAGCGCGTTTTCGATTGCCCATGCGGCGCAACGGCAACGCAAACGACGCGAAGCCGAGTCAAACGAAACGCGCGAGCGCATCAGGCGAAATGCTATGCGCCGGCCGGAGCTCGCGCTCGGCCTGGTCGGCGTCGACGCCATCTCGATCGACATCGGCGCCGACCTAGCGAATCTGCTCGCAGCACCGCTGGCCGACGCGCTGCTCGATAGGATTGGCGAAGTTCGCCGCGCGCTCGCCGCCGACATCGGCGTCGTGCTTCCCGGCGTACGACTGCGTGACGACCTTTCACGCGATCCGCACAGTTACCGCATTCGAGTTCGCGATCGTCTGGTCGCGACAGGTCGTCTCGATCTCGAGCGCGTGCTGGCGGTGGCCGGCGAGACGGTGCTCGAACGATTGAACGGCGCCATCGAACGAGAGCCGGTCTATGGCTTGCCCGCCGCCTGGATCGACCCGGCGGCACGCGAACTCGCGGCCGACCTCGGAGCGCTCGTCTTCGATCCGATCTCCGTCTTGGGTTCGCATCTGGCGGAGATCTCACGGACGTATGCCGCCCAGCTTGTGGGACGTCAAGAACTGCAGACGCTGCTCGAGCATTTGCGTTCGACGATGCCGGCGTTGGTCAAAGAAGTGGGAAGCGACGCGTTGCCATTGCGCGCGTTCCACCGCGCCGTTACGCTATTGTTGCGCGAGGGCGCGTGGCCGCGCGATCCGGTCGCCGTGATCGAGGCGATGCTCGAAGCGAACACGCACGATCCGGCCGAGCTCGCCGAAGCGGCTCGCCGAGCAATCGTGCCCGATCTGTTGCGCCGTCGCGGCATCTCGCAACTCGAGCCGGCGATCTTCGAACCCGAGTTCGAAGGGAGACTGGTTGCCGCATGGTGCCGGTACGGTACCGACGGGCTCGAGCCGAGAACCGCACTTGCGCTGCGCGCCCGCATCGAAGGTTATGCTGCAACGACACCGCGTGACCGCGCGGCAGTCGTCTGTACCGCCGCACTGCGTCCGGTGCTGGCCGACTTCTTGCTGCGTTCCGGTATTCGCATCGGCGTCTACGCGTTCGGCGAATTGCCGAACGAGGTGAAGCTGGCGCCCGCCGAGGTGCTCGCGGAAGTCGAACCGAACGCGCTGGCGGCATGCACCTAAGTAGGCTTGATTGGATCATCGTCGCCGTCTCGTTAGGTGTCAGCTTCGTTCCGGCGATCGTTATGGCGCGCCGAGCCGGGCGCAACATCACCGAATTCTTCGCGGCTGGGCGGGCGGCGCCGTGGTGGTTGATCGGTATCTCGCTCGTCGCGACCACGTTTTCTACCGATACGCCCAATCTCGTCACTAATCTCGTTCGCGACGGCGGCGTTGCCGAAAACTGGGTCTGGTGGTCGTTTCTGCTCACCGGCATGGCGACGGTCTTTTTTTATGCGCGCCTCTGGCGGCGATCGCGCGTGCTGACCGATCTCGAGTTTTACGAACTTCGCTATGCGGGGCGCGCGGCGTCCTTCGTGCGCGGCTTCCGCGCGCTCTATCTCGGACTCTTTTTCAACTGCTGGATCATCGCGACGGTCAATCTTGCGCTGGTAAAGATCGCCGGCATCCTCTTCGGCTGGCCGCGTGCCGAAACGCTGGCAATTTCCGTCGCGATTCCCATTATCTTTGCGGCGACGGCAGGGCTGTGGGGCGTCATGGTCACCGATATGATTCAGTTTTGCATCACCATGACCTCAGCGTTCGCCGCGGCCTATTTTGCGATTCATGCGCCCGGAGTCGGCGGATTGCACGGGTTGATCGCACATGTGAGGGCTGCCAATCCCGGCGCGCTCGCGCTTGTGCCGGACTTCAAAGATTGGCACACGGCGCTCGGCATCTTCGTGATTCCGATCACGGTCTTGTGGTGGTCGGTCTGGTATCCCGGCGCCGAACCCGGCGGCGGAAGCTACGTCGCGCAGCGAATGCTCGCCGCGCGCAGCGAATCCGACGCGCTCTTCGGCACGTTCGCCTTCCAAGTGATGCATTACGCGCTGCGGCCCTGGCCGTGGATCGTCGTCGCACTCGCCTCGACAATCGTCTATCCGACCATGCACGACATTCAACTGCGTTTTCCGGGAGTCGCACCGAGTCTGCTCGGGAACGACATCGCCTATCCGGCGATGCTCGTCTTTCTGCCCTCGGGTTTCGCGGGTTTCATGGTCGCGGGAATCTTCGCGGCCTATCGCTCGACGATCGAGACCCACCTGAACTGGGGGACGTCGTATCTCGTCCACGATTTCTATCAGCGCTTCATCGCGCCCGGCGCGAGCCAGCGCGAACTTGTCTTCGCGGGCCGCCTCGTGACCGTACTCTTGATGGTGCTCGGCGTCGCGTTCACGCTCGCGCTCGACAACGCGAAGAACGCGTTCAATCTCTTGCTTTCGATCGGCGCGGGTACGGGTCTGATCTACTTGCTGCGCTGGTTTTGGTGGCGCATCAACGCCTGGAGCGAAGTAAGCGCGATGGCGGCGTCGTTCGTCGTCTCGCTCGGCTTCTTCGCCGCGGCCAAGTTGGGGCATACCGTCGACACGAGCGTCATGCTCTTGACGACCATCGCTACAACGACGGCGGTGTGGCTTGCCGTGACCTTTGCGACGCCGCCCGTCGACGCAAACGTGCTCGCCGAATTTTACGCGCGCGTCCGTCCTGCCGGTCCGGGCTGGTCGCGCATCCGGCGGCAGTTTGCCTTGGAGCGCTCGCCCGACTCGATGCCGCTGGCGCTCGCCGGCTGGGTTTTTGGGCTTGCCGCGGTCTACGGCGCACTCTTTGCCGCCGGGGGCTTCGTTTACGGACGGCCGGCAACCGGCATCGTTTGGAGCGGCATCGCCGCAGCGGCCATCGCCGGGCTGCTCGTCACCGGCCGCCATCTCTGGGAGGTCGCGGCAGGCCCGGCACGCGTGGAAGGCTAAGCTCCACCGGCTCCAATGGACTGGAAAAATTTAAAGGCGCCGTTCAAGGCGCTGGTCATCCTCGCTATTTGCGCGATTTCCATCTTCGTGGTCGTGCCGATCCAGAAGACGATTCATCTCGGGCTCGATCTGCAGGGCGGAGCGCGGCTCTTGCTGCAGCTCAACCCCACCGCCGAGGTTCAGAAGATCACCGCGGAGGTGCAGGCCCAGACCCGCGAAGTGATCGATCGTCGCATCAACGGCCTCGGCGTCGCCGAACCGTCGATCAGCAACGTGGGAACGGATCGCATCTTGGTCGAGCTTCCCGCCGTCAAGGATCCCGATCAAGCCGAGCAGGTGCTCAAACAAGTTGCCGTGCTTGAGTATAAGATCGTGCCGTTCGACGTCGCTCAGAAAGCCGAAGCCGCGCTCGCGGTGCAGCAACAGCCCAATGCGCCGGCGAAAGACAAGGCAGCCGCGGAACTCTATCTGTCAAAGACCGCCTATGAAAAGAGCGGCCCGGTCGTCTATTCCGGTAAGGACCTGAAAGGCGCACAGGCCAGCTACGATCAAGCGGGCCGGCCGAACATCACCTTTCAAACCAAAGATCCGGCGAGATTCGGCAAGTTGACAACGGCGAACGTGCAAAAGCCGCTGGGGATCTTTCTCGATCATCGTTATGTCTCGGCGCCGACCGTGATCAGCCCGATCTACGATAGCGGCGAGATCACCGGATCGTTTACGCAAGAGCAAACGATAACCTTAGCCAACGAGCTCAACGCCGGCGCGCTTCCCGCGCGCATCTCAATTATCGAAAAAGAAACGATCGGACCCACGCTCGGAAAGATCGATCTCGTCCAATCCATGCGCGCCGCGGCACTCGGGTTGGGCTTGGTTTTGATCTTCATGGTCGGCGTCTACCGTTTACCGGGTTTGCTCGCCAACTTGGCTCTGGCGATCTACGTGCTGATCATGATGGCGATTCTCGCGCTCTCGCACGCCACGCTCACCTTGCCGGGCATCGCCGGTTTCGTGCTTTCGATCGGCATGGCCGTCGACGCGAACGTGCTGATCTTCGAACGCATCAAAGAGGAGCTCTGGAACGGCAAGACGATGCGCGCCGCCGTGCGTGTCGGATTCCAGCGCGCCTTCTCGGCCGTCTTCGACAGTCACTTCACTACGATCGTCGGCGCGGGCGTTCTCTACATGCTCGGGACCGGAACGGTTAAAGGCTTTGCCTTCACGCTTTTCTGGGGCACGGTCGTTTCGCTCTTCACGGCCGTCTTCATCACGCGGTTCTTCGTCGACGTGCTGGTTGACAACGAGATCTTGACGTCACCGGAGCTGTACGGCGTCAAGCGGTCCGAGCTGGGAATCTTCGCCAAAACCGCCGGAGCGGAGACCTAAGCGGTGCTGTTCAGGCGGCTCAACTGGAATATCGTCGGCTGGTTCCGCACCGTCTCGTGGATTTCGTCCATCGTGATTGCGCTGGGCCTGGGCTCGATGATCTACCACGGCTTCGCCGGCGGCGACGGGTTCCACGCCAATCGGATGCTGCGGCTTGGCTTGTCGTTTACGGGCGGCACCGACATCGACGTTCAGTTTACGCAACCAACGACGACCGACAAGGTGAAGCAGGCGCTGGCCGGGCTCGGTATGAGCGAAGAATCGATTACGACGGCCGGCACCGACGGTAAAGGCTTTGTCATTCAAACGCAAACGGCATACGCAAACGATTCGGCCCCGGTCTGGGCGGCGTTGAACACCGTGGCGCCGGTCGATCGCGCGGCGTCACAAATAACGTCGGTCGGCCCATCGCTGGGCCGCGAATACTTGACCAAGGCGCTCTGGGCGCTGGTCATTGCGCTCAGCATCCAGTTCATCTACATTGCCTTCCGATTCGGCTGGAACTACATTTTCGGCTTGGTGACGGTGATCGCGCTCTTGCGCGATGCGGCGATGATGATCGGCATCTATGCGCTGGCTAACCGCCGCGCCGACGACGCGTTCTTAGCCGCGGTGCTGACGGTTATCGGCTACTCGGTCATGGATACGATCGTCATTCTCGACCGAATCCGCGAGAATACCAAGCTCATGGCGGGCGCGGCCTACGAGAAGATCGTGAACGAGTCGATCAAGCAGACGATGACGCGTTCGTTCAATACGCTGGCGACGGTCGTCATCACGTTGGTGGCCCTCCTGGCTTTGGGCGGCGCCAGTCTGAAGAACTTTGCCTTTGCGCTGCTCGTCGGCATCTGCTCGGGCGGCTATCATTCCATCTTCTTTTCGGCGCCGCTGGTTCTCGTTTTTCGGCGGCGGCAGCTCGAAGCCGCCGCAAAGCGACGCCGCGCCAATCTCGCGCACGATCGTACGGTTACGTCGCGCTCGCGCTCCGAATCGGCCGTGCTCCAGAGCCGCGGCGGTATGCCGCGCGAGGACATCGTCGCCGCGCGCCGCGAGCGGCGCCAGAAAGCCAAAACCGCCCGTACCGTCGTGCCTGTGGCGGCGCCGCGCTATCGCAAGAAACGCGCCGACGATGCCGTGGCCGGCGTTGCCGTTGAAGAACAGCCCTACGGTAGTGAAGAAGTAATGGATCCGCTCGACGCGCAGGAGGCGGGGTTGCACGATGCGGCGCTGGAGAAAGGGCACGAAGAAATCGCCCTCAATTTCGACGACCTCCCTGCGACAGGTTCCGCAGACGCCGAGCAGCGCGAAGAAGGGCCCCAGCACTAAAGGACTGCCTGCGCCGACGCCCTCGGAGGCCGCATTTGAAGCGGCCTTTTGCGATTTTTCGTCGGCGAGCGAGTCGGCGAGCGAATCGACGAGCGCGTTCCTCGATCGCGTCTTTGCCAAAAGCGACGAGTATCTCCAGGATCCCTATTCGACCATCGGCGACGCGCCGCGATTCCATACCAAACTTGCCGGGGTTTCCTTCGAAGGGCGGCAGGACATCATCGCCGGTCTGCGCGCCGATGCCGCGCTCAAGCTCCTGCGCCAACCCGATAATCCGCACGACCGCAACGCGATCGCGGTGCACTACGGCGATCTTCAGCTCGGTTTTTTCAACAAGCGTCTGGCGGCGCACATCGCGCCCCGTATGGATGCGGGTGCGCGCTATCGCGCGCGTGTCGCCTCGCTCACCGGCGGACCGCAATACGCCAAGAATCGCGGCGTGAACGTTTTCGTCGAGCGCGAGGCGGATCTCATGGTCGGCGCGCATGGGCGATCTTCTACTGGCATTCTCGCTGCACGCTCGCCCGATCCCGGAGCCGATTCGCAGGACTCCGCCGCGGCGGTGCAGGCGGCGTTGATCGGCGCCGCGCAGCCGCACGAAGCGCAGCGAGCGGTACTCGAGCGTATCGCCGCCGGGAAGAACACGCTCGCCGTCATGGGGACCGGTCGCGGTAAGTCGTTTTGCTTTCAGTTTTCCGCCGCAATGCGCGCCTTTGCCGGCTCCGGCAAGACGTTGGTCGTCTATCCGTTGCGCGCCCTGGCCAACGATCAATACGAGGCTTTGCGACGCACGCTCGAGCCGCTGGGGCTGCGTTGCTTTCGTGCCAACGGCTCGATCGATCACGACGAGCGAGCGCAGCTCTTCGAGGCGCTCAGTCGGGGATCGTGGGATCTCGTTCTGGCGACGCCGGAGTTTCTGGAGTTTCATCGCGATGCGTTGCGCGGGGTAAGCGCGCCGTCGTTCGCGGTGATTGACGAGGCGCATCACGTTCATGAATCGCGGCACCGGCCCGCGTATGCCCGCTTAGCCACGACCGTGCGCGGCCTGGGCAATCCGCAGATACTCGCGCTCACCGCAACGGCCGGCGAGGAGAGCTTCCGCCGCATCGTCGAGGAGTTGCGGATCGAGGCGTGGGTCATCGACCCGACCGTACGCGAGAATCTACACGTCGTCGATGCTCGCGAAACGCGAAACAAGAACTCGTACTTGGTCGAGCTCTTCGGCCGTGAGGGGTCGGGTGAGAAGGGCATCGTCTATTGCAACTCGCGCACGGAAGCGACCGGCGTTGCTCGGCGGCTGCGTAAAGCGCTCGGCAACGATGTCGCCTTCTATCACGCGAAGATGCCCAACGCCGATCGGCTCGAGGTCGAACGCCTCTTTCGCCAGGGCGAGTTGCGAGTGGTCGTCGCAACCTCCGCCTTCGGCGAAGGCATCGATTTGCCCGACGTTTCCAATGTCGTGCTCTTTCACCTCAACTTCGATTTCGGAGAGTTCAATCAGCAAGCGGGACGCGCCGGACGTAACGGCGCGCCGGCGCAAATTCACCTGCTCTATGGCCAACGAGATCGCGGGCTCAACGACTTCCTCATCGATCTCGACGCTCCAGCGCTGCCGATGTTGCGCGAACTCTATCGCGGAATCAAGAGCCTGGCGGGTAATGGCATTCTCCGCGCCGGCGACGCGGATATTGCGAGCAAGCTCGACGGCGAGCGGTTTCGCGACCGGCATGTCGGCGCCGCGCTGCGAATCTTTGCCGACTCAGGGCTCGTCGAACTGGGCGATGATGACGAAGGGCGCTTCGTGCGCTTTCGTCCGGTCAGTGGCCGCATCGAAATGGAGCGCAACGCGCGTTACGTCGAAGGTGAGGCCACGCGCGAGTCGTTTGCGCGCTTCGCCGAAATCGCGTTGCGCGCGCCCGCCGAAACCCTGGAGCGGATCATCAATCGGCCGATTTATCCGTCGAGCGTGCCGCTCCAGCGCGAGGGAATCTAAGCGATAACCCGCGTCATCGCGCCCTGATCGACCTTGCGATAGAAGTCGTTATTGGTTTCGCTCACTCCGGCCGATGCCCAGGGATCAATTTCGCGGCACGACGTTGGCAAGTGGATCGTCGGGCCTGCGGCGTCGGAATAGTCGGCGCCGCCGAACGGCGCAAAGTGAGCGCTTTCGCGGTGCGCCAAGACCAAATTTCGGACGGCGGCGCTGGCGGCGCGTGCGTCGGCCCGCACGGTTGCATCGAGTCGGCCGTCACTTGCAAGCGTATCGTAAAACGCAATCGCCGGGCGATCGGCGTGCCACGGCAGGTTCTTTTCGTCGAGTGGCGCGCGTACCATACCATCGATTGCGCGCGCATCCTCGCGCAGCACATCGCGAACGCCCAAATCGCGCGCTTGCGCGGCCGCGTCGTCGTTGAGGCGTCGAATCGCGGCTTCGGCGCGGTCAATTTTCGCCGAATCGAGGTCGAGTACGTCGAACGCGGCGGCCGGGCCGAATCCGCCGAACGCGCCGACGTCGTACTTCGTGCGCATCACGTCGCCGACGATGGCCTTCGCCATTTGTACGGGTTCGTTTTCGTGCGACGCAATGGCGTGAGCGACATTGCTTGGAACCCCCGGCGCGAGCATTGTCTCGGGGCTGGCCGCTAGCCACTTGACGTTGGCGTGCGATAACGCATCGGCGAAGCCCATGGTATCCATCAAGCATTGATTGGCGACGACGCCGTCGACGCCACGCCCTGCGTCCTCGGGGTGCTCGCGCGCATGCAGCGCAACTCCGTCGGAAATCGCTTTGGCGATGTCCGGCATCGTCATGCACGACCCGTCCCTCGTCTCCAACCCGCCGCCGTCGCCGCCGCCGTGATCCACGAGGTCGATCCAGGTCTGCTTTGCGCCCGACGCCTCGGCATTGTCGAGGGTCGTGGCGACGAATGCCGACAAATTTCGTTCGTCACTCATGTTGTGCGCTTTGAGGCTGTCGACGGGGCCGAGGGCGCCGTCGGAAATTGTGAATTGATCGGTGTGGAGTCCGTGCCGCGTGTCGCCCTGAGCTTGCCGGGCGGCACCGGGGCGTGTTGCGGTCGTATCCTCCACGGTAAACTGGATGCGCGAATCGCTCGCACTGGTTCGCAGCGCCTGTGAGACGACGCTCTCTTGAATCGGATCGAGGTTATTATCACCGTCGCGGTAGATGCCGAACTCCAAAGAGCGGCGCGAGGGCGTAGACGTAACGTTCTGCAGCATGAAACCTCCCGGCATAGTGAGCCGGAGAGCTTACTGCGACGGCTGGGCGGCATGGCTAGGCCCTTGCGGCGGCTACGAAACGCATAGGCGCCCCGTCCTCGGCTTGCTAGCATCAGAGCGAAGCACTATGCGCATGAAGCATCGAACAGGCGTTCGGAATGTAGGCGTTCCTTTTCGGGAAACTACCGGCTCGTGATCGCAGACCACGATATCGTCGTACTCGGCGCCGGCTTAGCGGGCATGCGCGCGGCGCTCGAAGCCGCGCGAGCCGGGTCCAATGTGGCCATCGTTACCAAAGTCCATCCAATTCGCAGTCACTCGAGTGCCGCACAGGGCGGAATCAACGCCGCAATCGCCGAGGAAGACACGTGGGAGTCGCATGCCTTCGACACCGTCAAGGGCAGCGATTACCTGGCCGATCAAGAGGCCGTCGAAATCATGTGCCGCGAAGCGCCGGCCGACATCATCGAGTTCGAGCACATGGGAGTCATCTTCTATCGCAACGAGGAGGGCATGCTCGGTCGCCGCGCGTTCGGCGGGGCCTCGCTCGCGCGAACCTACTTCGTCGGCGACATCACCGGCCAGGCGTTGCTGGTAACCCTCTACGATCAGATTCTCAAAGCCGGCGTCAAGGTCTACGAGGAGTGGTTCGCAACCGCCATCGACATGGAAGATGGGAAATGCCGCGGCGTCGTGGCCTTGGAAATGATCACCGGCGAGCTACACCTGCTTCGCGCGAAAGCGCTGATCTTTGCCACCGGCGGCCTGGGGCGGCTCTACGAACCCAGCACGAATGCGCTGATCTGCACGGGCGACGGATATTCGCTCGCCTACCGCGCCGGCGCCCCGCTCATGGACATGGCGATGGTGCAATATCATCCCACGACGCTCGCCGGCAGTGGCTTTTTGATGACGGAAGCGGCACGCGGCGAGGGCGCCTACCTCCTGAACTCGCTCGACGAGCGCTTCATGCAGAAGTACGCACCGAATAAGATGGAGCTCGCTGCGCGCGATGTGACGTCGCGGGCCGAAGCCACTGAAATAGCCCAGGGGCGGGGCATCGACGGCAACGTTTTGCTCGATTTGCGTCACCTCGGACGCGACGTGATTCTCAAGAAGCTGCCGCAGATTCACGAAATGGCGCTCGACTATCTGGGCATCGATATGATCGAGCAGCCCGTTCCCGTGCGGCCCGGCATGCATTACCAGATGGGCGGCATCAAGACCGACGTCGACGGCGCAACGCGCGTGCCCGGCATCTACGCCGCGGGAGAGGTTGCCTGCGTGAGCGTGCACGGCGGAAATCGCCTCGGCGCCAACTCACTGCTCGATACGATCGTTTTTGGGCGCCGCTCGGGCCGAGCCGCGGCGCTCTACGCGCAAAGCGTCGAACTCTCCGCCGGCGGCGAGATTCTTCTGCGCGAGGAACAAGAGCGGCTCGACGACTTGCTGTCGCGGCCGTATACGGGCGAAACCTGCGCGGGTTTGCGCCTTGAACTGGCTACGATGATGGACGAGAAAGTCGGACTTTACCGCGACGAAGCCGGCTTGAACGAGGCACTTGCGGCATTGAACGAATATCGCAAGCGCTACCGCAACGTCGCCGTCGGCGACAAAGGCCGCGTCTTCAATCAGGCGCTCACCTTCGTATTGGAGCTCGGCTTTATGCTCGATTGCGGCGAAACGATCATTCGCGACGCGCTCGACCGAACGGAGAGCCGGGGCGCGCACACTCGCACCGATTATCCCGAGCGCAACGATCGCGATTGGCTCAAGCATACGCTGCTTACGTACCGGGGCGAAGGAGCGGAGCCGGAACTCTCCTACATGCCGGTGACGATCACCCAATGGCAACCTGAGGTACGCACCTACTAATGCAGTTTACGATCGAAGTCGGACGCTACAACCCCGAGGGCCACTACGCCGAAACCGCGGTTCCCGGCCAACCGTTTCCACCGCCCTGGAACGCCTCTCCAGCGCGCCGCTATCAGACCTATACGGTCGACTTACCCTCGCATGCGGTCGTCTTGGATGCACTCATCGCCATTCGCGAATACCAGGATCCTTCGCTGGCCGTGCGCTGCGCCTGTCGAAGCGCGATCTGCGGTTCGTGCGGGATGTGGATCAACGGCCACGCCAACCTGGCGTGCAAGAGCAAGCTCGAAGCCTTTACTCAGGACGGAAAGACTCGGGTTGAATCGCCGCCGTCGATGCCGATCATACGCGATTTGGTCTGCGACATGACGCCGTTCTGGGATAAACATTTGGCGGTCAAGCCATGGCTGCAAAACAAAGAACCATTGCCCTCGCCCGACGAGGAGTACCGCGTTCCCAATGCGGCGATGGAAGAACTCATTCAAGAGGTCAGTTGCATCAGCTGCGGCGCTTGCTTGATGGATTGCGAATCCTTTGCCGTGAACCCAGACTTTCTCGGTCCGCAGGCACTCGCTCAGGCCTACCGCTACGTGGGCGATCCGCGCGACGCGAAAACGAAAGAGCGCCTGGGCGAGCTCAGCCGTCCCGGTGGTATTTGGGACTGCACGCACTGCTTTGAATGCGTGCAGCAGTGCCCCAAGGGCGTCGCGCCGCTCGACCAGATTCTCAAGCTGCGCAAGCTCGCGGTTGACGCCGGATATACGAACAACGCCGGAACGCGCCATGCCGATGCGTTCGCGGATTCGGTCAAGCATAGCGGACGGCTCAACGAGCTGACCCTGCTGCCCAAATCCGTCGGTTTTTTCAACATCATGGATCAACTCAAGACCTTGCCGAGCGCGATCAACATGGCACGAGCCGGCAAGCTGCCGCCGCTGATTCATAAAGCAATTCCGGGTGTCGAGCGCATCAAGAAGATTTTCCAACGCGTCGGAGGTCGGTTCAAGTGAAGGTTGCCTTTTATCCGGGTTGCGTCTCGCGAGGCGCCTGTCCCGAGCTCTACGTCTCGGCAAAGCTCATCGCCGAGCCGCTCGGTCTCGAGCTGCACGAGCTGCAGTCGGCGCCGTGCACGGGCGCCGGCGTCTTGAGCGAGCAGAATCGTGAGCTGGCCGACGCGCTCAACGGATTGACGCTCGCAATGGCCGAAGCGCAGCACGCCGATCTCATGACGATCTGCAGCACGTGCCAAGGCGTGCTTTCGGATCACAACTATCATTTGAAGAACGACGAAACGCGGCGCGACCAAGCCAATGCGACGATCGCCGACCAAGGGTTTCGTTACGGCGGCACGACCACGGTGAAGCATCTGCTCTGGATGCTCTTTGAAGATATCGGCGTCGATCGTGTGGCCGGCGCCATCAAGCGTAAGCTGACCGGCCTGAAGATTGCGCCGTTCTACGGCTGCTACATACTGCGCCCCAGCGAGGCTCTGGGTTTGCGCGAACGACCGGAACGCAAAACGTACCTCAATCGTTTGATCGAAATGCTCGGTGCGGAGGCCGTCGAGTATCGCGGCGCGACCAAATGTTGCGGATTTCCGATGCTGACCTTCAATCGCGACAAAGCGCTAGCGATGGGCGGCAATCACATCATCGAGGCGAAGGAGAAGGGCGCCGATCTGCTCGTCACACCGTGTCCGCTTTGTCATCTCAATCTCGACGGGCAGCAACCCGATGCGGCGCGAGTGCTCAAGAAAGACATCGGCGTTCCCATCTTCCATCTGCCGCAGCTCTTGGGTCTAGCCTTTGGCTTCGAGCCCGAGCAACTTCGTCTCGACCATCACGTCGTTTCGACCAAAGGCGCCCTCGAAAAAGTAGAACTCAAAGTCTAGGCGAGGTTCGAGCGGCACTCCGCGCTAAGCCGGCGGGAGAAGCCGTGGCCGCAGGACAGTCGTTGAGCAAGGTCATTCCATCGGCCGTGCTGTGCGCCACGACATATTGCACCAACGTCGGCTCGCCGCCGCTCTTATTCGGGGGCGGTGCTTGGAAACGCGTCGGAAAGTTGGCGTCCTTCAGATTTCGATCCGACCATGGGTTGGCCGCTTCGCTCGCATAGTACCAGGGATAATCGAGCAGCATCGACTGCGCGGTGCCGTCGGCAAAGTGGACCGACATGCGGATGTCGACCCAAAAGCCGCGCGTGTCCGGGTCGTAGCGCGAGCCATGCGGATCGGAGAAGGTCACAAAGCCGCAGGGCTCCTCGGAGCTTGCCGCGCCGCTGCCGTTGCCGGCACTGCCGGTTCCGCTACCGGAGCTCGTCAGTGCGCCGTTGCCGCGAAGCGACTGACTCGAGCCGGCGCTGACGGCTGCCAAATCCCACACGGGTTTTGAGTTGGCGAGTGGCCGCGCAGCGGGTGCTACGGAAGTGCGTTTGGGCGCAAGGTGGCCGCCGGCGCGGCCTTGCGAAGCGGATATTAGGTCGTGGTGGGCGAGTCTGATGCGCCGGGGCACGACAACCTGCGCGGGTTCCGGCGTCGGCGCGGGCGGCCGCCGGACGATCGCTAGGATATGCGCGCGGGTGAGGGTTTCAACACGTTCCGGCGGCGCCGCGAGGTTCGAGGGAATAGAACCGGCGGCGACTTCATGCAGAGCGATTGCGATGGCAAACGCAATGGCGAGTCGCCGCCCGTTCGTATCGAGTGGGATCTTACCCAGGGTTGGTGTGGTACGTCTGCACGTACCATTGCTTGAACTGATCGTCGGTCGGATAGTAGCCGTACTTGTGATAGTACCAATCGCGGTACGCGTCTTGCCGGCGCGTTACTTCTTGCTGCTCGACGCGTTTTTCGCGGACTTTGTGGTTGTAGTTGACGACCAAGGGAACCGAGGCTGCCGCGGCTGCACTTACCAGAATGATCGTGTTGGTGCTTCCGCCGCCGTCTGCTAACGCAGGCGCGGCGAAGCTTGCAGCGAGCGCCGCCGTCATTGCGGCAGCCAGGGCTTGCGGTTTTTTCATGTCCGGTCCTTTCTGCAGGCCATTCGACCCCCCGGCTCCAACCCGGACCACGTGGAGATCGAAGCCCTAATTCGACCGATCCCGGATTTTCCGATTCCCGGGATCCTTTTCCGTGACATTACCCCGTTGTTGAAAGATAAGCAAGGGTTTCGGCAAGCAATCGATCTTTTCGTCGAGCGTTTTCGCGGCCGCGGCATCGATTATGTTGTCGGCGTTGAGTCGCGTGGTTACATTTTCGCGGCCCCGATTGCATATGCGATTGGGGCTGGTTTCATCCCGGTGCGCAAGCCGGGAAAACTTCCGAGCGAGAAATTCAGCGAAGAGTATGCGCTCGAGTATGGCACCAATTCGCTGGAGATTCACGCCGACGCGCTGTCGCGCGGCGACCGGGTTGTCGTCGTCGACGATTTGCTCGCGACGGGCGGCACGGCAGCGGCCACGGGTCGGCTTTTGGAGCGCCTGGGAGCGACGGTCGAGGCATATGCATTCTTAGTCGAGCTCACCGCGCTGGATGGCCGTCGAAAGTTGCCGGGCGCCGAGATCGTTGCCTTCGTTGCGTATTAACGGCGCGATCGTTTTTACGGTGGCGTTGGCCCTGGTTGGGGCACCGGCACTCTTCGCCGTTCCCTCCGCCGGCTGGGCGAAATCGCATCCCACACCCAGCCCCTCGCCGACCCCGGTCGCCGATCCGGCCGTGACAAAAATCGCGCGCCAGCAGTTCGTGCAGTGGCAGGCCGGTGCCGTCAACAAGAGCGTTTACGCCGAGCAGCTCCTTCCCCAGCTGACCGACGCAAAAATCGCCGACACGTCGCATGCGCTCGCGCAGCTCGGCGCCCTCATCGATACCGTCTTCATCGGCGACTGGCTCAATCCCGATTTCCCGGCCGGCACCCGCGGCTACATCTATCAGATGCGCTGCACGATTGCAAACGTTTACGAATGGATCGCTTTCGGCCCCGATGGCAAGCTGGTGAGATTTTTCTTCCGCGACCGCCTCGACGTCGAAACCGTAACCCCCGCGCCCTCGGCGACGCCATCCGGGTTATAATGAGCAGATAGTCATGGCTATCGACGAGCTGATCGACCGAGTTCGACGCTACGAGCCCGGCGCGGACGCGCAGTGGCTACGGTCCGTCTACGAGCTTGCAGTCGCCGCTCACCAAGGTCAGCGTCGCGCCTCAGGCGAGTCGTACATCGAACATCCCTTGGCGGTTGCCGGTATTCTCACCGAGCTCGAAGTCGATGCTCAAACCATCGCTGCGGCGCTGTTGCACGACGTTGTCGAAGACACCTCGATCACGAGCGAACAGGTCACCGAACAGTTCGGCGACGAGGTAGCGCGCCTCGTCGAAGGCGTGACCAAGCTCACACGGATTCCCTATCAGTCGAAGGAAGACGCCCAGGTCGAGAATCTTCGCAAGATGTTCTTGGCGATGGCCAGAGACATTCGCGTCATTATCATCAAGCTTGCGGACCGATTGCATAACATGCGCACGCTCGCGAGCCTGCCCGCATCGAAACAACAGGCGATCGCCCGCGAGACACTCGACATCTACGCTCCGATCGCGCATCGTTTAGGCATTTGGAAGATCAAGTGGGAGATCGAGGACGAGTGCCTGCGTTATCTGGATCCGGGCTCGTTCCACGACATCGTCGAGCAGGTCGCGAAGACTCGTCGCGAGCGAGAGGCCGACGTTGAAAAAGCGATCGCGCGGCTGCGGGACGAGTTCAAGGAACTCAAGATCAATGCGGAAATCCAAGGCCGGCCAAAGCATTTTTACTCGATTTACTCCAAAATCAAGACAGGCCGAGATTTCTCGACAATCTACGACCTCACGGCGATTCGAATCATTGTCGATACGGTCAAAGATTGTTACGCGGCGCTGGGCGCGGTCCATGCGATGTGGACGCCGCTTCCGGGCCGCTTCAAAGATTACATCGCGATGCCCAAGCCAAATATGTATCAATCGTTGCATACGACCGTCGTCGGGCCGAGCGGCGATCCGCTCGAGATCCAGATACGCACGTGGGAGATGCATCGCACCAGCGAATACGGCATAGCCGCGCATTGGCGCTATAAAGAAGGCGGCAAGGCCGACCAGTTCGAGAACAAGCTTTCGTGGCTGAGGGCCCTGCTCGAATGGCAGAAGGATATGCGCGATTCTCGCGTGTTCATGGAGAACCTCAAGCTCGATCTCTTCGATTCGCAGGTCTTCATCTTTTCGCCCCGCGGCGACGTCTACTCGATTTCGGCCGGGGGCACGCCGCTCGACTTCGCCTATCAGGTGCACACGGACGTGGGCAATCATTGCGTCGGTGCCAAAGTGAACGGTCGCATCGTTCCGCTCGACTACGCAATGCAAAACGGCGATATCTGCGAGATTCTCGTCAATAAGTCGAGCGGACGGCCGTCGCTCGACTGGCTTTCGATCGTCAAGACGTCGGGTGCGAAACACAAGATCAAGCAGTGGTTTCGCAAGGAGCGGCGCGAGGAAAACGTACTCGCCGGACAAGAGGCGCTCGAACAGGAACTGGCGCGCGCGGGCTTGCGCACCGACGTGGCGCGCGGAGCGCTGCTGGAACGCATCGCGTCGCGCCTGAACTATGCGACCCCGACCGACCTCTATGCGGCGATCGGTTTCGGCGATGCCTCGGCGCAGTCGGTCGTCAACCGGTTGCGCGACGAGGTCAAGCACGACAACGTGGTCGACCTCACCAAGATCGGGCGCAAACCGTCCGCACGGCGCGCGCTGCGTCCATCCAGCGGCGTACGGATCGCAGGCGTGGACGACGTCTTGGTGCGGCTATCGAAATGTTGTTCGCCCGTACCCGGCGATCCGATCATCGGCTACGTTACCATCGGTCGAGGCGTGAGCATCCATCGGGCCGACTGTCCGAACGTGGCCTTCATGAACGCAACGCCGGAGCGAATTCTGCAAGCCCAGTGGCTCGAGACGGCGGGGCTCACGCACGGCGTCGACGTCGAAGTCGAGGCCGACGACCGCTCGCAGCTGCTCCAAGATATCATGGCCGTCTTTGCCGAGCTCAAAACACAAGTCAGCTCGGTGAACGCGCGCGTTCGAAAGGACGGAGTCGCGGTGGCGAGCTTGACGGTGCAGATCCGCGATCTCGACCATCTCCACAAGCTGCTCACCAAGCTGCAAACGCTCAAGAACGTTCGTCGAGTCTATCGCGTCACGAAGCGCGAACGCCCGGCACTGTAGGCCGCCGGCGCGTGACGAGCGCCCAATTCGTGGTTCCAGGGATCGCGGCGTTTGCGGCGGGAGCGCTGAACAGCGTTGCCGGCGGCGGCAGTTTTCTCTCGTTTCCAGCCCTGCTCTTCGCCGGCGTGCCCGCGATTTCGGCCAATGCGACCAACAACGCCGCGATGTGGGTTGGGACGATCGGAAGCGCGCGCGGCTATCGTGAAGAGATCGCCGAGCATCGCGGACTTTTGCTGCCGGTCGTATGGGTGAGTCTTGCCGGCTCGCTGATCGGCGCGTCGCTGCTCTTGCTGACGCCGCAAACGCTCTTCGAACGCATGATACCGTGGCTCTTACTCTTTGCGACCGTCGTTTTTGCGGCGAGCCCCCGCTTGACGAAAGGTGCGACCGCGGCCCCGCGCCACGCGCCGTGGCAGATCGCCGTCCAGTTCTTCGTCGCAATCTATGGGGGCTATTTCGGGGCAGGCATGGGTATTTTGATGCTGGCCGTTCTGGCCTTTACCGGGCTGCCCAGCTTCAACGCGCAGAATGCAATCAAGAACGTGCTCGCCGTCTCGATCAACGGCATTGCGTTAGTGCCGTTCGTGCTTGCGCGCGTCATCGATTGGCGCTTTGCGTTTCCGATGGCGGCCATTGCGCTGTTGGGCGGATATTGCGGCGCGCGCTTTTTTCGTCGCATGCCGCAACGATTCGCGCGCGCACTCGTCGTCGCAATTGGAGCTACGATGACTATAGTATTTTTTGCTCGCTATTTCACGTAAAAAGTGACGCGGGTTGCTTGTCCTTGCAGGGCGAGCAAAAAGCCGATTCGAATGGCGCGCAAACCATTACGACGCATTCCAGCGAGGTATAGCATGGCGTTTTCCAACAAATCTGCGGTCCTGATTGCAACCGGTGCGCTGCTTGTAGCGCTCGCCGCATGCAACGGGAACAGCGCGGTTCCTTCGAGTCAGTCCGGCGCGCAAACTGGTGCGCGGCAGACCGTTGCGGAGTCGAACGCGGCGCAGCCGGCAGTCGACACCACGTCGATTCTCAAGAAACTGACCAAAGACGTCGTAATTGGAACGACGATCGATCCGACCAACGGTGACATGGGTCCGCGCGGGCTCAGCGTGATTCAACTGGATTATCATTTCAAGAAGGGCCAACTGCTCGTCTGCAACTTTGACGATAAGACGGGCGCCCCGGGAAAGGGAACGACGATCGATCTCTTCAACCCGCAGCCGAGCTCGTCGCCGCAAACCGTCGTGCAGAGCAGCGATATCGAAGGCTGCGACGGCACGACCCCCACGAGCAATAACGACGTCTACGCGACCGGACTGACCAGCCACTTACTGACGGGTTTTATGTCGAACGGCAAGGTCGTGAAAAGTTACGGAAAGCCGTTCGTCGCTCCGTTAAGCCTCGTCGACGCCGCTAATCCGAAGATGTATTCGGCCGAGTACATTTTCGGCAGCGACGCGAGAACCGGTGGAATCATCAGCTTCAGCATCAACATGTACGGTAATAACAAGCCGACTGAAGTGGGCTCGGGCTTCGACGTCAACCAAAAACCCGACTGGGGCAAGCTCGGGCCGTCAGGCCTGCAATACGAAAAGAAGAGCAACGTTCTGTACATCGCGGACGGAGTCGACAACGTGATCGACGAGTTCACAAATGTGAGCGAGTTGCTGGTTCCCAAGGAGATCGTCGTTCAAGACAAAGGCCTGAAGTTTGCATGCAAGTACCCGCATACGACCTGCGGGAAGGTTCTCTTCAGCGGCGCCCCGCTCAACGCTCCCGTCGCACTGGCGTTGCTGCCCAACGGCAACTTGATCGCGGCCAACACGGCGGGTGGCAATACCCTCGTCGAGATTAGCTCAGCCGGCAAGGTACTCGACACCAAAGTCGTCGACACCAGCAGCACCGCCGGGATCTTCGGCATCGCCGCAAGTGGTACGAGCGACAGCAACACCGTGCTGTTCTACACCGACACGAACACGAACACGCTGCACGAGCTCGAACAGTAAGAGCGCGCTCTGAAATAAAAAAGACCTCCGCTCGCGCGGGGGTCTTTTTCATTGTTGCGCTGGGAGCTATTCGTAGTCGACCGGCAAGTTCGACGGCGGCTCATGCAGGAAGTGCGACTTGGGATAGTCGGAGGGAATGTTTTGGAACGGTCGCGGCGATTGCGTAAAATCGAAGGCGTTGTCGAGACTGGTTGCGCGGGCATCGGTGTAGCCCTGTGCCGTCGAGCCGATGCTGCCCGCGGGCAACGCGTTGACTTCTTCAATGAAGCGTAGGATGCTCCCGTATTCGTACTGCGTGGTATCGACGTAGCCTTGCTTCGCGTAGGGCGAAATAATCAGGCAGGGAACGCGGATGCCGAGGCCGCGATAATCGAGCTGCGGCGGCGACGCGTTGTCGTAGAAGCCCCCCCAATCGTCCCAAACGACGATGATCGCGCTCTGCGACCAGTACGAGCTGTTGCCGATCGCGTTGACGACCGAAGCGACCCACGACGGCCCCGAAGCGCTGTGGTACGTCGGATGATCGGAGTCGAGATGGCTCGGCGTCACCCAACTGACGGATGCAAGCGTGCCGTTCGTGGCGTCGGTCAGGACGTTCGACGACGGAGCGCTGATATCGGTCTTCCAATCGGGACCGTAGCGAACGTACTTGATCGCTTCGAACGGCTCCCAAAAACCGGCGTCGAGTACCTTCGATGCGTAGATTCGCCACGAGATGCCGGCGCCGTCGAGCACCTGAGCCATCGTATTGAACTGATCGAAGCACGGAAACGGTCCCTTGAAGCGATACTCTTGACGGTACGGAGACGACGTGATGTACGAGCTCTTCGTTCCTTTGGGCGAATCGCAGTCGTCGGGGGATGCGTTGGGAAAATCGACTTCGGCTTCAGTCGGAAGCTTAATGTCATCGGTTCCGGCCACGAGCGTCAAGTGGGCGGTGAAGCTGCCGCCGAACTCGGTCGGGAACATCGCGTCGGCTAGGACGTACTGCTGCGCCATCGTCCAGTACGGCTGTACCTGCGAGCGCTCGATATAGTTGTACGCTTTTGGCTGGCCGTTCTGATACCCCCACGACGAGAAGCCATCCATCTGGCCGTTGTTCCAATCGACCATGGACGAGTCCCAATCGTGGCGCGAGTCGGGATTGTTCTTGAACGTATCTTGATGCAAGGTCACCTGCGTGTCGCCGCTCGGACACCCCGAACCTGAACCCGATCCGCGATGTCCTCGCAAAACGCGCACGAACGCCGGTCGCCGGTCGCTGCCGCTCGGCGGCGGTGTCGGCGAAGCGCAGCCGGTCAATGGTGCGTTTGCGCCGGGGTAACCGGCGAAAAAATTCTCGAAGCTGCGGTTTTCCTGGACGATGACGATGACGTTCTTGATGTATTGGCTCGCCGAGCCGCCGCTGAGATGGCGTGTCGCCGGAAGCGTCGACGACGGGGCATTGCCGGCGGTGTTGCCTCCGTTTGCAGAGCAACCAACCGAAAGCGCGAGCCCGAAAAGCGCGAATACGAACAACGAGTTAGAGAGCCTCATAAAGGCGCCAGGTTCAAAAACTCGGGGCCGGACTCCTATACCGCCGCGGCGAAACGCGGCCATTATGCACCTACTGCCCGCCGCTTCACGGTGGGCCGCCTGCGGGCGTCCATAGTAAGGAAAAAGATGACTGAGTACGAGGTTACCTACATTTTGCGTCCCTCGCTCGAAGAGAGCGAGGTCGAGGAACGGGCCAATGCGATCGCGGAAATTGTGAAAAGCCGAAACGGCGAGGTCGTCGCGCTCGAGCGGCTGGGTAAGAAACGGCTGGCGTATGAGATCAAGGACGTTCGCGAAGGCTCGTACGTCGTGATGCAGTTCAAGAGCGACGCGGCCGTATCAAAGGAGCTCGATCGGCAGCTCGGGCTGCACGAAGACGTTCTCAGGGCGCTGATCGTCAAGCTCGATGCGAAGATGCTGACCCATATGTCGGCGCTGGCCTCGGCTGCGCCGCCCCCGCACCAGCCATGAAATCGAGAGTCTTTCCGTAATATCTGTGCCATACAGTTGACACTCGGAGGCGATAGCCTCCCGGTATGAACGCATGCGGCGAAAGAGAGTAAGCAATGGCAGGTTCTTATAATCGAGTGATTCTGGTCGGCAACCTTACGCGCGATCCCGAGATTCGATATACGCAATCCGGAAAAGGCGTCACGAAGTTCACGCTTGCCGTGAACAACCCGCGTAACAAGGAGGAGACGACGTTCGTCGACATCGTCGCGTGGGATCGCCTCGGCGAAACCTGTAACACCTACTTGAAGAAAGGTTCGAATTGTCTGGTCGAGGGCCGTCTGGTCATTCGCAGCTACGATGACAAGGACGGCAACAAGCGCAAAGCAACCGAAGTCGTTATCGATAACATGCAGATGCTGGGGTCACCGCGCGATCGCGGCGCAGGCGGCGATCGTGATGAGAGCGCGAGCTTTAACGGTGGCGGCGCGCCGGTAGCTGCCCGCGCGACCGGAGCGGGAGAGTCGTTCGCTGACGACTTGGAAGACGAAATCCCCTTCTAGCCATCGGCGACTACGCCGAAGCCGATCGAATTCGGTCGCTTGATTTTCGAACTGGCGCTCTGCGGATCGCTGCTGGCGTCTGATTCGCTCGACGCCAAAGCCGCGCAGTTACTCTCAGCGATGACGTTCTCCGAACGTTTGCAGTTGGTCCGCGGGGAGATCGGCCGACCGGTTCGCGACGGCGTTCGTACGGCCGCAATCGGTTCGGCCGGCTACGTGCCGGGGGTGCCGCGGCTCGGCATTCCGGCCCTGCAAGAGACCGATGCAAGCCTGGGCATCGCCAATCCCGATAACGTTCGTCACGGCGACGTCGCCACCGCGTTACCGTCGGGACTTTCGCTTGCCTCGACATGGGATCCGCAGATCGCGTACGGCAACGGTTCGGTGCTTGGCGACGAAGCCTGGCGCAAGGGCTTCAACGTCCTGTTGGGGCCGGGCTTGAACCTGACGCGCGATCCGCGAAACGGCCGAGACTTCGAATATCTCGGTGAAGACCCGCTGCTCGCCGGGACGTTGGCGGCCGCGGAGGTCTGCGGGATTCAGGAACGCCATGTCATCGCTGCGGTGAAACACTTTGCGTTCAACGATCAAGAGACGGGGCGCTTCGTGCTCTCCGCGGATATCGGCGAGCAGGCTGCGCGTGAGAGCGATTTGCTCGCCTTCGAGCTGGCGATCGAACGTGGTCACCCCGGTGCGGTCATGTGTGCGTACGTTCGCGTCAACGGAGTCAGTGCGTGCCAGAACGCGCACCTTTTGAACGATGTCTTGAAGCGCGATTGGTCTTTCGCGGGCTGGATCATGTCGGATTGGGGAGCGGTCCACGCTTTGCAAGCCGCGCCGAACGGACTCGATCAAGAGTCGGCGGCAGAGATCGATCGTGCCGTCAGCGGCGCCGAGTTTTTCGGCGAACCGCTCAGCCGCGCGGTTAGGTCGGGCGAAATCTCCGAATCGCGGCTCACCGAAATGAACCGCAGGATTCTGCGATCGATGCTCGATGTCGGTTTGTTCGACGAACCGCCGCAGCGTACCGCGATCGATTATCGTGCCCACGCGGCGGTCGCCCTCGACGCTGCGCAACGGGGCATCGTCCTGCTCAAGAACGACGGGCTGCTTCCGCTTGGAGCACAAATCCGTCGAATCGCGGTCATCGGCGGTCATGCGGATGCGGGGGTCCTCTCCGGAGGCGGCTCTGCGGAAGTCATTCCGTTCGGTCATGCACTCGGCGTGCCGATCGGAAACGATGACGCCGTCCTGGCACTCTACGATCGATCGCCGCCCCTTGCCGCAATTCGCGCATTAGCTGCGCACACTGCGGTGAGCTTTTCGAACGGACGCTATCCCAGCGAAGCCGCCGCGCTCGCTGGGCACGCCGACGTTGCAATCGTCTTTGCCACGGAATGGGCCTCCGAGGGAATGGACGCTCCGGATTTGAGCTTGCCCGACGAGCAAGCCGCACTCATTGCCGCGGTTGCCGCTGCCAACCCACGCACGATCGTGGTACTCGAGACCGGCAATCCGGTGACGATGCCGTGGCTTGCTCGCGTCGGTGCGGTGATCGAAGCGTGGTATTCCGGAGAACGCGGCGGCGACGCGATCGCCAACGTGCTTTTCGGCAGAGTCGATGCGACGGGCCGCTTGCCGATTACGTTTCCGGGCACGCAAGCTCAGCTCGTCTATCCCGAACTGCCGGGGTTGGATTCCTTGATTTCGCAGTGGGCGGCCGGTGCGAGTCGATTTCAGAGCGCGCGCGCACTGCCGCCGTTTTCGGTCGCGTACTCCGAGGGAAGCGACGTTGGCTATCGCCGCTTTGCCAAACAAGGTCTCACGCCGCTATTCGCTTTCGGTCACGGCCTTTCGTACACGCGGTTTCGCTACGGCGATTTCGCGCTTCGCGGAGGGCAGACGCTAACGGCAAGCTTTACGATAGCTAATACCGGATTACGCGCAGGGACCGATACGCCGCAAATCTATCTCACGAACAGGCCGGGTGGTCGCGCCATGCGGCTGCTCGGGTGGTCGCAGGTGATGCTCAATCCGGGCGAGCGCCGCCGCGTCGCAGTAAGCGTGGAACCGCGGCTGCTCGCCGATTTCGATCCTCAGGCAAATGCCTGGATTATTCGAGCGGGGCCGTACGAAGCGTCGCTCGGCGCTGCCTCGGACGCGCTGCAACTCCGCGCCGAGGCGTATGTCGGCGCGCGGACGCTCAAACCTTGATCGTTCGTTTACTCGTCGTCGACAGGTTGGTGCGAAGGAGGCTCTCGCAAGAAATGCTCGAGCGAATATTTTGCCGGTATCATCTGGAACGAACGGGGCTGTTGCGTGAAGTCGAAGGCGTCGTCGAGACTTGCCGCGCGGGAGTCCGTGTACCCCAGCGATGTCGGGCCGATGCTTCCCGCCGGTAATCCATTGACCTCTTCGATAAATCGCAGGATGCTGCCGAACTCGTACGGGACGTGTGAAACGTAGCCTTGCTTCGCATAGGGTGAAATGATCAAGCAGGGTATGCGCATCCCCAGCCCGCGATAATCGAGCTGCGGCGGCGGCGCGTTGTCGTAGAAACCGCCCCAATCGTCCCAGACGATAACGATCGCGCTGTTCGCCCAGTACGAGCTCTCGCCGATTGCATTGACGACCGATGCAACCCAGGACGGGCCCTGATCGCTCAACTGCGCCGGGTGATCGGAATCGGGCTTGCTGGGGGTTACCCAGCTCACCGTCGCGAGATTCCCGTATTGCGCGTCGTTGAGCACCTGCGTTTGCGGCGCAATGATCTTCGTGTTCCAGTCGCTGCCGTAGCGAACGTACTTGATCGCTTCGAACGGTTCCCAAAAACCGGCGTCGAGAAGCTTCGTCGCGTAATACTTCCATGAAATTCCGGCGCCGTCGAGCACTTCCGCCATGGTGTTGAACTGACTAAAGCAAGGGAAAGGGCCCTGAAACGTGTGGACCTTACGATAAGGCTTCTCCGCAACGTACGAACTCTTCGTTCCCGGAGGCGAGTCGCAGTCATCCGGAACGGCGCTGGGAAAGTTGACTTCGGCGTGAGCGGGAAGTTTGATATCGTCGGTACCAGCAACCAAGGTCAGATGTGCGGTGAAGCTGCCACCGAACTCCGTTGGAAACATCTCGTCGGCGAGAACGTACTGCTGCGCCATCGTCCAGTACGGCTCGATTTCAGCTTGGTCGACGTAGGCGTAGGGTTCGTCCGGGTCGCTCGGCGAGCCCTCATGGACGAATCCGTCCATGTTGCCGTCGTTCCAATCAGTCATCGACGACTTCCAATCGTGTTGAAGGTCGGGATTGTTTTCGAAGGTTACTTGGTGAAGCGGCACGACAATGTCGCCGACCGGACAACCTGAACCCGAACTGCGCCGGCGCATCGACGCGTGCGCGCGCATCCTTGCGCTGCCCGGCAGCCCGCAGCCCGAAGTTGGAGCATTTGCGCCGGGGTAGCCCGCGAAAAAGTTTTCGAAGCTGCGGTTCTCCTGAACGATGACGATCACGTTCTTGATGTACTGGCTGGCGGCGGTACGGGTGGATCGCATCGCCGGCATCGAGTGGACCGGTGCCGAAGTCTCCGGCGAACACCCCGCGCAGAGCGCGAACCCAGTGAGCCCAACGGAGGTCCAGATCCGCGCGATCACGGTTGCGGGCCGTCGGCCTCCACGTCGATCGACAGGTCGATATTGTTACTGACGACCACCGCTCCGTAGGTCATGCCCCACTGCGTTCGGTCGATCGTCCCCCTTGCCGCGTAGGCGATAATCGGGCGGCCGCGCGGCGACTTGCCGGAGGCCAGCACGCGCGCGTCGAGCGAGACGGGATGAGTCTGGCCGTGCATCGTCAGATTGCCGGCAATCGTGAAGTGGGCCGGATCGGTGCCGACGATCTTGGTGCTGACGAATTCAATGGTGGGTGTGGCCGAGGCGTTGAAAAAATGATCCGAACGAAGATCGCTATCGCGCATGTCGTTCCGGGTATCGAGCTTTGATGCGTCGAGGCTCGCCGATACCGTGACGGGGATCTGCGATCCGGAATTGAGTTGCACCGACGCTTTGACGATCGGAATGGTACCGATGACCGGAACGATGCCGAAGTGGCGCGCCGTGAACTGCGCGGTCGAGTGGACTGGATCCACCGTCCAGGTTTCGGCGGCCAAGGCCGACGCGGACGCGGCCCACGCGAGGGACCAAAGAGTAAATAAAGCTGCTTTTCTCACGCAGCGCCTCTTCGTTACGGGAGGCGATACTGCTTCTCGATCGTCCCCGTTTGCGGCGGCCATACGCCCGGGAAGGGAACTCCGTGCATCGCGGCCCGAATCGCTCGGATCTCGGCGGCACTGAGCCCTTCGCCGGCAACGGCGTTCATGACCTGATCGCCGTTGCGCCAAGCGAAATTCTCGTGCCTTTCGAGGACTTCATGCCCGTTGCGCCTTCCTTGATCGAGAAAAACATACTTCGACGGAGGACCTTGGCGCGGATCTACCCGATCGGCCAGCAAGCTGAACGTGTCGCCTCTTGCGCGTCGGTAAACGAAATAAACAGCGGGATTGCCCACGCTCCATGAATGCGTAATCTTCGAGTAGACGGCCGTCGGGGTCGTAGCGATTTTTTCGCGGACGGCGCCGCTGGGCAAGCCGGCGGGCGGAACGATCGTGAAATCCACTCGACGCTGCGCGTCTGCCAGATCGCCCGTTGTCGCGCGTATCGCGGCTTCGACCGATTTCGGAGGCGGTGGTGGCGGCGTCCAACGTAAAATCGACTCGATTTCTGCCTCGATATTTTGCGTGAACCCTGGAGCGACCAAAGGCGCTATAACCACGAGGGCGGCGACGGCGGCGGCCGCCGGTAGAAAAAAGCGCCGGGTTCGTGCCGGCTGCGGCGCTTGCGACGCTCGCTCCCGAATTGCGTGAATCGGCGCGGGCGGCGCTTCGATGTTTTCGAGCATGGCTTGAATCGCTCCGGCGATGCGCAGATTGCTAAACATTGTCGCGTGCCTCCGCAAGGAGATCCGGCGCTCGCGTCGCCGAGAGTGCTTTTCGCAGCGCTCGCCGGGCGAGCATCAGATGAAAACGAACCGTGGAGGCGGGCAGTTGCGTGCTTTCGCCGATCTCCACACTGCTAAAACCCGCATAATAGTGGAGCAGCACGACCGCACGCGCGAGCGGTGTCAGCGATGCCATTGCCTCCTCAAGCGCGAGGAAATCGCTGGGGTCGTTGACGCATCGCCTTTGAAGTGCCTCAAGCGGCTCTGCCGGCCGCCGGCGGCGGCCTTCGGAAAGGGCGTGCCTGACGACGATCTTATAGAACCACGCCGGAAACGCGCCGGGATTTTTGAGGGCCGGAAGCGATCGCACGATCGCGGCGCAGGCGTCCTGCGCTACGTCTTCGGCGAGCCCGCGATCGCGGAGAATGCTCGCGGCCAAACGAAATGCCTGCGGCCACATTGCGGCGACCAGCGCTTCGAGTGCTGCATCTTCGGATCGGGCCCGCTCGACGAGCCCGCGTTCCACGTTCATGCCTTAAGAGACGCGCGTAGCGGGCAAAGTGTTGGCGAAGGAGAGTCTCATGGAAAATCGATGGACCGTTCCCGGAAGCGAGCGGGTTGCTCTGCCGTCGACCGAGGTGCTGGGGAACGCCGACTCGGCGCAGGAGGTGACCGTTACCGTCGTCGTTCGTTCCCGACGCTCGGGGATGGCGCCGACCGGCACGATGTCGCGCCAAGCCTTCGCCGACGAGTATGGCGCCGACGCGGCCGATTTGGAGCAGGTCGTGCTCTTCGGCCAGCGCGCGGGCCTGAGCGTGGTCGAGCGCAGTTCTGCGCGGCGCAGCGTCGTTCTTCGCGGTAGCGTGGCGCAGATGAACATCGCGTTCGGCGTCAGCCTTCAGCGTTGTCTCTGCGCGGGTGTCGAGTACCGCGGCCGCGCCGGGACGCTCAGCGTGCCGAGCGATCTTGCCGGCGTCGTCGAGGCCGTGTTGGGGCTCGACAATCGGCCGCAGGCATTCCCGCGCGTGCGCATTGCCGCAGAGCCGTCCGCGTCATTCACGCCGCTGCAGATCGCGCAGCTCTACGATTTTCCCACCGGGGTCGACGGGAGCGGTCAGTGCATCGGCATCATCGAGCTCGGCGGCGGTTTCAGTCAAACGGACTTTGCCGCCTACCTTTCGCCGCTCGGCGTTAGCGCGCAGACCGTCACGGTCGTTTCGGTCGACGGAGCGAAAGGCGTCCCCGGACAAGATTCCAACGCCGACGTCGAGGTAATGCTCGACGCGGAGATCGCCGGCGCGATCGCTCCCGGTGCGAACATCGTGATGTACTTCGCGCCAAATACGGATCAAGGATTCGTCGACGCCGTGACGACTGCGGTGCACGATCAGACTCACCAACCGTCGGTCGTCTCGATAAGTTGGGGCGCGCCGGAATCGAGCTGGACGCAACAGGCGCTCAACGCATTGAATCAAGCGATCGCGGCGGCGTCGGCAATCGGGGTTACCGTCTGCGTTGCCTCGGGTGACGGCGGCTCGAGTGACGGCGTCACCGACGGCGCGGCACATGTTGACTTTCCGGCATCGAGTCCGAACGCGCTTGGCTGCGGGGGCACCACCTTGCGCGCCGCGGGCCAAACGATCGCGTCAGAGAGTGCGTGGAGCGATTCGGGCGGCGGTGTGAGCAGCGTCTTTGCTCTTCCGACGTGGCAAGCGACGGCAAACGTTCCGCCGCCTCCGACGACGGGCGGCGGACGCGGCGTTCCCGACGTTTCCGCCGACGCCGATCCGGATACCGGTTATCAGATTCGCGTCGACGGAGCGAGTATGGTCGCGGGCGGGACGAGCGCGGCTGCGCCCTTGTGGGCGGCGCTCATCGCCCTAACCAATCAGCGGCTTGGGCGTCACGTCGGCTTTCTCAATACGAACCTCTACGCGGTGGCCGCCAAGGGCGGCACTCCCGGACCGCTGCACGATGTCACGACGGGGAGTAACGGCGCTTACGCAGCTGGGCCGGGCTGGGATCCCTGTACCGGTCTTGGAACACCCGACGGCACACGTTTGGCCGAAGCGCTTTTACCGGGTGGATAAAGGCGCGTCGTCGAGCTCGTGCAACGGCTGCGATAATACGCTGGCCGCAACCGAGGAGAACGAGCGATGAATTCGACGGATATCCCGACCGGTGCCGAGTTGCGCGATTTTCTCGCGCTCTCCTATTCCGAACTCGAGGACCTGAATCTGCGCGCGAAGGCGCAGCGTCAAGAACGAGTTCCGATGCGCGCGCTGCAAGAAGAGCGATTACGTTATCTTGCCGAGGAGCCGCGCATCAAAGCCCTGACCGTGCTCTTCAGCGATCTCGAGGGCAGGCTCCACATGCTCGACTACGACAAAAAGTTCTTGTTGCGCTCGCACGACAATCTGACATTCGACGGGTCGTCGATCCGCGGCTTCACTCCGCAGCGTGAGAGCGACTTGCGCTTGTCACTCGACTGGAGCGCGTTTTACTGGGGACCCGCCGATATTTTCGGCCCTGGCAAAGTTCTCGTCTTTGGCGATGTCTTCGATCGCGACGGAAAGCCCTTTGCCGGCGATATCCGCGGGTCGCTCAAGAAGCTTGCGAACGAGTGTTACACCAAAGAAGGCTACGCGCTCAACGCCGCCAACGAAATCGAAGGCTTTCTCTTCAAGGGTCTCGATGCCGAACGGCGCTACCACGAGACGGGCAAGTTCGAGTACGTCAACACCGGCGGTTATTACCACTCGCTCCCCGGCGATCCGCTGCGAACCTTCATCGATACGGTCGCCGAGGTTCAGCGCGCGATGGGTTTCCAGAACGAAAAGGACCATCCTGAGGTCGCGCCCTCGCAGTTTGAGATTAACTACGGCTACGGGGAAGTTGTTGCCGCCGCCGATCAGATCCAGTTGTACAAGCTCATCTGCCGCCAGGTTGCCACCAAGCTCGGCATGACCTCCAGCTTTCTGCCCAAGCCAGTGGTCGGCGTCAATGGCAGCGGTATGCATACCAACGTTTCCGTGAGCAAGAACGGAAAGAATCTCTTCTGGGATCCCAAAGGACAGGAACAGCTCAGCGCGTTCGGGTGGAAATTCGTCGACCGCATTCTGACGCACGGGAAAGATATTTGCTTGATGCTCAATTCGAGCGTCAACTCATATCGCCGTCTCGACCCGCACTTCGAAGCGCCGAATCAGCTCAAAGCTTCGGCGATCGATCGCGGTTCGATGGTTCGTATTCCGATCGGAAACGAGCGCAGCATGCGCACGGAAGTGCGCTCGGTGGCGCCCGACGCCAATCCCTATATGGTGATGCTCGCCGTCTTTAGGACGGGACTCGACGGCAGCACCAGCAGCATAAAAAACCTACGTCAGGCCGATCGCTACTTGCCCGACAACATCTACGACGCGCTTGAATCGTTCCGCGCTTCGGAATGGACGACGAAACTACTGGGCGAGGAGGTAAAATCGCGCTACGCCGACCTCAAGCAAGCCAGTGCCGATCGCTGTCCGCGACTGCTCGGTACGTCCGTCAAAGCACAAGAAGTGATCTATCACCACGAGGTCTACAATCAATATCTCTGGGGTTTGTTCTAAACCGACGCGTTAGCGGCCGCTTTACCGAAAATGCTGGGCGATGTAATCGATCCAGTACGTGTAGATGTCGACGATGCGAACGGGATCGTCGGGAAAGTGGCCGCTAACGGGCCAAACTCGCAGGGTGGCGTCTTTATGATTGTCGCGCAGAGCGCGCCAGTACATTGAGGAGGTCGCGAAGGGATCGCGGTTGTCGCCGACGTCGGAGAGAATCAATACCGGCGTGGTAACGTCGGCGGCGTAAGAAATCGCCGACACACTGCGCCATTGCGCCGCATTGTCACCGACGAAAGGCGAACCCCGCAGCATATCGACGTCGGCGAGGCTGTCGTCGGCGGTGCCGTAATCGACGATCCAGTCGTTGACCGAGGCGCCCGAGACGGCGGCTTTCCAAATGTGGTACTTCGAGATCAACCACGCGGTCATGATGCCGCCGTACGACCACCCGCAGACCGCAACCCGCGAGTCGTCAACGAAACCGCGCGCCCGCACGGCATTTACCGCCGACACGATGTCTTTTCCCGGTCCTTCCTCGGGATCGTTGAGGATTGCGTGCTGGTAACGCAGACCGAGGTTTGGGCTGCCGCGATAGTTCGGACGCAACACGAGCCAGCCGCGCGCCGCCATGACCTGCGCCCAAAAATCGAACTCGAGCATCGAAGGGTCGCCCGGTCCGCCATGGATGAAAACGACGAGCGGGTACTTTCGCGCGGGGGAAAAGCCGGGCGGATAATAGAGCGCACCGTCGGCCGTGACGCCCGTGGTTGTCGGAAACACGATAGGTTGGGCCGTCGCCCAATCGTACTGGCGCATCGCCGCGTTGAAGGTGGTTACTTGCTGCACCGTTCCGGAGCGAGGCGAATATTGGAAAAGCTCGAGCGGCTGTGCCGTCGAGCTCGCGAGAAAGAGCAGCGTACCGTCGGCCGCGAGCGCATTGCTCAACGACGGAACGCTGGCTCCGCCGGTCGTGTTCAGCGGGGTGCCGGGAACGATGTTGCCGACATCAAGGCGCTGCACGTCGCCGCGCAGCGTCAACCGATAGAGCCCATTGGTCGTGCGATCCGGTGCGGTGACGATCAGGCTGTTCGAATCGTGCGACCAGACGAAATCGCCGACCGGCCGGTCGATCGCCGCCGAGATTAGCGCCCCCGGGCCGCCCTGCGGCGTGGTCAGGTAGAGTTGCGTGAGCTGTATTTGCGGATCACCGTTGGAGTACGTATAGGCGATGTGGGTTCCGTCGGGTGAGAAGAGCGGATCGCTTTCCCACATCGTCCGTCCCGTAAGCACGCGAACGCGTTTTGTTGCCACGTCCACCACCGCGGCTTGGGAATAGCTCGCGTCATTGGTGATCGCATTCGGGCAGAGCGTAAAAGCGATGGCCCTCCCGTCGGGTGACCATGAAATCGTCGAGCCGCCGACGCTCTGCGGTCCGCGAGTGAGTTGCGCGACCGAACCATCGTCCATGTCGATGCTGAAGAGATGGTCGGGTTCAGGGAAGCTGCGCGACGTAATCGGCTCCGTCGTGAAAACAAAGCTGTCGCGGAAACGATCGGCGCCGGTTCGCGGCATCTGCGGGTCGGCAGCCGCGTACGCGAGGGCACGGCCGTCGGGACGCCAGGCAAACTCGTCCACGTCACTTTCAGCGCGCGTTACCGGGCGCGCTTCTCCGCCACCGGCCGGCATGACGAAAATTTGCGTGTGAGTGGCGTCGTTCGTTCTTTGGTCGGCGAGAAAGGCGAGCTGCGTTCCGTCGGGCGAGAAGGCGGGATCCGCGAGCCCACCACGCCCGGCGAGTACCGTCGTGGTCGTTGCGGTCCGCAGGTCGACAAGAACGAGATCGCTGCGCCGCCGGTCATCGTCCCAGAGCGTACGCGAAACCACGAGCGCAGCACGTTCTCCGTCGGGCGCGATTGCCGGAGAATGCAACGCGACGATTCGCTGAAAATCCAAGGCCGAAACGACGGCCAATGCGGCGATCATTCGCCGAAGTGCGAAGCGATGTAGTCGATCCAGTAGTGGAAGACGTCGGCGGTCCGAACCGGATCGTGGGGAAAGTGCCCGTTGATCGGCCAGACGCGCAGGGTCGCATCCTTGCGATTGTCGCGCAGCGCGCGCCAGTACATTGAGGACGTTGCGAAGCTATCGCGATTGTCGCCGACGTCGGAAAGAATCAATACCGGCGTGGTAACGTCGCCAACGTACGAAATTGCCGAGGCTCGTCGCCACTCGGCGGCGTTCGAGCCGACGAACGGCGAGCCATGAAAAAGATCGGCATCCGAGAGACTGTCGTCGGCAGTTCCGTAATCGGCGATCCAGTCGTTCACCGAGGCCCCGGAGACGGCGGCTCTCCAAATGTGATACTTAGAAATCATCCACGCCGTCATAATGCCGCCGTAGGACCAGCCGCCGACGGCGATTCGCGACGAATCGACGATTCCACGGGCTCGCACGGTATTCACGGCGGCCATGATATCTTTGCCCGGGCCCGCTTCTGGGTCGTAGAGTACCGCTCGCTGATAGGCAAGGCCGAGATCGTCGCTGCCGCGATAGTTTGGTTGTAATATGAGCCAGCCGCGTGCCGCCATGACTTGCGCCCAAAAACTGAATGCCAATGTCGACGAGCTCGTCGGGCCGCCGTGAATGAGCAAAACCAGCGGATATTTACGCCCCGCCGTAAAGCCGGGCGGAAAATAGAGAACGCCATCCGCGCGAATGCCAGTAGAGGTTGGAAAACTGATCCGCTCGGCGCGGGCAAGGTCGAGGCTTGCGATTTGCGCGTTGAAGTTGGTGAGCTGCGAAATTGATTCGGCCGGAGCCCTCAGGTAGAGCTCGGACGGCCTCGTGGTCGCGCTGCCGACGAAAATCATCGTGCCGCCGGCGGCGACCGCATTCGTTATATCGGATCCGATCGAAATGCCGTCCGTCTGCAGGCGCTGCGCGCGGCCGTGCAAAGGAGCGCGAAAGAGCGCCGTGGTGGCGCGGTCGGGAGCGGTGAGATAGAGGCTCGACGAATCCGCCCATGCGGCGCTTGCAATGGGTCGATCGATCGAGGAGAGCGCATCGCCGCGGCCACCCTGCGGCGTCGTCACGCAAACCTGCTGGAGATTCACCTGTGGATCGCCATCGGCGCAGGCGTAGGCGATGTGCGCGCCGTCGGGTGAAAAGATGGGGTTGCTCTCCCAGGCGCTTGCGCCGGTGATCGCGCGCACGCTGTGAGTCGCCACGTCGACGAGCGCAATGCGCGAATAGCTCTGATCGTTGAGGATCGCATTTGGCACCAGCGTAAACGCGATCGTCTTTTCATCGGGCGACCACGAGATCGTCGATTGCGCCTCGCCGGTCGCCACGCTCTGCGGGCCGACCGTCAGCTGCGTGGTCGCGCCGTCGCCGAGGGCAATCGTAAAGAGATGGACCGGACGCGGCGACTCGCGCGCCACGATTGGTTCGGTGGTGAAGATGAAGCTGTCGCGAAAACGATCGGCGCCGCTCTTCTCGGGATCGGGATCGGCTGCCGCGTAAGCGAAGGCCCGCCCGTCGCGGCGCCAGGCGAACTGCTCGACGTCAACCTTGCCGAGCGTAATCGCGCGCGCGTCGCCGCCGTTGGAGGGCATGACGAAAATGTGCGTATGGCTATCTTTGTCCGGCCCGTCGTCGGCGAGAAAAGCGATTTGCGTGCCGTCGGGTGAGAAGGCCGGATCGGAGAGACCGGCGCGATGGGCCGCCAAGGTCTTCTGCGCGCCCGTCGCGAGATCGACGAGCACTAAATCGCTCGCACGTTTGTCGTCGTTCCAGAGAATCCGCGTAACGACGATCGCCGCGCGCTTGCCGTCAGGAGCGATTGCCGACGAGTCGATGCTCACCGTGCGCTGAAAATCACTCTCGGAAATCGTTTGCGCCGGTGTCGCTCCGATCAGCATCACGCTCGACGCCGCGGCGATCGTCAGTGCTCGCATTCAGTCGTGACTGTTGCGAATGGTCTGCAGGGGTACCGCAATAACGCTGCCGGAGTCACTGCCGATGATCAAGGTTTTGCCGTCGACGATTGGCGATCCGACGTTGAAACGCGTGTGCATGAACTTATCGCCCACCACGTGCCCGGTCTTTGCGTCGAGTGCCCAGAGATAGCCCCCGAGGTCGCCGAAATAGACGATCCCGTCGACGTCGACGAGGCCGCCTTTGACATTGCCGCGGGTTGGCATCGCCCAAACGAGCACGCCGCTCGTGGCGTCGATTGCGTGCATCCAGGGTGCGATCGCGCTGCCAATGTAGAGCAGGCCGTCGGCGAAGAGGGGGATTGCCGCTTCGTTGCGCTCGGGCAGCGAGCCGCTCTCGAGCGCGATATCCCATAGCAACGCGCCATCACTAACGCGCAAGGCATAGGCGCGTTCGACAGTGAGATGTCCGATCACGGTCGACGCGTCCGGCAGCACGGGCGCGACATAATCGCAGTAGACGCGGATTCCGTCACTGACCGGCGGGCAGTCGCCGATTCCCGAAGCCCCGCGTGAGAAGGCGCTGTGCCAAACGACGGCGCCGCCGTCGGCATGGACGCGCCACGCCGCATTGCTTCCGACGCCGGTCGTGATGAAATCACCATTGCCCACCGGGAGAGCCGCGGTCATCGATGCCATCGAGCCGATCCAACGCGCGTAGAGTTTGGTTCCGCTCGACGGGTCCACGCCGCTGATCCACCCGGCGCCGTCGTGGTTGACCATAATGCCGTCGATAATGGCCGGGGTCGGCATTGCCGAGCCGCTCAGGGGAACTTGCCAGCGAATCGTGCCCGCGGCGCGATCGAATGCGATGAGCGCACTCGGCCCTTGGCCGACCATGACGGGTTCCGACGGCGATGAGGATCGGCTGGTGGGATCGCCCTCGCCTACGATGACCATGTCGCCGTAAAGCAGCGGTGCGCTCATCAGCGGATTTGGAACGTGCGCTTTCCAGACGACTTGACCGCTGCCGGCGTCGATGGCGTAGAGCCATCCATCGTTATTGCCGATGTAGAGGGTTCCATCGATGACCGTCGGGCTTGCCGAGATCTGACCGCCAGTCTCAACCCGCCACTCGGTTTCGAGCGGGCCGGCGACGACTGCGTTGTTTTCGGGGCCTAACCGAAACTGAGTCCAACCCGGGGTCGCGGCCGCGAGCACAATCGTTGCCAGTAGCCAGCCGCTCAAGATCGCCATGAAAGAGAGTTCGACTAGAGTGTCAGTTCCATCCCGTCGTACGCGACCTCGGCGCCGAACTCTCGCACGCTTGCATAGGCCTCCGACGTTGTATCGAGGATGGGGTTGGAGTTATTGACGTGGGTGAAGACGATCCGCGCAGTGGCGCCTCGCAGTTGTTCGAGCGTGCCATTCGCGCCCCCGAGCGGCTGATGTCCAAGCCGGCTCGCGCGCTTCTCGAGCAGTCCGGCGGCGGAGAGCTCATCATCGTCGTAAAACGTTGCATCGAGAAACGCAACGGTGGCGCGCCCGATCGCCGCACGCAAAACGTCGTCGATCGCACTAAAGACGGGAGCGAAAAGCAAACGCTTCTCGCTGCCGCGCTCGCTGATTTCGTAAGCGACGACCGCGCCGGACAGAGCGCGCCGGCCGTCGTAACCGGGCGTCGTCCCAGGCACTGCCAGCGCTCGTACCGATAACTTATCGCCGACGAGCGAGTCGCCATCCTGGCAGTACTCGCCGGGCGCAACATCGATCCAGCGGTGCGGAGGCGATGCGAACGGAGCGAAGGCCGGCTGCGCAGTAGCGACCTCGCGCACGACTTCGCTGGAGCGAACGATGAAGCCGTGCGCACCACGCTGGCGCAGAACTGCCAGACCGCCGATGTGATCGACGTTCGCATCGGTAAGCAACATTTCGAGTACCGGCGTGGCGCGCGGCGGGGATGGATGCAGTGCGGGAAAGCTCTCGATCTGGATCGCAACGTCGGGTGAAACGTTGAGCAAGAGCCAGCGTTTGCCGTCCGCGCTTATCGCTAGACTCGATTGCGTCCGGTGCGGTGCACGACCGCTGCGGGCGTTGCTGCAGTTAGCGCAGGCGCAGTTCCACTGCGGCACGCCGCCACCCGCGGCCGACCCTAAAACACGAACGATCACGCCCGGCGCGGTACGGGCGCGGCTTCTCCGGCGTCTTCGCGTAGCGCGGCGACGAGCGAATGATGCGGGCTCAACGAACAAGCGGGGTCGGTGGCGCCGGCATCCCCGGTGAGCAGGAAGGCCTGACATCGGCATCCGCCCCAATCCATTTCGCGCCGCTCGCACGAGCGGCAAGGTTCGCGCATCCAACCGGTGCCACGATAACGTTCGAACGCTTCCGAGTCGCTCCAAATCTCCGGTAACCGACGCTCGCGAACGTTTTCGAAATGCAGGCTGGTTATCGCGCCGGCCGCGGGACACGGTAAGACGTCGCCATTGGGCGCGACCGTCAAGAACTGGTTTGCCCAACCGTTCATGCACGGCTTTGGGAATTCACCGAAGTAATCGGGGAGCACGTAGACGATTTCCATCCGTCCCCGCAGCCGTTCGCGCGCCGCCGCGACGATCGATTCGCCGCGACGGACCTGGTCGAGAGACGGCATCAGCGCGCTGCGGTTGCGATAGGCCCAGCCGTAAAACTGAACGTTGGCAAGCTCCAAGCGCTCGACGCGCAGCTCCTCCGCGAGTTCGATCGTCTCGGTCAGCGAATCGTGGTTGCCGCGATGCAGGACGCAGTTCAGGGTGAGCGCCACGTCACGTTCGCGAACGCGCCGCAGCGTGTCGAGCTTCTTTTCGTGAACGCAGGCGCCGGCGATGCGGTCGGCAAGCTCCGCTTGGGGCGCTTGAATGCTGATTTGAATATGATCGAGGCCATTGCCGAGGAGTTCGTCGAGCAGCACATCGTTGAGAAACGTGCCTTGCGTGATCAAATTGGTATAAAGTCCGGCGCGCGAAGCCGCATCGACGAGTACCGGAAGATCGCGGCGCAAGGTTGGCTCCCCGCCGGAGAAGTGCGCTTGCACAACGCCGAGATCGGCGGCATCGCTTACCACAGCGCACCATTGATCAGTCGAGAGTTCGTCGCGATACGACGCAAGCGCGACGGGATTATAGCAATATGGGCACTGCAAATTGCAGCGATACGTCAGCTCGCAGAGCAACGATAGCGGTTTACCCATCCGCGTCTGCTTCTCGAAGGACGAATCGTCGTTCCGACAGGCGGTCAAAAAGGCCGCCGAGGTCCTCGCGAGCGCGCGCTGGTTCGACCTCGAAGCGCTCGACGACGGCGTCGACGATTTGCGCCAGCGTTCGTTTTCCGTCGACGAGCTCGAGGGCGACCGCCGCCACGCGATTGAGCGTCAGCGCGCCCTCAGGCACGAGGAGCATGACCGTCCCCTCACGATCGCGATGAAGCTTGACGCCTTTGCCGAGCTTGGGTTGGCATTCGGCGTTCATTTGAAGACGCCGCAGGCGAGGGCAGTCGAATCGAGGATCGACCAGAGAACATCACACTTGAAACGCAGTGCCGCAACGCAACGATCTTCGATTTCCGGCGTCGTGGCTTCTTTGAGAACCCACGTCAAAGCCGCATCGCCATCGCGTCGCGCCAACGGAATACGTCGTTCGAAGTATTCGAGGCCGGCCGGATCGATCCACGGATATTTTTCGAGGATGGCCGCGACGCGCCGCTCCATAACGGGCGGACCGAAGAGCTCAGTCAGCGACGAGGCAACGGCCTCGATCCATGGCCGCGAACGCGCAAACGTGACGTAGGCATCGACCGCGAAGCGCGTTCCCGCCGCAACCCCGCCCTCGGAGCGCACGTACTCGGCATCGAGTCCGACCGCGCGCGCAAGTGCGATCCACGAAGCCGTCCCCCCGCAATCATCGTCCTCGCCGTCGTGATCGACGATTCGCGAAAGCCAAACGCGCCGATAGGCCGGCGATGGAAGATTCGCGAGGATGGCCGCGTCCTTCACCGGGATCTGCTTCTGGTAGTAATAGCGATTCGCTACCCATGCCTGAAGCTGGGCGCGCGAGAGCGTTCCCGCAACGAGTTGCTCGTGGAAGGGATGCTTGTCGTGATAGCGCTCCCGTCCGACGGCGCGTAGCCGCGAGACGAGGCCGGTGACGGTCTGCGCTTACGCCTTCGGAATTCGCAGAGGCGTGGTCACGTAGGCCGTTACCTCGGCGCCGAGCGGGTGTTCTTGGAAATCGGGCCGCTCGTAACGATCGCGAGCTTGTTTCATGGGGCGTCATACGCCAGCCGGCGCCGCATGACCTCGCTCGGTATTCTGATGCGGTCGGCTAGATGCAAGAACTGAAGGATGCGGACGTGCCACCAGGTCATGTCGACCTCAAACCAGCGCAAGCCGTGGCGCGCCGAAAACGGGAAGGCGTGATGGTTATTGTGCCAGCCTTCTCCAAACGTCATGATGGCCACCCACCAGCAGTTGGTCGAGCGGTCGCTCGTGCGGTAGGTGCGGTATCCCAGCATGTGGGCGGCGCTATTGACAAACCACGTCGTGTGGTAACTCACTACGAGCCGCACGAAGACTCCCCAGACAACCCAGGCCCAGCCGCCGAGAAGGAAGAGCAGAACTCCGAGCGCGAGCTGAAGCGGCAACGCAAAACGTGCCAGCGCGCGGTAGAAAGGATCGGCACGCAGATCGGGTGCGTAGCGCGCGATCTCCTCTTCGGTCGGATAGGCGATGTTATGGCGGTAGAGCCAATCGACGTGGGCCCATTTAAAACCTAACTCGATGCTGTGCGGATCGCCATCGTGATCGGCGTGAGCATGATGCTTGCGATGGACCGCGACCCAACGAATCGGATCGCCCTGGAGTGCGAGCGTTCCGAAGAGCGCCAACAAATATTCAACGGGCTTTCGCAAACGCAAACTTCGATGCGTCAGCACGCGATGATAGCAGAGCGTCACGCCCAACGCGCCGGTGCAATACGAGAGTACCGCAACCACGGCCAGATCGGAGAGTCGAAAGAAAGCTGGTATGAACGCGCACAGAGCGCCGATGTGAATAAGCCCCAGGCCCATTCCGGTGCCGTATCTAGCGAATCGCTCCATCACCGAGCGGTTTTTCGGCCAGACCTCAAAGAGCCTGCCGAAGCAAGCCCTCGTTCCTGAGGTATTTGTCGCAGGGAGTCACTCGAACGACCCGCGAACGACCGGCGAACGACCGGTACCTGAAAAATCCGGCTTCGTGCCGGTGGTGGCGCGGAATCGTTGCGTCACCTGGCTAGGGTCCGCCTTCGTGCCGAAGACGAGACCGCCAACCACCTAGTCGAGAGGATATCATGGCAACCAAAGTCAAGGTCAAGCGCGCCGTCAAAGACCGGCGCCCCAAACGAAAGCCGTGCAGTTTTTGCACCGAGCGCGCCATCGCGGTTAACTATCGCGACGTTCCCCGCCTCAAGAAGTTCGTATCGGAACGCGGTAAGATCGTTCCGCGGCGCATTTCCGGCTGCTGCGCGAAACATCAGCGCATGTTGACGACCGCCGTCAAGCGCGCGCGGCTCATTGCGTTTCTGCCCTTCACGTCCGAGTAACGCGAGGACGAGAGGGTGAAGCTCGTGCTGTACAGCGACGTCAAGGCGCTGGGAAAGCGAGGCGACGTCGTGGACGTCGCGGACGGCTACGCGCGTAATTTCCTTTTGCCGCGCAAGCTCGCCGGTGAGGCCGACAAAGGCGCACTCGCGCAGCTCGATGCGCAGCAGAAAGCGCATCAACGACGCGAAGATCAAGAACTCGCCGACGCGCGGGCGCTCGCCGCGCGTTTGGAATCCGCCAAGCTCAGCGTGCGGGCAAAAGCAGGCGAGAACGGAAAGCTTTTCGGCGCCGTCACCAACGCCGACGTTGCCGCCGCGATTGCCGCCTCGCTCTCGATTGCCATCGACAAGCACAAGATCGAGCTCGAACGGCAAATCAAGACGTTGGGCGCCTATTCGGTCGAGATTAAGCTGCATAAGAACGTCGTCGCGAAGGCCGCCGTCGAGGTCGTGCCGGCGTAAGCGCCGTGGCAAACGCACCGCAGACCTACGCGACGCGCTTTCGGCGCAAGTTCGGCGTCGAAGACGAGCTCAGCCGTTACGTCAGCGCGCTCTACGCGATGCTCGGATCGGTTCTCGGACAGGACAAAGTCGTTCTGCGAGCCGGAAAGGTCAACGCGCTCAAAATGATGCGCTCGCAGAACCTTCCGGATCGGCTCTGTGGATTGCAGCGCCTCGTGCTGGAAGATCCCACGCTCGAGCGTGCCACGACGCGTCCGCAGCAGCGCAAAGTTTTGGCCGAGATCGAAGAGGCCATGGCGGACGTTATCGCGCTGCGCCACGCCGAAGACTCAATTGAGCGGCGCGTCAACGAAAAGATGGCCGAACGGCATCACGAGTATGTCAAGGATCTGCGGCTGGAAGCGCTGCGTGAGACGGGCGGCCCCGAAACGCCCTCGTCGCAGGCCAAGCTCGAGGAGCTGCACGCCCTTTCGCAGCGCACGCTCGCGGCTTCGGCTCTCCAGCAGCTTCGTCCGCAAGCGTTGCGTGACGTCGTCGGGCAAGATGCCGCGATTCACGCGTTGCTCGCCAAGATGAGCTCGCCCTATCCGCAGCATGCGATTCTCTACGGCCCGCCTGGTGTCGGAAAGACGACCGTTGCACGGCTCGTTCTCGACGTGGCAAAATCGCGCCCCTATACGCCCTTTGCCAAAGACGCGCCGTTTGTCGAGGCCAGCGGCACAACCTTGCGCTGGGATCCGCGCGAGACCGTGAATCCGCTTTTGGGCAGCGTCCACGATCCGATTTATCAGGGGAGCCGTCGCGAGTTTGCCGACGCAGGCGTGCCCGAACCCAAGCTCGGACTGGTGACTCGCGCACACGGCGGCGTGCTTTTTATTGACGAGATCGGCGAAATGGACGCGGCTCTCCAATCGCGTTTGCTCAAGGTGCTCGAGGACAAACGCGTGACCTTCGAGTCGTCGTACTACGATGAAACCGCTCCGAACGTTCCCGAATACGTCAAGCGCCTCTTTCGCGAAGGTGCACCGGCCGATTTCATTCTTATCGGCGCGACGACCCGCGAGCCCGACGACATCGACCCGGCGATCCGATCGCGATGCGCCGAGATTTTCTTCTCCCCGCTCACGCAACACCAGATTCTGACGATCGTGGTGGGGGCTATCAAGCGGCTTGGCGCGAAGGCGGCGCGCGGCGTTGCCAAACTGATCGCGTCGTATACCATCGAGGGGCGCAAAGCGGTTCAAATCGTCGCCGATGCCTATGGGCAGGCGCTCTATCGAATCTATCCCGTCAAGGCGGCCGGAATGACGAAGGATCCGGCGATCGTTGAAGACGACGTTCGCGCCGTCGTTCAGGCCAGCAGGCTCGTGCAGCACACTCTGGTCAAAGGACGCGCGACGCGGGAAATCGGCAAGAGCTTTGGCTTGGGAGTCTTGCATCATTTGGGAAGCATCATCGAGATCGAGGCAGTCGCCTTTCCGGCGATGCAGCCGGGAAAGGGAACGATTCGCTTCAACGATACTGCCGGCTCGATGGCAAAGGATTCCGTTTTCAATGCGACCAGCGTGCTGCGCGCGATAACGGGCACCGACACGCGCGACTACGATCTGCACATCAACGTCGTCGGCGGTGGAAACATCGACGGGCCCTCGGCCGGCTTGGCGATCTTCCTCGCGCTCTACTCAGCCGTAACCAAGACGCCGCTGCCGCAAGATCTTGCCGTCACCGGCGAGTTGTCGATCCAAGGTAAAGTGCGCGCCGTCGGCGGCATCGTGGAAAAGCTTTATGCCGCGCGCCAGGCAGGCATGCACCGGGTGGTGTTGCCGAAAGAAAACGCGCGTGAGGTCGACGTTGCACTGGCAGGGCTCGAGGTCGTCCCGATTGCCAACGTCGAGCAAGTGTTACGCGACTTACCGAGAAAGCGCCGCCGCGGCTCACGAGCGTGATATCGGCAGTGTGCCACCACGTCTGGCACACTGCTCGCCTAAATTCGCATCTATGCACAAGCGCCCCACAAGGCGTTCACCGCTCAAGCGCAGGACAGCGGCTCGACGCCAATGACCGCACAACCACTTCCGGCTCCCATCGATCGCCTTCCGCCGCAGAATCTCGAGGCGGAGATGGCGGTTATCGGTTCGGTTCTCGTGGATCGCGAGATGCTCGCCGCGGTCGGCGAGATCGTGCGACCCAGCGATTTCTACGCCCACGTGCACGAAACGATTTTTACGGCGCTCTGCGATCTGTACGAGCGAGGCGAGCCGCTTGACAAGATCGCACTCGCCGAAGAGCTTCGCCGCCGCGGCGCGCTCGAGCGCGTTGGAGGTCTTTCGTACGTCAGTGCGCTGATGGATACGGTGCAGACGGCAGCGTCGGCGCGCTACCATGCGACGATCGTGCGAGAGAAGGCGGTTCTGCGGGCCCTCATCCACGCGGGCACCGAGATCACGCAGCTCGGCTTCGAAGGTGAAGAAGACGTTCCGGCGGCGCTCGATCGCTCCGAGCAAATCGTCTATAAGATCGGCGAACGGCGAGGCGTCAGCGATTTCATGCCGGTGAACCGGCTGATGAAGAAGGTCTTCGATAACATCGACCGCCGGTATCACTCGCGCGGCGACCGAACCGGTCTGACCGCCGGGTTTCACGACATCGATGCCATGACGACCGGCTTTCAGCCGGGCAACTTCATCATCATCGCCGGCCGGCCCGGCATGGGCAAGACATCCTTCGCGCTGAACATGGCGGTGGCTGCGGCGCGCGACGAGGGCGCTCCGGTCGCGTTCTTTTCGCTTGAAATGTCCAACAGCGAGCTGATCGAGCGCCTGATTTGCTCCGAGGCGCGCATTTCGATGAACGACATGCGGCGCGGAAACATCAAGCAGCATCAGTGGGAAGAAATCTCGCGTGCGATGGGCGACGTCAACGATCTGCCAATTTACCTCGATGACGTCGGAGCGCTGACCATCGGCGACGTGCGCAGTCGATGCCGTCGCTTAAAGTCGACCGCGGGCCTCGGGGCAATCTTCATCGACTATTTGCAACTCGTGCGTCCCGGGGCGCTCGCGCGCGGCGCGAACCGCAACGAAGAACTCTCCGAGATCTGCCGCTCCTTGAAAATAACGGCGAAAGATCTCGAAGTCCCGATCATTGCGCTCGCACAGCTCAATCGCGGCGTAGAGCTTCGCAGCGAAAAGCGACCGATGCTCGCGGATCTGCGCGACAGCGGCAGCCTCGAAGCGGAAGCCGACGTCGTCGCGTTTCTCTATCGCGACGGGTACTACAATCCCGAAACGCCCGAACCCGATCTCACGGAGTTCATCATCGCCAAGCATCGCAACGGACCGACGGGAATGGTCAAGCTGCGTTTCCAACGCGAATACACGTTGTTCTTGCCGTACGGCGACGCCTCACACTTCCCGGCCGCTTAGACCTTAGCAGGAAGGCCGGTCGCCACGTCCTAACCGTGTTAACCATGGTTAGCGTTAGCCATGGTTAACAGTCGGAACAAGCTTCTGGCGGTGGGCTCCGACCGGTCGCCCGCGCGCGCACGTGAAGACTATGTCAAGGCGATTTATCAGCTGGGTACACTGGGGCCGGTTCGCGCGGCAGCGCTGGCACGGTATCTGAACGTCAGCCGCGTCTCCGTCAGCAAAGCCAAACGTCTGCTCGAGCAGCAAGGCTTACTCGAGCGCGAGTGCTCCGCGTCTCAACCGCTGCGCTTAAGTGCGCGAGGCGAAAAGCTGGCCGTCGCGATGGTGCGCCGCCACCGCGTGCTCGAAACCTTCCTCCACTGCGCGCTCGGCATCCCGTTGGAACGGGTCCATCCCGAAGCCGAGCGGATCGAGCACGTTATATCGGACGATCTGGCGATGCGCATCGCCGTGCTGTTAGGCCGCCCGCAGCGCGATCCGCACGGCCATCCGATTCCATACGGCGACGCCGACGCGCGAAGCATGCCGCTGCCGACCTTGGTCTCGCTGCCGGTCGGCCAAAGCGGGCGCGTGGTCAGTCTGGACGATCGCGACGAAAATGCGGTCGCGGCACTGGCGGCCGACGGTCTTCTTCCCGGTTCCAGCTTGCGCGTCGAGCGCTGCGAGCGCGCGCGGATTTTCGTCCGGCGCGGAAAGCGCGTTATCGGAATACTTCGCTCGCATGCGGCGATGGTGCGCATTGCAAGATAGCTACGGCGTAGGGTCGAGCAGCCCGCGGGTCGTGGCCGCGGCCCACGAGGTGCTCGCAGGCACGCGCCGTGGTTGGCGCGCGCTGCTTCCGTTTACCGGCCCGGCGTTCGTCGCCTCGGTCGCATACATGGATCCCGGAAACTTTGCGACCAATATTCAAGGCGGAGCGGGCTTCGGTTATCGTCTGCTCTGGGTCGTCGTGCTGGCCAACCTCATGGCGATGCTCTTTCAAGGGCTTTCGGCGAAGCTCGGTATCGTCACGGGGAAGAATCTCGCGGAGCTCTCACGCGCAAACGCGCCCAGGCCGGTGGCCGTTGGCATGTGGATCGTCAGCGAGTTCGGTGCGATGGCGACGGACCTCGCCGAGTTCCTCGGCGCGATTATCGGGTTCTATCTGCTTTTTCACATTCCAATGCTTATCGGCGCGATTCTCACGGGCATCATCACGTATCTGGTTTTGGCGCTGCATCGTTACGGTTTTCGGACGATGGAAACGCTGATCGGTTCGCTCGTCGGCGTAATAGCCGTCTGCTACGTTGTCGAGACCGTGTTATCCAAGCCCGATTGGCACCAGGTGCTCTACCACTCCGTCGTGCCGTGGCTGGGATCGTCGTCGAGCGTTCTCCTGGCGGTGGGCATCGTCGGCGCGACCGTGATGCCGCATACCATTTATTTGCATTCCGCACTTACGCAGGACCGCATCGTGCCGCGAGGCGAGTCGCACGTAGGGCCGATCGTACGTTTCGCCTATCTCGACGTTGCGATCGCGTTGGGCATCGCGGGCTTAGTGAATTGTGCGATGATGTACATGGCGGCGGCGGTTTTCCATTCGACAGGGCATTCCGAAGTTGCCGACATTTTCACCGCCTATCGAACGTTGACGCCGCTATTGGGAAATCTCGCGGTGGTAATCTTCCTGATATCCCTCATGGCTTCGGGTATTTCCAGCTCGGTCGTCGGCACCATGGCCGGGCAAGTCATCATGCAGAGTTTCGTGGGGTTCACGGTGCCGCTTTGGCTGCGTCGCCTCATTACGATGCTGCCGGCGGTGGCCGTCGTTGCGCTCGGTCTGAACGTTACCCAAACCCTCGTCATCAGTCAGGTAATCTTGAGCTTCGTGCTTCCGGTACCGGTCATTGCGCTCGTGCTGCTCAGCGGTCACCGAAAGACGATGGGAGCGATGGTCAGCCGGCCGTGGGTCACCGTACTCGCCATGGGCGCCGCCCTGGCGATTGTTTCGCTCAACGCGATTCTGCTGTGGACGACCTTGCATCCGGCATAGCACCGATACTCTGAGCTAAATATCGCCGCGAGAGCTTAACGTACTCATCGGCCGCAATCTCGATCCATGAAGCAGCCTCGCCTTCGAGCGGCTTCTTGACCGTTGCCGGCGCTCCGGCGGCGACGACGCGCGGCGGAATCGCGGCGTTCTGTCCAACGACGCTTCCGGCGGCGATCAAAGCGGCCTCCCCGACGGTGCATCCATTGAGCAAGGTCGCATTGCTTCCGATGAGCGCGTGCGCCTCGATACGGCAATCCTCCATGACCGCGCAGTGGCCGACCGTCACGTCGTCGCCGACGTACGTGCCGCCGTCTTCACTCACGTGCACCACGGCATTGTCTTGAATCGACGTGCGAGCTCCGATCCGAATCGGCCCGTTGTCCCCGCGCAGAACCACGCCGAACCAAATGCTCGATGCGGGGCCCACTTCGACGTCGCCGATTAGCACCGCATTGGGCGCGACGAAGGCCGAGGGATCGATTTTCGGCCGTTTACCCCGATACTCGATGATCATACAGCGAAGCTTCGCACGAAGGCTCGTCGAACCTCGCCGGATGCACCGACACCGCACGCCGCTACGCGGCGTCAAAGCGACGCCGCATCCCAAGCCCAACGATCCCAGCTACAGCTCGGTGAACTACGACTATGCCGGGCGAACCGGTCACGTGCACGAGGTGGTCGAAATCGGCGGACGCTCGCTGGCGAAGATTGGGTTCGACGATCGAAAGATCGTGTACTATTTTCTCGATGACCTCGAGCTCGACGAAAGCGCGCGGCGCGGCACCTTTCACGACTCGCCGGAGAAGCCTTAAAAAGGGCTTCGCCAGGCGTCGCGGAACCACCGGCGGCTCGGCCGATGCATTCGATGCCGACGTAGCTCAACGGTAGAGCAATCGCTTCGTAAGCGATAGGTTATCGGTTCAAATCCGATCGTCGGCTTACCCTTCCGCGTTTATTTCGAAAAGAATCAGCTCCATGTATGTCGGACACGCGTAGTCGACGGCACCGAACGGCGGCCGTTCTACGAAACCAAGTGAGCGATAGAGCCGGTAGGCCGCTGCGAGCTGATCCTTGTGCGTGTCCAAGAGGATCCGCTCGTAGCCTCGTTCGCGCGCATAGCGAATCACTGCGGTAACGAGCGCTCGCGCCACACCCACACCGCGGTACTTGGGAGTAACGAAGAGACGCAACAACACTGCCGTTCGATCGTCTCGGCGAGTCACCGCGACGCAGCCAACGGGCTCGCCGTTGTTGACAGCTAGGAATGCGGCATTTTCGCCGTGATAGGCTCGTTCGAGTTCTTCTGAGTCGGGCACCGAGCCGTGACGTAGTTCCCGCGGCAGATCCGTTTCATACTCCGCGAGGAGCCGCGCAAGCCGGCGGAAGGCGGCCGCTCCCTCGACGCGACGAATCGCTACTCGCACGTCGTGCCGAGCGGTTTGATCAAACGATTCTGCGCTTTTATCGCCGAGTAGCCGTGCCGTTGATAGAATCCGAGCGCGCGCTTTCGAACGACGTTCGATCGAACGCGCATTTGCGCACAGCCGCGTTCGCGCGCCCACACTTCCGCGGCTTCGATTAAACACGCCCCGACGCCATGACTTCGCGCGCATTCCGCGACGACCAAACCCTCTAACTCTGCGCCGAAGCCCTCGACGAACGGGTCGTCGGTGGAAACTGCGGCCCACCCAATCGGATCGCTCGCGACCGCCTCGTCGACAGCGACGAAAACTTCGCGTCGCGCCGAGCGCTCGCGTAAGCGTTTGGCGACTTCTTCGGGCGGCACTCGGTATCCGAGCTGGGCCATGAGCGAGGCGATCGCGCGTGCATCGTTCTCCCGCGCGGGCCGGACTCGCACCGTGCGCGCCGCCCGCATTTACGGTGCGAGGATTTCGCGCGCGATGGCGGCGTGGTGTACGGCCGCCCCGCCGAAGGGCAGTGACCGGAGGCGTCCCGACACCCACGCCTGCGCCTGATCGGTGTAGTGCCCCGATGCCGGTTCGCCCGATTCGCCCTGCGGCAAGGTAATGCCGCCGGCATTCCAGTCTCCGACTTCCCAGACGGCGCGGAAGCTCTGAGAATAGCCCGATGTCTGTACGTGCAAGGTGAAAGCATCGCCGTATCCCGGCAGCAGAGTGCCGTTCAAGAAGCTCATGCCAATCTTTGCCAGGGGATGCGATACGCGAACCGCGCCGGCGATCGCCCAGGGGGCCGGCGATGACAACGCGGCGCGCGAAAGGTCGTGAATGCGCGGCGCGTTGGCGACGACGGCCGGCATGCGACCGTTATGCTTTTGGGTCAAGCGCAATCGCAACGCAACGACGACGGCCGCGGTTTGCGAGTCGCCGGTCATCTCGCCGTTCCACGTCGCGAACTGGTCGCCAAGATTCGCATCGAGCTTGCGAACTGCCGGCGCGAGCGCATGCGCGAGCTCGCGCTCGGGCAACGAGAGCGCGTCCATCTGCATCTGCTCGAAATAGGGAAGATCGTATTGCGGCCGCGCACGTAGCAGCTGGGCGATACGATAGGCCCGATAAGGCGGTGCGAACTGCGGACTGAGTTGCAGCGGATACCCGTCGCCATACATTTTATTGTTGGCCGTCCAAAGAACCGCGCTGCGCGACGGAGCGACCTTCGGAAGCCGCGCGAACGGAATCATCGCATACCGGTTGGCAAGATCGGCGGGTCGATGGAACCAGCGTGCACGCACCGGGTCGTTCGGGATTTGTCCGGCAAGGACGTACGCAGCGCGGCCGGTCGTATCGGCCAGAACGAAGTTTAATGTCGGACCGGGGAAGGTCGAGAGCGCTCGGGTTGCTGCTTCGATCGAAGCTGCACGATCGAGCGCGATGAAGTTCTGTGCTGCTGAGAACGGAGCATCGTACGCGTTCCAGCGCACTAACACGAAACGCTTGTCGCTCGTCACCACGCCGAACTCGCGTGGAGTTCGGTAGTATCGCTCGACGACGTCGGGGCGAAAGCGGACCGCGAAACGCTCGCTTTCCCAGCCGCGCGGATTAAGGTGCCCTGGCGGGCGAAAGACCGAGAGGGAGGCGACCGTGCCGGCGGTTACGCCCCACGCGAGGTGCTCGTTATGACCGAGCACGACTGCCGGAAGCCCGGGCAGCGACGCACCCGCGACGTGATAGCCGGGCGATTGAAGGTCGATCAGGTACCAAACGCCCGGAATGCCGAGGCCGAGATGCGGATCGTTGGCGAGCAGCGCGCGATTGGTGCGGGAACGGTCGGCACCGGCGACCCATTCATTACTACCAGTCGGGACGCGCGAATCGGCAAGCGCGGCGAACGTGACCGAACGACGATTGCACCGCGGTCCCGGTCCTATTCCGCGAAGTCCGGCCATGACCGGCGCGTCGTAACACGGATCGGTCAGTGGAAAGAGTCTTTCGAGCCGATGCAATCCGCCGCGGCGATAGGCGGCATCGCGTGGGGCAACGGCATTCCAATCGTCGGTGAGATCGAGGACGGTCGCCATTCCAACCGCCAGGGAATCTTGCGGCGTCCAGAGACTCGGTCGATAGCCCAGGATTCGGAACTCGACCGGCAACGGCTCGCGTTGCATAGCGGCATTGACGCCCTCACTAAAGGCCGCGAGCGCGTCACGTGAACGATCGTCGAGTCGCTGCCACTGCCGTGCAACCATCGAACCTACCGGAATGGCGCGCTGCTCTTCGTCGGTGGCAAGCGACGCCGCGCCGAAGACCTCCGCGAGCTTGCCGAGGGTAAACCGGCGCAGCAGGTCCATCTGAAAGAGGCGGTCGGAAGCTTCGACGTAGCCCTGTGCGAAGAAGAGGTCCCTATCGTCGCGCGCGATGATATGCGGAATGCCGCGATCGTCTCGCAGAACTTCGACCGCGGCGCGAACGCGCAGGCCGGAGACGGTACCGTCATAACGCGCGTGCGTGCCCATGCCAAAGGCGATGTTTCCAAGGTAAACCAGGAGCGCGCACGCGATCAGCGCGAGCACCGCCGCGAGAATGCGCGCAAAAGCTTTCACGCGGCTTCAGGCGTCGACGAAGATATCGTCGCCTTCGCGGCTCACCTCGAAGGTCATCACCGGCAGTACCGCGGGAAGGGTGAGCGCGTCGCCGGTGCGCACGTCGAAGGTCGCGCCGTGACGGGGACAGACGATGCGATCGCCTTCGAGCTGTCCTTGATCGAGCGGTCCGCCGTCGTGCGTGCAGACGTCTTCGATCGCGTAAAACGAGCCGTCGACGTTGCAGAGCAGAAGTTCGGTCGAATCAACGACGACGCGCCGAGTCGTTCCCGGCGGAATTTCCGATACGCTGCCTACACGATGTTTAGCCACGCGAATGCAGTTCTACGCCCGCGAACGCTGTCATCCCGAACGGAGGCGAGAAGCGATGTCGCGCCACGTCTGCCAGAACGATGCGTCGGGAACACTGCGATCGTTTGCTAATTCGGCGAGCGAAAAAAATGCCGTGCGCGTGAGCCGTCCAGCCTCGGTTCGGGCATCGATATCGCTCAGCGAAAAAACCGTGTGACGAAGGCCGGCGTTCAGGAACTCGTTCGCAAAACGATCGATCTCCGCATCGTCGGCCCTTGGTAATTGCAGTCTCTGCGCGATTCGCTCGAGTTGTTCGCGCGGGTCACGCATGAGAGCGTCGTAATCCACGACGACGAGCGGCCTGTCGGCGACCTCGTGAAGGAACGGCACCATGTTGATCAACCACAGCCGTTGGGCGGTCTCGGCGTCAGTCCCTTGACGCACGTGCAGCGATGCCGCAATGCTCGCGGGGTTGCGAATCACCAGCAGATAGGCATCGTCGGCGCCGGCTTCGCCTAAGACGCGTCGCCAAAACGGCAGTAACCGAATCGTGCGCGGATCTTTGAACCCCCAGATGGGGTGCGGGAGAAAGCGCCGCCGCAGATCGCGGATGGCTTCGCGGCGCAAGCGCCACATTTGCCATCCGGCGAACTCGCGCAGATCGATTGGCCGAGCGCCGTCCCAACGAAGGCGCAACGTCGCGAGCACGCGCTCGTTGAGCTCCACGATCCGTCGATCTTCCCAATAACCCGTCGGATTCTCGGGCTGCGCCGCGAGAAAGTCATCGCCGAGGTAAACGCCCAAGGCCGCGAGACCGCGGGCCACCGCGCTCGTTCCACTGCGATGCATGCCGATAACGACGATCGCCCGCGGGTGAGACCGGATCAACGACGGATTTCCGGGGGCTGTCGGGGTTAGCCGACCGCGCCTTCCATCTCCATCTTGACCAAGCGGTTGAGCTCGATCGCGTACTCCATCGGCAGCTCCTTCACGAAGAAGTCGAAGAAGCCGTTGACGATCATGGCGACTGCGTCGGCTTCGGAGAGGCCGCGACTCATCGCATAGAAGAGTTGCTCTTCGCCGATCTTGCTGACGCTGGCCTCATGCTCGACGGTCGAACGTTGCTCGTGAATCTTCATCGTCGGCTTGGTGTCGCTCGACGATTCGTCGTCCATGATGAGCGCGTCGCATCGCACGCGAGTCTTCGCGCCGACTGCTCCGGCATGGACCTCAACCAGACCGCGATAGGTCGTCTTGCCGCCGTGAGCGCTGACGCTCTTGTTGGTCACGACCGAGGTCGTGCGCGGCGCAACGTGAATGACTTTGGCGCCGGCGTCTTGATGCTGCCCTTCGCCGGCGAAGGCCATCGAGAGAACTTCGCCGCGGGCGCCTTCGCCCATCAGATAGATCGCGGGATACTTCATGGTCAGACGCGAGCCGATGTTGCCGTCAACCCACTCGATGGTCGCGTTCGCATGCGCGACCGCGCGCTTCGTGACGAGATTGAAGATATTGCGGTACCAATTCTGAATCGTCGTATAACGGATCGAAGCTCCCTCGAGCGCAACCAGCTCGACGACGGCAGAATGAAGCGATGAAGTCGAAAACTTTGGCGCGGTGCAGCCCTCGATGTAGTGCACCTTCGCGCCCTTGTCGGCGATGATGAGCGTGCGCTCGAACTGGCCCATGTTCTCCGCATTGATGCGGAAATAGGCCTGAAGCGGCATCGCCACCGAAACGCCCGGCGGCACGTAGATGAACGAGCCTCCCGACCACACCGCGGAGTTGAGCGCGGCGAACTTATTGTCGCCCGGTGGAATCACCGTCGCCAGATACTTCTGAACGATGTCGGGATATTGCTTGACGGCGGTATCCATGTCGCAGAAGAGGACGCCCTGCTCGTCGAGTGCCTTGGTCGTGTTGTGATAGACGACTTCCGACTCGTACTGCGCCGAAACGCCCGAGAGAAACTTTCGCTCGGCCTCCGGGATGCCCAGACGATCGAACGTGCGCTTGATGTCTTCCGGTACGTCGTCCCACGAGCGCTCGGTCTGATCGGTCGACTTCACGAAGTAGTGGATATCGGCGAAGTCGATCTCGTTCAGCAACGCGGTGTCGCCCCACGTCGGCATCGGCTTGGCAAGGAAAAGCTCGTACGCTTTCAAGCGGAACTGACGCATCCACGCCGGTTCGTCCTTCATCGCGCTGATGCGCTCGACGATCTCGCGGGTTAGCCCCTTATCCGACTTAAAGACGTAGTTTTCGGTGTCGTGAAAGCCGTGCCGGTACTCCTCGATGAGGTCGGAAGGCGCCACCGGAGTTTCGAGCTTCAATGCCATAATCGTAGTCCAGCGTACCCCCCGGCCGAGGTATAGTCAAGATAGTGAAGTATCAACTTCACTAACTCCAAATCTCCGGCTCGGCAGAAGGACTTTACAGCAGGAGGAGTAGGGGGTATGATTGGCGCCGGTCCTAACGTCAGGGCCACGGTTGTAGGGAGGGCGCGCCCGTACGCGCCATCGCGGCGAGCCGCCCGCGCACCGCTCAAAAGCGCCGGCAGGAGCTCGCCGATAGGTCGGGGACGTGTCTGCACCGCAGCCGCCAGCCGATGCAGTCCGGAGGTGGGATTCCTCAAGGGTCAAGGAGACCTGAACAAAATTGAAGGCACTCGGCAGGCACATCGTGTGCGAGCTCTCGGGCTGTCGCCCCTCCTTGCTTTCAGATATCAACGGCATTGCCGCGATGATGATCGCCGCCGCACGCGCGGCGCGCGCTACCATAATGGAGAGCGCCTTTCATCGCTTTGAGCCCGAGGGTGTTTCCGGAACGGTCATCCTCGCCGAATCGCACTTGTCGATCCATACTTGGCCTGAAAAGGGCTACGCCGCGATGGATTTTTACACGTGCGGCGACCATACCGATCCCTGGGCTGCTTGCGAACATGCGGCGCGTTCTTTGTGTGCGACCAGCGTCTTGGCCACCGAGTTCAAGCGTGGTATCGAGAAGAGCGACGGCGAGTTTACTCACGTGCTCAGTCGGGACCACGACGCGCGCGTGTTGAGCGCGTGATCGCGATTTTTTGACCGTTATCATCAGCAATTATCAAGTTTAGAGCGAGTAAACTCGGCAGGCTTGGCGCGCCTGTCGTCAAATTCTTTATTCAAGACGGCTTTTAGCGTTTTCTCGAGAGGTAGAACAATTCCAATGCGGTTATCAATGATTCGGACCGGTCTGATGACGATCGGTGCCGCGAGCGTGCTAGCGGCATGCGGGGGCCACGGTGTCGTCCCGGCTTCGCAGACCGGCTCCGCGCCAATGACGCCAGTGACATTCGGTGATGAAAAGTCGCACTCAACGACCTGCGCAAAGAGTCCGCCTCAGTATTGGTGGATCTTCGCGGGCTCGTGCGACGCCTTTAAGCTGTCGCCCACCGGTGGTAGCTTTAGCTTAGCCAAGTACGACGACCTCACCGTCACGGGTTCGATCGGAAAGAACACAGTAAAGGGTTCGGCAACGATTGACCTTGCCGACGCCGTCGACAAGAACGGCGATATCGGAAAATACAAAGGTCAAGCGTTTCCGCCGTACAAGGCGAATGGCACGACGATCGTCTACGCCACGGCGAACAATCAGACGACTCAGACGATCAAGCCCATTACGGTCAAAGGCAAACCGGTGCTGCAGTACGTGATTACCAATACAAAAGGCTTCCCCGGCAAGACGTGCGCAGCGGCGGTACTTGGCCAAGGTAGAACCGGCAAACTAGAGTGGACGGCTTTCCCGGGGCAGGCGCAGGTGAAAGGTGACAAGGTAACGATCACGGTTTACGAAGCGCCGTCCGGCTTCGAGCTCCCTCCAAAAGGAACGCCGATCTATTTCGCGATCAACTGTTTCAGCTAGCGACGAGATCCGGTCACGATAAGAGAGCCCCGCCTCACGGCGGGGTTCTCGTTTTCTGCCGCCAATGTTAGTGCCGGCATGCCGAAAACGCAGACGTGGCACTGGTACGTTGAAGAGTTCGCGCCGACCGAGCAGCATCATCACGCGGTCGATCGGGTCTACTATTCGGGTCGCTCCGAATTTCAAGAAATTGCCGTTCTGCGCTCGCCCGTTTTTGGCAAGATGCTCGTCATCGACGGCGACACGCAGAGCTCGCAAGCCGACGAAGCCATTTACCACGAGGCACTCGTGCATCCGGCGATGGCCGGTTCGGCCGACCGGCGTGAGGTTTTGATTCTCGGCGGTGGCGAAGGCGCGACATTGCGGGAGGTCTTGCGCAGCCCCTTCGTTTCCCGCGCGACGATGGTTGACATCGATGCGAGAGTCGTGGAACTCGCGCGAGAGTACTTGGGCGAATGGGCCGCGGGCGCGTTCGACGATCCTCGCGCGCGCGTCATCGTCGGCGACGCGCTCGAGTTTATGAAGGAAGACGACGGCCGATTCGGCGTGATCGTCTCCGATCTTACCGAGCCGCTCGCGGATTCGCCGAGCAGTCCGCTCTTCAACGATGCGGTGTTCAAGCTCATCAAGTCGCGGCTAAGCGACGGCGGAGTCTACGTCCTTCAGGCGAGCACCGGAGCGGTCGTTAATGCGGCGTTGCATTGCAAGATGGCGCGCACGTTGCGCCGCCACTACGAACACGTTGTTTCGTTCGTAACCTACGTACCGGCTTTCGACACCGAATGGGCGTTTCTGGCCTGTAGCGACCGGGTCGACCTCGCCGCGCTCGACACGCAGTCGATCGAACGCTACTGCTCCGAGCTTCGGGGCGAAAGCTTTTTCTACGACGCGCAGACGCATCGCCGGCTCTTCGCGTTGCCGCTCTATTTACGGCGGATGCTCGCGGCCGGCGGGGATACGTTTTAATGCGACGGAAAGATGGAGCATAGTATGGCAATCGATTATTCGCGCGCACCCCGCGCGTGGGAGAAAGAGAAGAGCAACTTCGTCGCTCTGCTCGACTTGAGGCTCGAGGAGGTGGAGCGCGGCCGAGCGGTGATGCGCATGCCGTTCCGGCCGGAGATCACGAACGGAACTGGTGCCGTGCATGGCGGGGCGATCGTGAGCCTCTGCGACACGGTTTTTTACGTTGCGCTGGCCTCGATTTTTGGACGCGAACAGGACACGACGACCGTCGCCCTCCAATGCAATTTCTTAGCGCCCGCCGGTCCCCCCCACGATCTCGTTGCCGAAGCGAAAGTCTTGCGCGCCGGCCGCCGCATCGTCTATGGCGAAGTCTACGTCCGCAGCGGCGAGAAGATCGTTGCGCACGCCACACTCAACTTTCTCAATACCTATCCCCAAGAGAAGCCCCTGAAGCGATGAAGCGCACCGCGCTCCACGACGACCACGTGAGTGCCGGCGCGCGAATGGTTCCATTTGCGGAGTTCGAGATGCCGGTGCAATATGCCGGAATCCTCAAGGAGCACGACGCGGTGCGTCACCGCGCAGGTTTGTTCGATTTATCGCACATGGGCCAGTTCTGGCTGACCGGCGAATTCGTGGCGCGATGGGCGGATCGATTGACGATCAACGCAGTCGGCACGATGAAACCGATGCAGGCGCGATATAACATTTTTTGCAACGAAGCCGGTGGCACGCACGATGACACGATCTTCTATCGGCTCGAAAAGGGTTGGCTGCTGGTAGTCAACGCGTCGAATGCCGAAAAAATCTGGAAACTTCTCGACGAGCAGCTTCCGAGCGACGGTGTTGAAATGGAGAATCGGCACGGCCGCCGGGCGCTCATCGCGATTCAGGGGCCGCGTTCGGTCGAGATGCTCCAACCGCACGTCGACGTCGATCTCGCAGCGCTCCGGTACTACTTTTGCGCGGAGGGGCACGTCAACGGCGTCCCCACCGTGATCGCGCGAACAGGATACACCGGCGAAGATGGTTTCGAGCTCTTCGTCGCGGGCGAAGACGCCTCCGAAGTCTGGAAGGCGCTCTTGCGCGATCATCAAAGCGATGGTCTAGAAGCATGCGGCTTGGGCGCGCGCGACGTGTTGCGGCTCGAGGCCGGGATGCCGCTCTACGGACACGAGCTCACCGAAGCGATTACGCCGGTTCAGGCCGGCTTGAAATGGGCGCTCAAACTCGAAAAGCCCGAGTTCGTCGGGAAGGAAGCGCTTCGCGAACAACTCGAGTTCGACCGATACTCGAGGATCGTCGGTCTGATCATGCACGGCCGCACGCCCGCGCGGGAGGGGTATTCCGTTTGGTTCGACGGACGCGTGGCGGGCTCAATTCGGAGCGGATCGATCGCGCCGTCGGTTGGGAATAAGAACATCGCAACGGCGCTGATTGCACCCGAAGCCTCTTCGCTAGGCACGCGTCTCGAAGTCGAAATACGTGGGAGCCGCCACGAGGCAACCGTGGTCGCAATGCCGTTTTACAAGCGCTCTAAGTAACTCGGAAGGAGAAAACGTGGCGCAACCGGCGGATCTGCTCTTCAGCAAGGAACACGAGTGGGTTCGGCTCGACGGTGACGTGGCGACGATCGGCGTCACCGACTACGCACAGAACGCGCTCGGCGACATCGTCTACGTCGAGCTCCCGCGTGTCGGCTCGACAATAGCGCAGTTCGCGAACGTGGGCGTGATCGAGTCGGTCAAAGCAGTCTCGGATCTCTTCACTCCGATGTCCGGCGAAGTGGTCGAAGTCAATCTGGATCTGGAGGGCGATCCCGCCGCTGTTAATCGCGAACCCTACGGCGCGGGCTGGCTGCTCAAGCTTCGACTCTCGAAACCCGACGAAGCGCAGAGTCTCCTTTCCGCCGCGGAATACGAAAAAATCTCCGCCAACTAAAGCGTTCGGCGGGAACTATTCGTTGTCGACCGGTTGATCCGAAGCGGGCTGGCTTTCGAAATATTCTCTAGAAAATTCCGAGGCGATCGGAACGAATTTTCGCGGCTTTTGCCCGAAATTAAAGCAGTTCGCGATGCTCGTTGCGCGGACGTCGGTTGTCCAGAGCCGCCCCAGATCCCAGTTGTCTTCGATAAACCGTAGAATGCTGCCAAACTCGTATTGCGTGTGGGATACGTAGCTCTTACGTGCGTATGCCGATACGACCAGCATCGGCACGCGAAATCCAAGACCACCGCGGCGGTCGCGAAACGGAGGAGCCACGTTGTCGTAAAATCCTCCCCAATCGTCCCACACGATAACGATAGCGGTACTCTTCCAATACGGGCTTTCACCGACGGCATTGACGATGCTCGCCACCCAGGACGGCCCGGTGTCCGGGTGAGGCCCGGGATGATCGGAGTTGTTCAACACGGGAACGACCCATGAAAGGGCGGGTAACCGGTCTGCGGAGAGGTCCTTGAAAAAGAGACTGCTCGGCGTCGTAACCCGGCTCGTCCACTCCGGGCCGTAACGTACGGCCTTGATCGAATCGAACGCATTCCAGATAGCGCCTGTGGACCCGTCCACTTTAGGCGTGTAGTACTTCCACGCGACGCTCTTGGCGTCGAGAAGATCTCGGAGCGTGCGGTAAGAGAGGCACGGAAAAGGTCCTCCGTCGGGCTCAAGCTTTTGAGCGACCGTCAGCACCGATGTGGTCGTTCCGGAGGGCGAGTCGCATCCCCATGGTTGATGCGAAGGAAAATCTATCAGCGCTTCGTTTGCATTGATCGTCGTATCGCCGCGAATCAAGTCCTGGTGCGCGGTATAACTTCCGCTGCCTTGCGTCTGGAACATATGGTCGGCCAGCACGTAGGATTTTGCTAGATCCCAGTAGGGCGCAACCTGCTTGGGATCGACGTATTGGTAGGGAGCGGTCCCGGCATAGCCATGCTCTCCGCCGCCCTCCAAATTAAAGCCGTCCATCTTGCCGTTGTCGTAAGCTGCGAGAAAGCCTTGCCACGAATGTCCCAAATCGTACGGATAGGCAAGCCCGATTTTTCTCAGTTTAACGGTCCGGCCGTTCGACATCTTTCCTTCGACGGCTCCGTCCGCCCCCGGGAACGTCGCAAACAGGTTGTCAAAACTGCGATTCTCTTGAATGACGACGATGACGTGCTGGACGTGTTGCACCTTGGGTTCGGTGCGCTGCGCCGGCAGGTTTGGAAGACTGATATCGGGCGAATCGCTCGTCGCTCTGCTGCTACAAGCGCCGAGGCAGAGAATACCGGTAAGCGCCGTCACGCGGGCGAGCAGAGCAATCGGAGACATGGTACCATTATAGGTCCGGTTGTCGGAGGTTCGCAACGGCCGCCGCGGCGAACTGCTCGGCGATGTATGCGCCGCACACTAAGCGCGATATCGAGCAAATGCTCGATACGATCGGCGTCGAATCGCTCGACGTTCTCTTACGCGTACCCGAGCCGATCGCACTCGCGGCGAAGCTCGACGTCGTACCGGCGCTGCCGGAGTATTTGATTCAGCGCCGCTTCGCACAGTTCGCGGAAAAGAACGCCGCGGTGAACTACCGGTCGTTCTTGGGCGCAGGCTCGTATCGCCATTACGCCCCCCCGGCCATCGCGGCGCTGGCGATGCGCGGAGAGTTTCTTACGGCGTACACCCCCTATCAAGCCGAAGTCTCCCAAGGCTATCTTCAAGCCATCTACGAGTGGCAGACATACATCTGTTTACTGACGGGAATGGAGATCGCGAACGCGTCGGTTTATGACGGCGCGACGGCTCTAGCCGAAGCGGCGATCATGGCGTTGAACGCAACAGGGCGGCACAAACTGCTCGTTTCACGGGCGATCCACCCGAACTACCGCGCGGTATTGCGCACGTACTGCGACGGACTCGACGTCGCCATCGAGGAGGTTGCGTTTACCGACGAAGGCGTGACCGACGATCGCGCACTTGCCGCGGCGGTCGCCACCGGAGAGTTCGCGGCAGTCGCGCTTCAATCGCCGAACTTTTTCGGCAACGTCGATACGCCTTCATCGAACGCAGCGAGCACAATCGATGCCAGCGGAACCATTCCGATTGCCGTCGTCGCCGAAGCTCTGTCGCTCGCAGCGCTTGCGCCGCCGCGTGCCTGGGGCGCCGCGATCGTGGCCGGTGAAGCGCAAAGTTTTGGGATTGCGCAGTCATACGGCGGCCCGTATGCCGGCTTCATTGCATCGACCAACGATCACTTGCGTCGTATTCCCGGCCGGTTGGTCGGCAAGACCGTCGACAACGCCGAGCGCACCGCCTACGTGCTCACCCTACAAGCGCGCGAGCAGCACATTCGCCGCGAACGCGCGACATCGAATATTTGCACGAATCAGGCGCATTGCGCGTTGATCGCGACGATCTATCTCGCGCTCATGGGAAAGACGGGACTTCGCGATGCTGCCGCACTCAATCTGGCGCGCTCGCGCGAACTTGCGAGCGCGGTGGCTAACGTGCGGGGCGTGCGCCTCAAGCATTCGGCACCATTCTTCAACGAGTTCGTCGCCGACGTAGGGCGACCAGCGGGCAGCGTGCTCGCAGGATTGGCCGAGCGAAACATTCTCGGCGGTTTGGATCTCGGGCGATTCTATCCCGAACTGAGCACGTGCATCTTGATGACTGCTACCGAGCTCACGACCAGCGGTGATGTCAATGCGCTCGCAAGTGCGCTCGAAGAGGTGCTCAATGTCCCAGCACACGTCTGAGAAGCTCATCTTCGAGCTCGGCCAAGAGGGGCGAGCGAACCGCTATTTCGAGGAAGGAAAGCCGCTCGAAACATTTCTTCCTCAGGCCTCGTTACGCAAGGACCTCCCGCTTCCCGATAACAGCGAGCTCGAGGTCGTTCGTCACTATACGCGTTTGTCTCAACGCACGTTCGGCATCGATCTCGGATTCTACCCGCTGGGGTCGTGCACGATGAAATACAATCCGCGAGTCAACGACGCGATCGCATCCCGGCGCGAATTTGCCGAGCTTCATCCGTTCGCTCCCGACGAGCTCGCGCAGGGAGCCCTGCAAATAATGTACGAGCTGGAGCGCTCGTTGAGTTCTTTATTCGGAATGGCGGCCTTTTCGCTCAACCCGTCCGCCGGCGCGCACGCCGAGCTGGGCGCGCTGCTGATCGCGAAGAAATTCTTCAAGAAGCGCGGTGAAACGGCGCGCGACAAAGTCATCGTGCCCGACACCGCGCACGGCACGAACCCGGCGTCGGCGGCAATGTGCGGCTTCAAGGTGGTTTCGCTGCCGAGCGACGAGCGAGGCCGCGTCAACGTGGCCGAGGTTCGTAAGGTGCTCGGGAGCGACACGGCCGTATGCATGATGACCAATCCCAACACACTCGGCCTGTTTGAGAACGAGATCGCCGATATCGCCGCGGCCGTGCACGAAGCCGGTGGACTGATGTATTACGACGGGGCAAATGCCAACGCAATTATGGGATACGCGCGGCCGGGCGACATGGGATTCGATCTGATGCACCTCAACACGCACAAGACATTTACCATTCCGCATGGTGGAGGCGGGGCCGGACACGGCCCGCTTGGCGTTGCGCCGCACCTCGTTGACTATTTGCCGGTTCCCGTGGTGGTGCGCGACGGTTCGAGCTACCGGCTCGATTTCGACCGGCCCATGTCGATCGGACCGATGCGCTCCTTCTGGTCAAACTTCGCACATACCGTACGTGCTCTTGCGTATCTGTATGCGAACGGCGCCGAAGGACTCAAGCGCGTTTCGGAGCTCGCGGTGCTCAATGCCAACTATCTGCGGGTGAAAGTCGCCGAGTTTTTGGAAACGCCGTATCCCGAGCACTGCCGGCACGAATTCGTTGTGTCCGCACAACAACTCAAAAAAGAGCACGGCGTGCGCGCGCTCGACATCGCGAAGGCATTGCTCGATTACGGCTTCATGGCGCCGACGATGTATTTTCCGCTGCTGGTTCCAGAATGCTTGATGGTGGAACCGACCGAAACTGAATCGAAAGAGACGCTCGACGAGTTCGTGGCCGCGCTGCGCGAAATCGTCAGCAAAGCTCAAAGCGATCCGCAAGCGCTCTTCGATGCTCCCATCACCACCGCCGTGGGTCGCGTGGACGAAACGCGGGCCGCGCGCCAACCGGATCTGCGCTGGCGGCCATCGTAGCGCCGCCTCCGCAGCTAGATGAGGGCCCGGCGGGAGCTGTCTGCCGGGCCCTCTCCGCTCCCTGAAGGAGCCCGCGCCATTTCCGCCGCCCCGGTCACGCCTCCTTGAAAAGTTGACGCGCCTCAACTTTTTTTGCTAGGGTAGGCAGGACTCAGCAGAACCTGGCCGTAGAAAGGTGACCCTAGTCATTAAGACGGGTCACTTTTCTTATGCGGAGTTCTTCGTGCTATCTACCCTGATCGCCGATTTTCGTGCCCGGGCGCCCTTGGCGCGCGAAGCTTCGGAGATGGCGGCGCTCCTCGGAGCGACGGCCGCCGAGATGCACACCCTGCCGTCGCTTCCGCGGCGGTCAGGCGGATATACGCGCACCTGTGCCTATCAGGATTCCACTTTTGAGCTGCTGCTGCTCAACTGGGCCGCCGGCGCCGAGTCGGCGATCCACGATCACGGCGACCAGCATTGCTGGATGCTGGTCCTCTCGGGCCGGCTCGAAGTCTGCGACTTCGACCGGCTCGACTCGGGCGAGTCGGCCGGCTATGCCCATGTCGAACCGGGCCCACGCCGCCTTCTCGCGGCCGGTGAGATGGATCTTCGCTCGGGGCGCTTCGATTTGCACAGCGTGCGAAGCGCCGACCGGAGCCCGGCCGTCACGTTGCACGTTTACTCGGGGCCGCTGCGCGAGTTCCTTACCTACGACCCGAGCGCCCGCCGATGCACCAGCGTTGTCAGCGTCTACGACGAGGTGCTCTCCTCCGCAAAGCTGGTGCGCGGATGAGCGAGCTCGACGTCGCGATCGTCGGTGGCGGATTTACCGGGTGTGCGATTGCCGCAAACCTCGCGCGACGCGCGAACCAGGCATTTTCGCTCGCGATCTTCGAACCCGGCTCGCTCGGGCGAGGCGCCGCCTACGGTAGCGCCCACCGCGAGCATTTGCTCAATACGCGGGCGGCGCAGATGAGTATCAATAGCGCGGTTTCGGATGACTTCGTTCGGTGGCTCGGATCTCGCGGTGGGCCTCACGATTTCGTTTCACGTCGTCTCTACGGCGATTACGTCGGGGATACGGTCCGCAAAGCGCTCGAGCGCCCTCGCTTCGCTCACGTTACCGAACGCGTCGCCGCATTACGCCGGCAGAAAGAGCGTTACATCCTCCATACGAGCTCCGGCAAACGTTTCATGGCGCGCACCGTTGTGCTCGCCACCGGAAATCCGCTTCCATACGATGGATTTCTGCCGCGGGAAGTGCACGGGCGCGGAGGTTACGTTGCAGATCCGTGGCGTTTCGACTACAGCGCCGTCAGCGGTGAAGTGCTCGTGGTTGGTTCGGGACTCACCGCGTTGGATGTCTTGGTCGCGCTCAAAGCGTGCGGCCATCGCGGGAGGGTGCACGTTCTTTCCCGCCATGGCCGCTTTCCGCAAGTGCATGCCGACGCGGCATCGTACGACGTCGTTCCGGCGCTCGATAGCAGCAGCGCCCAGGCATTGTTACGCAGTTTTCGTTACCATCTCCAGGAAGCCGAGCGACGCGGCTTCGATTGGCGCGCGGTCATCGACGTCATTCGCCCCGAATCGGAAGCGATCTGGAGGCGCGTACCGGTGCGGGAGCAGCGCCGTTTCGAACGGCATCTTCGCACGCGCTGGGAGCGTCATCGTCACCGCGCTCCACGCGAGGTAGACGCGGTGCGTGACGAATACGCGCGTTCGGGCCGCCTTCGCGTCTATGCGGGGCAACTGCTTCGCAGCGTCGGCGACCGAATAACGATCGGCACGCGCGACGGCCACGTGCACGACCTTCAGCCGGCCTGGATTGTCAACTGTTCGGGTGTCGGACGAATTGGCTCGTTGGCGCAAGACCCGCTGATCGGCACGATGCTCGCTGGCGGCGCCATTTCGCCCGACGCGCGCGGTATGGGCTTGCGCGTCACACCGAAGCTGGAAGCAATCAACGCCGCCGGCAATGCGGTCGCGAATCTGTGGATCGTCGGACCGACGGTCCGAGGTTCGCGCTTCGAGGCCACCGCGGTACCGGAACTGCGCGTCATGGCCGAGTCGGTAGCGTCGCAAATCGCGGCGGCTGCGCGGACGGAGCAACCGGTTCTCGAGGTCAACGGGAGACGATGAAACACTTCCACTCCAAATTCATTGCGATTGGGCTCGTCGCCGCGTTGGCCGCGTGTAGCGGTGGCGGCTTGCCAAACGGACCGGTCGTGAACTCGCCCGGTCAGGGCTCCGGCGGATCGTCGCCAAAACTCGTCAACGTCAAGGTGAGCGTCACCGTTCCGTCGGCAGCGCGACAGCGAATTCGGCCTGATTACATTTCGGTCAACACGCGCTCGTTGGTAATTCAGTTAGCTTCGGTTGACGGTAAAGGCGTCACCGGGGCCAACCCGGTGACGATCGAGACGGCGCCGCACGCGAAAAACTGCGCTGCCGGTCGCGATGGTCTCGTCTGCACGGGCATCGCCTCGGGATCGCCGGGTCAAGACGTCTTTGCAGTCACGACCTACGAGGCGGCCGGCGCGACGGGCGCAGTTCTCTCGGTCGGAACAGTGCAGGCGAACATAGCCCCCAGCGGCGGCGGCGTGCCGATAACCAATCAGCTTTCGCTCGCTCTGGCCGGCGTCATTGCGTCGCTCGAGCTTTCACTCACACCGAACGCCGCGAAGCGCGGCGCGCCGGCAACCTCACAAGTATCGCTCCAGGCGTTTGACGCAAGCGGCGCGCAAATCGTCGGTCCCAGCGACTTTGAATCCCCGATTACGCTCGCCGTACAGGGCGACACGGAGAATGCTTTTGCCCTGCGTGCCGCTGGCCGTTCCGGGCCGACGCTCAGCATCGGGAGACCGACTTCGAACATCACGTTGCGATACGACGGCAATGCGCAGGCGGCATCGGTAACCATTGCAGCGACCGTCGACGGACCATCGATCAGCGCGAGCGCGAACTTTACGCTGCGCGGCAAGACCCCTCCGCCTCCGATCGGCACGATCTACGCCCTTAACTTCGGTTCGTCTGCCGGTCTCGGCGCGACGGTGACCGAGTACGACGGTAAAGCCAGCGGCGATGCCGCGCCCGAGCGCACGCTCGAACTTAGCTCTAAACTCTACGCGCGCAGTATAGCCGTTGACGCGCAGGGTGACCTTTTCGTGGGTTACTTCGATAACGAGTTTGGTTTCTCGCCCTCGAGTGGAGCGCCCGACAAAGGCAATGAGATCGCGGTCTTCGCCCCGGACGCCGAAGGCAATGCCTCGCCCGTCGCCGTCATTACGGCCGACAAGACTAGCAAGACGACGATCTTTCCCGCGTATCTGGCCTTCGACCCATCGGGGAATCTCGTCACTTACGGCGCGAGCGCGGTAGACGGCAATGCCGGCAACAACGCGGTTCTTACCTATTCGGCGGAAAGCGAGGGCGCGACCGCGCCGCTCGATGCATTTGGTTTTGTTTCGCCGACGCTCTTCTACGCCGGTCCGACCGGGCTCGCTATCGACGGCAGCGGAAACTTCTACGTGAACGGAGCGTTGCATACGTCGCTCGGACCGGACGACGGACTCTTCGTCGCGCCGGCGTCCGACGCCGACAATCCCGCTGTGAATCCGTCGCGCACCATTCCGTGGGACTCGACAACGCGACTCGAGCTCGGTCTCACCACCGACGTTGCGTTGGATTCGAGTGGCGAGATATTTATCGGCACGACGACGACGCAGGGCAGCGGAAGTTCCACCTCATGTCAGGCCCATGCCAACGTCTATTCCGCGGGAGCGTCGGGGGGCGTTACCGACGTTCCGCCCTTGCGTTCGCTCACGCTGACCGGCGTTTTTACGCAGAATCCTGAGTGCAACTCGTCGCGCGATCCACTGACGCCATACTTTCCCTCGATCGAACTCTACGGTTCCACCCTCTTCGTTGCTGACGATTTCAACAACGCTATCGATGCGTTCCAATCGTCAGCGCACGGAGTGGTCGAGCCGCACCTGAAGATCGCGGGGGACGCAACGGGGCTGAATGCGCCCGTTGCGCTAGTCATCACATCGCTTTCCGGACGGGAGCGGTCCGGGATCATTCCTAGAGCCCACTTTCGCCAATAAGGAAAACGATAATGAGAAGACTCCTCGCTCCGCTGGTTTTTGCCGGCGTTCCTGCGATGTTGCTTAGCGCGTGCAACGGTAGCGGTGCCGGTTCGGGCATTGCCGCGATTCCGAGTGGTGCCGCGACATCGGCGCATCACTCGCGACTGCATCACAACGATAACGGTCCACAAGATCTGCACGCCGGCGGCGCCGACATCCCGGCATACGCGTATAACTTAGGAAATCAGCCCGTCGGATATTACAATAACCCCCAGGCGCCGCCGGGTGAGGGCTCACTCCTCTACGCGGCACCGACCCAGGGCACCGTCTACTACTGCCTTACGAGCAGCACCGACGGCCGCCATGCCTTTGAGGGTTACGAAGACTCAGGATATCCGCCAACGGGGCCGTGCGCCGCATTAGGCGACGCGGCAACCGGTTTTGGCGGACGCCAGGATCCGCTCGACTTCGTCGGAACGGCCGTCGCGCTCGCGTCGACGGAATGCTGCGGCTCGTCGACGCCATATGCGCAAAATCGTCTACAAGGCACCGTGACGTGGGGACAACCGTTCGAATTCCCGCAAATCGGCGGCAATATTGTCTACGGGTATCGTCCGCAAGACTTCAAGGCCAACGTTAGCGAGATCAAGCTTTCGACGTGGAGCTATTGCGCTATCGCCAACGGAACGGTAAGCGATTGGAACGATCCGGCGATTACGGCAGACAACGGCAAATCGGTTACCGGTGGCGCCTCCGAAACCATCACCTTTTACTTCCGTCAGGATAGCGCCGGAACCACGAATAACTTCACAAATCACCTGAACACCGTTTGCAACCAAACGTGGGGGGCGCCCTATAACCAGTATCCTTATCAAGGATCGGCGCGCAGCGCGGCGTGGACCTTCGGAGTCAGCAGCACGTGGCCCGGTCCCGGTTCGTCGGGGGATCCCAATCAAAACTTCGTCGGTGAAAACGGCGATCCGGGAATCCTTGCCGGAGTTCAATCGACGAAGTACTCAACGGGTTACGTCGCCGGGGCTTACGTCAAGGCGGCCAATCCAAAAGTTTCGCAAGCATACTTACAAAACGGCATGAAGGGCAAGAACCCGATCTTCATCAATCCGACGAATTCCGCCACCCTCGCCAAAGCGTTTGCGAAAGTGACCGCGGCGAATATCACGTATGGCGGCGGCAGCGACGGCAATCCGCTGGGCTCAAGCACGCCCTGGTGCCAGCTCTACATACCGAACTCGTATTACGTCAACCCGCCCAAAGGGAGCTATCCCATCGTCGACGTTAGTTACTTGCTCTTCTACGGGCAAAACAACGGCGTCCACGTGCCGGACAAGACCGCCTTGATCAAGTTCCTCGTTTCGGCGCAGGCCAACACGATCATCAAGAAACTGGAATACGCGCCCCTCTCGTCCTCGGTCGAAAGTGCAGTCGTGAGCGCACTCAACGGCAACGGCAGTCAGGCTGCGTGTCTCCAGTAGTAACCTCGGTAATATAACGTCGGTGCGCGCCGCCGCAATGCGGCGCGCGCCCCTTTCAAAAATTCCGCTAGCGTTTATGAAGGACGTATGGATGACTTCGTGTTCTCTGTCAGGTCTTTGCGCGCTCGTTTCGCTCGTAGCGCTGACCGGCTGTAACGGATCGAGCTCGGCTTCGAGCTCGAATCCCTCACTCCCAACGAGCGCGCGCGTGCGATTCGTGGACGGCGCCCCTTCGCTCGAAGCGTTAATCAATGGCGCGCCGCAGGATATCGGCGCGGCGTACCTTCAGGCGGGAGGCGAAACCGTCGCCTCTACCTTCCAATACGGAGCGATGACGGCGTTCTTAGCGGTCAATGCCGGCACGCTCTCGCTGGTCGCACGCGATACACTCGGCTATCAGGTTGGTCCACTGAAAAGCAGTCCGCTGGCCGGCGGAAAGCAGTACACCTTGGTCGTTGTGGGCGTCTACCCGCACTATAGAGTGCTCACGTTCGATGAGCCGTCCGCTGGCGGTGCCGCCATCTCGCTGTATGAGGCCTCTACGACGGTCGCGAACGCCGGTTTCGGCCGTTTTCGCGCATCGACCCACTCGCAATTTCAAACGCTCGGAAACGCAGCTTTCGGGACCGTGACGACGGCGTCGTTGGGGAAGAGTGTCTCCGACGTCGGTGGTTACGTCGGTCCGGCGAACGCTCCAATCGGTACGCAGACTCCGTCGCAGATCGACGGTTTCGACGCGCGCAACGTACTGCCGTTTTACAACAGCGCGCGCCTCTCACTCTTTCTTTTTGACGCTAAGCCAAGCAGCGGTCTCGGACCGGTCTTCGGGAGCCTCGATCGATGAAGTTTTTTAACGTAAAGTTTTCCAATCCGTTCGTCGCGCTGGTCGGCATTGCGATCGCCACCGCGATCAGCGGCTGCGTCGCGGCCGCGCCGTCGTCGCAATCTTTTTCGCCGCCCGCCGAGCCTACCGCGACGCCGGCGGCCAACACGCTGTACGTCGATCACGCCGGTACGCTCTTTGTTTACCGCCTGCCGCTCTCGTCGGCTTCCAAGCCGGTGCGAACCTTGACGGAATGGCCTGGACTCGGTCTGCCGCCCGTCATCGCAGCCGATCAGTTCGGCAACGTCGCCGTCGCGAGTACGACGGCAATTCGGTTCTTTTCCGCGCCAATCGTATCGCTGGCTCCGGCGCGTGCCAAGTTGACGCTCAAGCTGACCCCGGCGATCACGGAAGTCGGCGATTCAGGCGCCGACCTGGTCGACATGGAGTACGATCCCAACGAAAATCTCTGGTTGCTCAATAACCTCGGCGCACTGATCACCGAGCTCCGTTCGCCGATCTCGAAATCGAGCACGGCTGCGGTCTCCATCGGTTTTGGAGCGCCCGGTTCGAAGACTGCCGGCTTTACGACCTTGGTGCAAGCGCGCTTCGACGTCAATGCGGCCCTCTACGTCTATGCAAGCTCGTCGTTGCGCTCACGCATCTTCAAGATCAGCTTTCCATATGCACGACCGCCGAGCGATATGGGACTCGACTTGGCGCAGGCCGATTTTATCGACTCGAGCCAATGGCCGCCTACTGCTCCTAACGCGCCGACGCTGCTCTTAGGTCAATACTTCGGGCCGCTGCGCTCCCCGACGCCGGGCTCGCCCCCGTCGCCACCGGTCGATGCGGCCGCGCAGTTCGCGCAGCCATTCAATCCGTCGCAGGGGCGCTTCCCGTCGGAGCATATTTCGACCATCCTCGGTGCGCTTATCGCCGATCCGTATCGCGCGAGTTTTTATGCGCTCGACGCTTCGAGCGGAAGCCTTGAGGTTTTCGGTCTGCCGATGCAAGGCGGCGAAAAACCGAAGATCACGCTTCCTTGTCTGGGCACCGCCGGCATTTGCGATGAGAAAGGTGAACATGTCTTCCTGGCACCGTAAGGCGGTTATCGTCTTCGTTTGCTGCCTCGCGTTCTCGATGGCTAAAGCCATCGCTGAAACGGGCGGTCTGGTTTCGGGCGCCGTCACCGACGATCGTACTCACGCACCGATTGCGGGTGCGCAGGTGATCGTCAAGGCGCCAAGCGGCACGTACCGTACGATCAGCGATTCAAAAGGGAACTTTCGCTTCCTGAGCGTGCTGCCCGATACATACTCGCTCTCCGTAACGCGCACGGGGTATCTGCCGTATTCGACGACCGTGGTCGTGCTCAACGGGTCGCAGCAGAACGTCAGCGTTACGCTCTCCAAGACGCTCAAGATTATTGCCAGCACGCACGCGAGGTCGTCTGGCAGTGCTTTTCAACGCGGCATGACCATCGATACATACACCGTGACCGGCTCGCAAATCCAAACGGTCATGGGCAAGAGTTTCAACGCGAACGAAGAGGATTTGCTTCGCAGCATTCCTAGCGTCACCATCGACAAGACCGGTACGGTTTCGATCCGCGGCGGCTTTGCCTTCGAAGCGGCGTACGAGTTTGAGGGAATCGACTACACGACGCCGTCGGTAAACTTGCAGAATACACTGCAAAACATCGGCAATTTCAATCTGCTCAACGGCGTCGGCAGCGTGCAATTGATTCCCGGAGCGGGCGACGCCACCCATGGCGACACCGGCACCGGGTTGATTCTGTTTACGGCGAAAAACGGCACCTACCCGACCTATCTGCACGTCGACACCGAGGCGCTGATGTACCCCTACCTGCACCAGCTCGGCCTGGAGTGGGGTTGGGCGTTGCCGTCGCAACGACTCTCGAACTACGCTGGTTTCATCGGCGTGCGCCGCGCCTTTCAGTATGGCATCCCCGGCACGGCCGCTAACACACTGGGAACCCTGGGAACCAACGCGGCGACCCTGGGGAGCACCATCGATCCGAACCTCGTCTATTACGCGCCGCAGTTTCTAAAGTCGAACGACTTCGTCGATAACCTGATTTACCGTTTCGGTTCCAATGAAAACCAGCGCCTGCAGTTCTTTATTCAAAGTCAGGCGATTACGCAGACGCTCGATTACGGCGGCTTCCAGTACCTGCCGTACATTTCCGGCGGTACGACCTCGGGTAAGTGCGCACCCTATCCCATCATCGGTCCCAGCGGCCCCGTCAACTCGCTCCAGCAGAATTTCGCCTGCAACAATCTGATCCCACTCTTTCCGGGCCAGCCCAATACGTATGCATTCGTATCGCAACCCGACGAGCTACAGAGCCCCTTCTTAGCGTATAAGCTCGAATACGACGCCAATATCAGCGCATCGACCTTGCTGACCACGCGCTATTTCCGCACGTACAGCGAGCAGTCGCAGATCATGCCGGCGCAGGGCATCTTCGCGCAACCCTACGGCGGCACTCGGACGGCGGGTCAGATTGACGGCACGACGCAGATTGGCACCAAGAACACGCTCAAATACGGCACGATCTACGAGTACGTCGTTCCGTACGGCAATCGCTATGACTTCACGTCGTACACGGCGTTCACAACGCCGCCGTATATCGTGACCTATGGGATAACACATCCATTGATGCCGCTGCCGTTGCCGTATACCTACCAGGGCTTGCTCCCGAACAATAATCCCTATGCCCAGGCTGGCCTTGAGCAAGATTTCTTCTCGCCGGCGTTTTGCGCTCAGCTCAACCTTCACAACGGTTGCGGTTATCTGAGCGCGTGGTTTCCGGGCGGCGTGCGATTTCCGTTCGAGGAAGACGTTGCGACCGTCGCTCAGCAGCAGTACGGCACCTACGTACAAGACACGATCGACATGAGCGCTCGCTGGAAGGCGGAGGCGGGCATTCGGCTCGACGGCTACAACTTTCAAATTCCCACGCAGGCCGGCGCGCCTGCCTCGATCCCCGCCGCCGAGCATCAGCGGCTCTACGAGCCGCATTTCGATACGTCGTACTCGCCTGATTCACGCGATACGTTTCGCTTGGGTTTCGGGCACACGCTGGCAATGCCGCTCCCCAGCCTCTTGGGTGCCGATGTGAGCCGCGTTCCATATGACGCCTTTGATGGAATCCCGTCGTACGACAACTCGACTGGAAAAGCGGCCACCTACTGCGGACCGCACGCGGATTCGCTCTGCAGCAGTTACGCGGACCAGTTGTACTGGCTCACACGCGATTATCGCTTCGGCAGTTCGACGCTCGAGGCGCCGCTGGTCGGCGCGACTTTTACGAACGTCGATCTTTCCTGGGCGCACGAATTTCATGACGGCTCGGCAATGAAAATCACGCCGTTTTACCGGCGGGGTTACAACGTGATCGAGCAAACCGCCCAAGTCATCGGATTCAACTATCAGACGGGCGCACCAGTCTATGGCGACGTTCAATACTCCAACCTCGGCATTCAAAAAGCCGAGGGGATTGAAACGCTCTACACGCGCGAACTTCCGCTCGGCATATCGATGCAGATCGGCGCAACGTACATCAGCCAGTTCGGAAACGAACCGCCCGGAGCGTTCTTGCAGCCGGCGGCGCTCGCCGTCGGCGAAGTCTATCGCTCGCCCGATCTCTCACCGTTTCAGCTCAACGCGGCGTTCAACTGGAAGAACGATAAGTGGCGGATCAATCCCGTCATTTACGCGAATTCCGGCTATCCGTATGGCGCCGGTTACTACACCGCCGTCTATTGCAACGGCATTCCGGTCATCGTTCCCAATACGAGCCTCTCGGTCATCTACTCGCAGACCCCGGGCTACATCGATCCCCTCGATCCTGGAACCTGCACCAAGCCGAATATTGCTGCCACGCGCGGCATCTCGGAAGGCGGTTTGCCCGGTGGCTTCTATACCACGCCGCGGGTGGACGCCAACTTGACCGTTGAGTATCGTCCGCCGACGCGCAGTATCGCCCAATCGGTCTTCGGCCTTCAAGTCGTGAACTTATTTAACGAGCTCTATAACGTCCCGGTCATCAACGGCTGCTACGGCTCACCGGTGACCACGGGTCTCTCCAGCGGCACTGCGCCGTGCAGTTATGGCTCGGCACCTTATGCCCCGCCCGATCTCTCCGCGCACTCGAGCGCGCCCTATTTGACATATCCCAACGAGGCCCCGATTTCATTTCGCTTCTACTATCAGGTGACACTATGAATAAATACATGCAGATACGCACGTGGCTGGTCGGTATCGTCGGCGCAGCCATCGTGGCGGCGTGCGGAAGCGGAGGTGCTTCCGAGCCGCCGGTGACGTCGTACGATCCGGCAGCCACCAGCAAGCTGCAATTCGCGGTTGGCGTCGCGACGATGTCTTATAACGGCGGTGTCAGCGTCGCGTACGGACTGAATACCGTCGAGACGCTGCGCCAGCACGACGGACTCTCCGGCGTGCTCTACAGCGTACCGATCATCATCGGCCCGTCGACCTTCGACGTGCTTACTTCAACCGAGAGCGGCAACGACGTTCAGTACGCCGGCTCCGATCTAGGCACCAACCACGTTACGTGGTCGACGCTCAATCAGACGCATTGGACGGGGCAGCCCCGCGGTCCGAAAGCCTCCACGACCGGCGCGTTCGGCTACGGCCTGTGTCCGTGTAACTCGGACTCCGGTCCTGGGAACGGCTTTACGCCGCTTTTTCAAGCGTTCAATCTGCCGGTCTATGGCACCGACGCGCAGCTCTGGTACGGGGGACCGCCGGCCTTTCCAGCGGCGGGACCAACGTTGATCGGCCTGGGCTGGGAGGGCTATTCGCTCGGGTTCACCGATTTCGCGGTGCAACCGGTCGTCGGCACGTACCATCTGTATGCTGCGGTGCCACCGGCCTATGACACGCCGCAGAACCCGACGCCCAGCCCCAATCCCGGCGGCTCCCCGACTCCAGCGCCCGGCATTTTGGCGGCAGGGGCCCAGCTGACCGACCTCGCCCCGCTGCCGGCGCTGGCGCTGCCTTCATTTACTCCCGATCGCCGCGGGGGCGGCACGATCGCCATTACGGTACCCGCCGGCGCCGAGGAGGCCTTAGTGGAAGTGATGGCTCTGGGCGGAAGCGGTACGGGAATCTGCGTCCAATCGCACCAGAGCAACACGTTCTATACGGTGGTCACCCATCAACGCGGTCCGGCGCGCGTGGTGTTGCCGCCGGAGATTGGGCCGCTCACGCAATCAGGAGAGAAGACGCCGTCGATCTGCCCCAAGCAGACCTATGAGGTCTACGCGGCGGCCGTCGATTTCCCGGCGTACGAGGCCTCCTATCCCAACAACCTGCAGCAGCTGCCGCTAATAAAAGCGAGCAACGGGCAGGCCGATATCACGACCTCCGACACGGTGACCGGCGCCTATCCTTAGGGACGACGATTTCGACAGCCCTTCTTGGGGCGGGACGTTATAATAGAGTTAACTGGGGGCTCGCAAGCGGCCCCCTTCACTGTCCCCGATGTGGAGCGTCATGCGAGTCAAGTACGAGGTGTCGGCGGGTGGTTTGACCCTGCGCCGCCGCGATTCCGGCTACGATGCCCTGCTGATTGGGCGCGGCGCCCCGCCGCGCATTTGGACTTTGCCCAAAGGACACGTCGAGGCGCGCGAATCAACCGAGCAGGCGGCGCTGCGCGAAGTTCACGAGGAGACCGGCTGCTGGGCCGAGATCATCACGCGTCTCAATGAAATCGCGTATTGGTTTTACGTGGGGAAGGCCAAGCACCGAAAGGCGGTGACGTTCTTCCTGATGCGTTACCTTTCGGGCGACCCCGCGAACCACGATCACGAAGTGGACGACGCGCGTTGGTTCGACCTCGCGCAAGCCCGGCGAACGCTGAAGTACGTAAACGAAAAGCGCCTCGTCGATCTGGCGCTGGAGTTTCTCGCAGCGCATCCCGACGCTTTCGGCGAGCCGTACGTGGTGACGCGTACTGCCGAGCCGGTATCGTCCTAGCGGATGGCGGAGAGCAACGCTTTTCGCGTTCGTCTCGATGCCTTCGACGGCCCGCTCGATCTTCTGCTTAGTCTCATCAAGGAGCAACAGCTCGACGTAGCGACAGTTCCCCTCGCCGCAGTCGCCGAGCAGTACTTGGCGTACGTGCGCGCAATGCAAGCGCGCGACTTTGAGATCGCCGCCGAGTATCTGGTGATTGCGGCCACCTTGCTCTTTTTGAAGTCGCGCGCACTCTTGCCGCCGATTCCGCGGGAGCTGGTCGAGGACGAGAGCGAGACGGCCGAAGCGGTTGAGGAGCGCCTTCGGCGACGCCTCATCGCCTATTCAAAGTATCGCGAACTCGGAGAACAACTGCGCGGATACCAAAACGAGGCGAGTGCATTCTTTTATCGAGAGTCGGGCGACCCAGCCGGGGAAATCGTCCAGCGGTACGAGATCGATCCGGAAAAACTCAAGCGAGCGTTCCTGGCAATGCTCGTACAGGCGCGTCCGGAGAAACGCTCGATCGCGCGCGAGCGCATCTCATTGCTCGCATCGATGGACTTCATTATGCGGCGAATCAAAGAACGAGAAGAGGCATACTTCTCCGAGCTCTGCGCGGAACTCGGGATGACGCGCGACGTCATCGTGGTGACGTTCTTAGCCATCTTAGAGCTCGTTCGGCGACGGCGCTTAGGCTTCGAGCAGCCGGAAGCGTTCGACGACATTCGGCTCTTCCCGACGCCAAAGAGCGCGGCCTAAACATGCTGGACGAAGCGATTCTGCATCTGCAGCGTCCGGTCGAAGCGTTGCTCTTCGTCGCGGGCGAACCGCTTTCGATCCCTCAGCTCGCTGCCGTACTGCACGCGCAAGAGCGCGAAATCGCCGCAGTGCTGCAGCACATCGAGGGCGAGTACAGCGACCGCGGCATCGTGCTGCGTGAAGTCGCGGGCGGCTATCGCTTTGCGACCTCACCGCTCGCGCGAGAAATTGTAGAAGCCTATTTACTTCCCGCGAAAACCACGCTCTCGGCTCCGGCGCTGGAGGCGCTCGCCATCGTCGCGCATCTGCAGCCCGTGACTCGAGGCGAAATCGAGGCGATCCGGGGGGTGAACTCCGACAGCGTCGTCAGCACGCTGTTCGATCGTGGGCTCATCGCCGAAGCGGGACGCAAGGACGTCGTAGGTCGCCCGATGCAGTATCAGACGACCCCATTCTTTTTGGAATCGTTCGGTTTGCGCTCGCTCGACGATCTGCCGCAGCTCGAGCTGGAAGCCGGACACCCGCTCGAGTTTAACTTGAGCGAAGCGAAGGCCGAAGCCAACTAAGAGGCTCGGCGATGCGCATCGGCCTGCACGTCCACGTCGCTGGCGGTTACGTCAAAGCGGTGGAGCACGCCAAGAACGCCGGCGCGAGCGCGATGCAAGTTTTCTCGACCAATCCTCGCAGCTATCGCACCGTCGCCGTGGACGGCGCGGCGCTCGACGCATTTGCGCAACTACGAGGAGAGGCCGGAATCGAGACGTGCGCGATTCATACGCCCTATCTCATCAACTTCGCCAGCGCCGACCCTAAAATTGCAAAAGGCTCGCTTCATTTGCTTCAAAACGATCTCGCGGTCGCGGCGCGGGGAGGAATGCGTTTTGTGAACACGCATCTCGGCTCGTACGGAGCGCGCGACCGGGACGAGGGTTTTGCGGCGATTTGTACGGCGCTGCAATCGGCACTGAGAGCGATCGAACCGGGGGTATTCTTAGTGCTCGAGAATTCGGCGGGGTCGGGAAATCTCGCGGGCGGAACGCTCGAAGAGCTGGGCCGCATACTTCGCGCAATTCCCCACCCGCAGCTCGGCGTCTGTCTCGATACGGCGCACGCGTGGGCGTCGGGTTATCCGATTGGCTCGAGAGAGGGCGTCGATCGTTTCCTGGAAGACGCCGACCGCGAAATCGGGCTGGAGCGTATTCTGATGTTCCACTTCAACGATACCGAAGT